>JBPCVZ010000108.1:0-5664 GCA_051010015.1 Hyphomicrobiaceae bacterium
ATGCAACGTGTGGGGGCAACGCATTTGCCCCCACAAAAACATTGATCAACGGTTCATTCCTTGGTGAAGAGGCAGCCAACCGATGATTGTGATTTGGGGAACCAAGTAGATGTGGGCAAAATCGAACTTGGCGTCAGGCGTCGTGTTCCTAACGCTGGGGGTGCTCGCCCTCGCCGTCCTCATTCCGTTCGGTATCGAGAGCCCGCCATCTTTGCAGTTTCGGGCGTTGTCACCCTCGTTTTGGCCGAACACCGTCGGTGTTGTGATCAGTGTTATCGGGCTGGCTCTGATCGCGTCTTCCGTGCTCGACCGTTCATCAAATGCGAACCAACCGGTCGTTGGCGGCGAACAGCGCTCTGTTTGGCTGGTGGTCCGACCCTATGTGGTGATGGCGGTTTGCTTTGTCCTTTATTTGTCTCTTGAAACGTTCGGGTTTGTCCTGGTTCCGACAATAGCGATGGCCGTGCTCATGGTGATCGGCGGAGAGCGACGTATTTGGCTCATTGCTTTGATCAGTATTGTTACGCCTCTCGCGCTCTACATCTTCTTTACGAAAGCGACCGGACTGGCAATTCCAACCGGCGTCCTTGAAAATCTGCTGCTCAGGATCTGATTATCATGTGGGAGACCTTGGGCAATGCGTTCGTCTTATTCGCTCAACCGGAAAACGCTGTCGCGCTTTTCGTTGGCGTGATTGTCGGCACTGTCATTGGTGCTATTCCGGGAATGACGACGCCGATGGGCGTTGCCCTGGCGTTACCGTTCACCTTTACGATGCAGCCGGTCACCGGCATCCTTCTGTTGCTCGGTGTTTACAAGGGCGGCCTCTACGGCGGATCAATTACCGCCATCTTGATCAATGCCCCGGGCACACCGGCAGCATCTTGTACCAGCCTCGATGGCTATCCGATGGCACAAAAAGGAGAGGCAAGGCGCGCACTCGACATGGCGCTCTACTCATCGTGTACAGCCGACTTTGTTTCCAATCTCTCGTTAATATTCTTTGCCGGCCTTCTGGCAACGTTCGCACTGAGCTTTGGTCCGCCGGAGTTTTTCACGCTTATCGTGTTCTCGCTGACGATCATCGCCAGCGTCTCTGGCAACGTGCTGCTCAAGGGGCTGGGTTCGGCCTGCCTCGGGCTGATGCTGTCCGTCGTCGGCCTCGACCTGATCTATGGGACAAACAGGTTTGTCTTTGGCCAGGTCGAGTTAATGAGTGGACTGAACATCATTCCGGTGCTCATTGGCCTGTTCGCGATCCCCGAAGTGCTTAATTACTATTCGCGCACGGAGATGGCGAGGAACCTCGGCGCGCTCGCCGGCGTCGGCGCCACATTTGCGGACTATCGCAGGTCCTTCAAGACGATCATTCGTGGCTCCGTCATTGGTGTTGTTCTTGGCGTGATACCCGGCATTGGCGGAGCGCCGGCCGCATTTCTTTCGTACAGCGAAGCCCGTCGGACATCGAGCAACCCTGAAAAATTTGGTACCGGGGAAATCGACGGTGTCGCCGCCTCGGAGGCCGGCAACAACGGCGTGGCCGGCGCGACGTTGATTCCGCTGCTCGCATTGGGCGTTCCCGGTGACATTATCACAGCGATCATTTTGGGCGCCTTCATGATCCATGGTCTGCGCCCGGGTCCGCTTATGTTCCAGCAGAACATCGACATGATCTATGCGCTCTTCATGGGGATCATGCTGAGTTCGGCGTACCTGTTTGTCGTTGGCAAGTTTTCGATCCGGACGATCTCGAAGATCGCCGATATACCTCAACGCATTCTGTTTCCAATCGTACTCACGCTGTGCGTATTCGGGACGTACGTCATCAACAACACCATTCTGGATGTGCTGGTGATGTTCACGATGGGTGTCGTTGGCTTTGCCATGTTGCGCCTTGGCATTCCGGCCGCTCCCTTCCTGATCGCCTTTATTCTCGGACCACTTCTTGAGGATAACTTCCGCCAGGCACTGCTGCTCGGACAGGGTGATTGGACCATCTTCGTGCGCAGCGGCATCTGCTGGTTCTTCTGGGGCCTGACCGCTCTGACGATTGGCTTGCTGGTCTACCAGCGCCGGACGGGTGCGATCCCGCAGGAAGAAAGTTCGCCGACCTAGTCGGCCCACGTTCGTGGCAGGTCTAAACCCGGCTGCGCGTTTTGGCGCCCCTTCGGCGCCCCAATAGAGAATGCGTCATGAAAGTCATTTTCGTACTGCAAGACTCGCTGGTCCGGGCCGCCCTCGGCTGTTACGGCGGCACCAGCATCCCAACGCCGAACTTCGACCGGCTGGCCAGTCGCGGCATAACATTCGACCAGCACTACGCCGGCAGTCTGCCGTGCATGCCGGCCCGGCGCGAGATGCATACCGGGCGGATGAATTTTCTGCATCGCAGCTGGGGCCCGTTGGAGCCGTTTGACGATTCCATCGCGGAGATCCTGCAAGCGAACGGCGTTTATACACACCTGATCTCCGATCACTACCACTACTGGGAGGACGGCGGCTCCAGCTACCACAATCGCTACAACAGCTGGGAATTCATTCGCGGCCAGGAATGGGACAAATGGAAAGCGATGGTCGAGCCGCCGCTGGAGCGCTTTCGCCGCGATTTTCACCCGATGCAGTTTTCCGAGACCCGCACGGATGGCCGCATACAGCATCTGATCAATCGAGAGTTCATGCGTGACGAGCAGGACTACTGCACCCCGCGCAGCTACGACGCGGCCTTCGAATTTCTCGACACGAACCGGGATGCGGACAATTGGTTCCTGCACATCGAGCTGTTCGACCCGCACGAGCCGTTCCACGCGCCGGAGCGCTTCCGCAAGATGTTTGCGACCGGATACGAAGGGCCGGTCATGGAGTGGCCGCGCTACCGGAGGGTCGAGGAGACAGCGGGCGAAATTGCAGAAATCCGTGCCAACTATGCAGCGCTGCTGGCCATGTGCGACGACTACTTCGGTCGCCTGCTCGATTACATGGACGAGCACGACATGTGGGATGATACGGCGCTGGTCATGACCACCGATCACGGCATCCTGCTCGGCGAGCACGAGTGGTGGATCAAATGCCGGATGCCGTTCTACGACGAGGTCGCCCACATTCCGATGGTGATCTACCACCCCGAGTTTGCGCAACACGCCGGCGAACGCCGCAGCGCCCTGACCCAGACGATCGATCTCATGCCGACATTCCTCGACTGGTTCGGCATCGATGTGCCCGACCGCGTCGAAGGTCATCGGCTCAACGCGACCTTGGCGCATGACAAGAGCGTTCGCGACGCCGCGATCTTTGGCATGTTTGGCGCCGCAACCAACATCGCTGACGGCCGCTACGTGTATTTCCTCTATCCCGAGGACATGACCGCCCATGAACTCTATGAGTACACGCTGATGCCGATGCGCCAGAAATCGCTGTTTGACAAGGACGACCTGCGTGATGCGACTCTCACCAATGAGTTCAACTTTTCCGACGGTGTTCCGCTGTTGAAGCTGCCCGCCCGGCGCAATGCGGCAGGACAACCGAGCGGCCATCCCGGACAAGGGGCCTACGACGACACGACCACGGTGCTCTACGACATGGAAGCCGATCCCGGGCAGGCAACGCCGATTGATGACCCCGAGGTCCGACAGCGACTGGAGAGGTCGATGATCGACATCCTGACGCGCAATGAGGCGCCGCCGGAAGCGTTCACTCGGCTCGGCTTTACACCGCCCGGGCGCCCGCAACCTCGTTGAACTCCCACACCCTCCCTATTGAGAACGCTTAGCTTATCAAGGTTCCGCAATGTCAAAGAAGAAACCCAACATCCTCGTTATTCAGGCGGATCAGCTGGCACCGCAGGCGCTGTCGGTCTACGGCCATCCCCTGGTCAACGTACCGCATATCGAGGCGCTGGCGGAGCGCGGTGTCGTGTTCGACAACGCCTACTGCAACTTCCCGCTCTGCGCGCCATCGCGCTGCTCGATGCTGACAGGCCGCTACGCCAGCGCCATTCGCAACTGGGACAATGCCGTCGAGCTGCCGTCATCCGCGCCGACGATGATGCACTACCTCAATGATCTTGGATATTCGACGACGCTGTGCGGCAAGATGCACTTCATCGGCCCCGATCAGTTGCACGGCTTCAAGCAGCGGCTGACGACCGATGTCTATCCATCGAACTACGCCTGGACACCGGACTGGCCCAACGAACCGGAATTCCGCCCGACCGGGATTTCGATGCTGCCCGTCGTCCAGTCCGGCAAGTGCGTCCGCAGCCTGCAGATCGACTTCGACGATGATGTCGAAGCGCGCGGCATTCAGAAGATCTATGACCTTGCCCGCTACGAGCAGGACGACCCGTTCTTCCTGTTCGTGTCGTTCTCACATCCCCACTCTCCCTTCACGATCACGGAGAAGTACTGGGATCTGTTCGACCATGATCAAATCGACATGCCGACAGTCCCGATGATCCCGGTCGAAGAGCGCGACGAGCACAGCAAGTGGCTCTACTATGCGCACGCCAACCATCTCGTTGACGTCACCGACGAACACATTCGCACGGCTCGCCACGCCTACTACGGCATGGTGCGCTATTTCGACGACAAGGTCGGCCGTCTCATGGAGGCGATGAAGGCGACCGGGCTCGATGAAGACACCGTCATCGTCATTCTCGGCGATCACGGCGAGATGCTTGGCGAACGTGGCATGTGGTACAAGCAAACCTTCTACGAATGGTCCGTTCGCGTGCCGATGATTGTCTCTTATCCGGCCGCCTACCCGGCGCGGCGCGAAGACAAACTCGTTTCGCTCGTCGATCTGTTGCCGACGTTCGTGGATATCGCGAGCGACGGGAAGCCGCCGGAGATGATCGACCCGATCGCTGGCAACAGCCTGACAGGACTGCTCACCGGTCAGGATGATGATTGGTCAAACGAGGTCATCGCTGAATACACGGGCGAGGGCATCCGCGCGCCGTGCCGGATGATCCGGCGCGACCGCTACAAGTACATGTACACGCATGGTTATCCCGGCCTGCTGTATGATCTCGAAGCGGACCCGCTGGAACTCGAGAACATCGCCGAGCGCCCGGACATGGCGGAAACGGCTGCCGAGCTGCGCGCGGCTGTCCTGCATGACTGGGACCCTGAAGAGGTCAACCGTTTGTGTCTCGAATCGCAGCGCCGTCGCCGCTTCATTTATCGCTCCAACGGTGGTGAGCCCTATTGGGCCTACACGGCCGCCGAGGATGGCGATCAGAAATACATCCGAAATGCGGGTGCCGCGCCAACCAAGGCGAAGGCTCGATTGCCCTATATCGAGCCGGTTCAGCTCAAAGAGTAAATCGTGACCGAACGCCCGGCGACGTTTACCCATATTATCGTTGGCGCCGGATCGGCGGGCTGCCTGCTGGCCAACCGCCTTTCCGAACGCGCGACGAACAATGTACTGCTCGTGGAGGCAGGCGGCTGGGACCGCAGCTTCTGGATGAAGTTGCCAGTCGGTTACTTCAAGACGATGACCAATCCGCGGGTATCGCATCGATTTGCCACGGAGCCCCATGCGGGCGTTGCCGGCCGATCCATCGAGTGGCCGCGCGGGCGCGTCATCGGCGGGTCCAGCAGCATCAATGGTTTGGTCTTCATTCGCGGTCAGCGCGAGAACTACGATCGATGGGCCGAGTTG
>JBPCVZ010000109.1:0-4551 GCA_051010015.1 Hyphomicrobiaceae bacterium
GTTCCGTCGCCGTCCATCGGATTGCGCTTCCATGTTTCGAATGCGCGCGGATGGATGCTGCCTGGCAGCGTCGCAATGAGGGGATCGTGAGTTTGTTAGGTCAGCACCCTCCGCGCATCAACAGTCGTTCGCACACCAGCCAAAGCTGGCGGTGCTACCGAGCGAAATTGATGTTGCGGAATAGCGGAACATTGTCCTGCTCTTGGTTTGCTGATCTGCAGCTCTTTGCTGCGGGACGCGGTTGATACTTGTTGAAATGTGGCCTGTCAACAGGGGTGCGCAGATTTTCTTTGTCAACGTCGGGCAGGACGCTCGTATTGATTAAGCTCTACGCTGTCGCGCTCGGAAGCTTCTCGTGCGGCGGCACGCCACTCTCGTCGATCAAATGGCAGGCTGCCTGATGTCCATCGGAAAAGGACCGCATGACGGGCGCCTCGACATGGCAGCGCGCGTCGGCGAACGGGCAGCGGCCCGCGAAGCGGCAACCGGCCGGCAAGTCGATCGGCGACGGCGGGTCACCTTCGAGATGCACCCGGTCGCGGTTCTTGCGCCCGCCCGAGCGGGCCGATGGGACCGCCTTGATCAGCGCCCAGGTGTAGGGATGCAGCGGTCGCTTGAACAGTGAGATGCGGTCGGCCTGTTCGACGATCTGGCCGAGATACATGACGGCGATCTCGTCGCAAATATACTGCATGACGCCGAGGTCGTGCGAAATGAACAGATAGGTCAGGCCGAACTCGTCCTGCAGCTGACGCAGCATGTTGATGATCTGTGCCTGGATCGCAACGTCCAGTGCCGAAACCGGCTCGTCGCAGACGACCAGTTCGGGCTGACTGGCAATCGCGCGCGCAACGCTGATCCGCTGCCGCTGACCACCCGAAAACTGGTGTGGAAACAGCGCCCGTTGCTCCGGCCTCAATCCGACCTTGGCAAACAGCTCAGCGACGCGCTCGTCACGATCGTCGGCGGCGCCAACGTCCATCAGGTCGAGTGGTTCGCGCACGATCGCGCCGGCGCGGTCGCGCGGGTTGAGCGATGAATAGGGGTCCTGAAAAATGATCTGGACTTTTCGCCTCAGCTGCCGCAATTCCTCGCCGGTCGCCTCGGAAAGCAAGTCATCGTCGAGGTAGATGCGACCCGCCGTGATCGGCACCAGCCGCAGCAGGGCGAGTGCCGCCGTCGACTTTCCCGAGCCCGACTCGCCGACGATACCGAACGTCGTGCCGCGCTTGATGGCAAGGCTGATGCCATCGACGGCATGCACGACCTGGGCCGGCGAGAACCAGTCCTTGCGGCTCGTTTTGAAATGAACCTTGAGGTCCTCTATGCGGATCAGGTTGGCATTGGACGCTCCGGTCACACTGCACCCTCCTCGGTCATCAACCAGCAACTTGCGCGATGGCCCGCCGCAACGTCCAGAGAAGCCGGCTTGTCACTGTCGCAGCGCTGCATTCTTTCATGACAACGCGGGGCAAACGCACAGCCGGTACCAAGATCGGTCAGGGCCGGCACGACGCCCGGAATTTCTTCCAGCAATGAGCGCTCCAGTGGCGGATTTTCCTCGAGATGGGGCACGCAGGCGATCAGGCGCCGCGTATAGGGGTGGCGCGGTGAATCCAGGATCTGCTCAACCGCACCGCTCTCGATCATGCGGCCTGCGTACATCACCGTGACGCGGTCGGCGAGTTCGGCAATCGCGCCCATGTCATGGGTGATGAGCACGATCGCCGTCCCGGTCGTCTCGCGCAGCTCGAGGAGGAGATCGAAGACCTGGGCCTGCACCGTTACATCGAGGGCCGTTGTCGGTTCATCGGCGATCAGCACCTGCGGCTGACAGGCGACCGCCATGGCAATCATGGCCCGCTGGCGCATGCCACCCGACAGCTGATGGGGATATTCGCGGACGCGCTTTTCCGGAGCCGGGATGTGCACCGCCTTGAGCATTTCGATCGCGCGGTCCCAGGCATCGCGGCGCGACAGCCCCTGGTGCAGGATCACGGTTTCGGCGATCTGGTCGCCGATCGAATAGACCGGGTTGAGCGACGTCATCGGCTCCTGGAAGATCATCGAGATTTCGTTGCCGCGGATCTGGCGCATGCGCTCTTCGCTCGCCTGCAACAGGTCTTCGCCGGCGAACCGAATGGTGCCACCGGCAATCTCACCGGGCGGCTGCGGCACCAATCCCATGATCGACAATGCGGTCATCGATTTGCCGCAGCCGGACTCGCCGACGATGCCGAGCGTCTCGCCGGGCGCCAGTGCGAAGCTGATGCCATCGAGAACCTGGGCGACCCCATGACGTGTCTTGAACTCGACCTGCAGGTCGGCGACGTCGAGAAGCGCGCCGGGCGAAATGTCGGCCATGCCTAGCGCTCCCTCAGTTTTGGATTGAAGGCGTCGTTGAGGCCGTCGCCGATCAGGTTGACGGCGAGCACCGTGAAAAAGATGGCGAGGCCCGGGAACATCACGGTCCACGGCGCCTCGAGCAGGTAGTCGCGGTTGTCGCCGATGATCTTGCCCCAGCTCATCACGTTGGGATCGCTCAGCCCGAGAAAGCTCAGCGCCGCTTCAAACAGGATGGCCGAGCCGACGGTCAACGCCGCCGTCACGATCAGCGGCGGCAAGGCGTTCGGCAGGATAACGCGCCAGATGATGCGCCCGTCGGTTGCGCCGATCGAACGCGCCGCCTTGACGTATTCGAGTTCGCGAATCTTCAGGAACTCCGCCCGTGCCAGGCGCGCGACCCCTGGCCAGCTGACGATGCCGATCGCGAAGATCACCGTGTTCAGGGTCGGCGAGAACAACGCCACCAGCACCATCGAGAGCAGCAGCGGCGGCAGCACCTGGAAGAACTCCGTGATGCGCATCAGCACTTCGTCGACCCAGCCGCGATAATAGCCGGCGAGACAGCCGATCAACAACCCGATGACGATCGTGATGCTGGCGGCGGCGGCACCGACGGCCAGGCTCGCGCGCGCGCCGTAGATGATCTCGACCAGCATCGAGCGCCCGAGATTGTCGGTGCCGAGGAAGAACCCGTCCTGGCCCGGCGGCGCGGAAGGTGACCAAACGATTTCGAACGGATCGGCGTTCATCACCATCGGCGCGATCACTGCCATCAGGACGATCGCGAGAAAGACGATGAAGCCGCCGACGGCGGCAATGTTGCGCACGTACATGCGCAGGAACTCGACGAACGGATTTTCGATGCGCAGCGGCGTCTGGTCCATTTCGTCGCCGATCACTGCTGGCGTCGATGCAGGAGATTTCATCGCATGCTCCTGGCTCATGTCGTTGCCGACGTGCGAATGCGCGGATCGACCAGCCGATAGGCGAGGTCGGTCAGCAGGTTGAACACGATGACGACAAACGCCGAGAAGAACAGGATGCCCATGATCGTCGGCGTATCGGCGCGAAGAATGGATTCGAGCGCCAACGTGCCGAGGCCGGGCCAGTTGAACACCGTCTCGATGACGACGGCTCCGGAGAAGATATGCGAGAACTGCAGCCCGGCAATCGTGATCACCGGAATGATCGCGTTGCGCAGTCCGTGCTTGTAGACGACCATGCGCTGGCCGAGGCCCTTGGCGCGGGCGGTGCGAATGTAGTCGGAGCCGAGAATGTCCATCATGCTGGCGCGGGCCAGGCGGCTGTACTGCGCGATGTAGATCGACGCCAGGGATAGCGCCGGCAGGATGAGATGGTAGGCGACGTCGAGGTACCAGGCGAGCGTCCCTTTCGCCGTCGTCGGCTCGGCCATGCCCGTGAGCGGCAGCAGCTCGAGGATCGACACGAACAGGACGATCAGCATGAACGCGGTCCAGAACACCGGCGCGGAGAAGCCGATCAGCGCCAGCACCGTGATGAAGTGGCTGAACCAGCCGTTTGGTTTTTGTGCGGCAATCACGCCGAGCAGCGTGCCGATGAAAATGGCCATCAGCAAGGACGTCGTCACCAGCAGCAGCGTCGGGCCCAGTCGCTCGAGGATCAAGTCGGTGACCGGCAAGTTGAAGTAGTATGACGTGCCGAGATCACCCTGCAGCACACGCGTCACATAGGAATACAGCTGATAGTAGAAGGGCTGGTCGAGGCCGTAGCTGCGGCGGATTTCGGCCATGACCTCGGCGCTGGCGCCGCCGCTTTCACCGGCGATCGTTTCGGCAATGTCTCCCGGCACCAGCGACAACAGGATGTAGTTGAAGATGATCACGGCAATCAGCAGCACGAGTGCATTGCCGACGCGCTGGGCAAGGACAGTCAGGAGTTTCATGGCCGGTCCACTCTGGGCTCTCGGTTCCTTCAGATGCCCGGCGCCTTGCGGTGCCGGGCACGGTCTACGTCAAACGAGCAGTTGGATTACTGCTTGATGTAGACGTTGTCCCAGGGAACCTGGGTGCCCCAGATCGAATCGACCGGCGGATTGCCGACGCGTTCCTTGTTCCAGATGGTGTGGTACGGCGATGTCACCATGAACGCGATCGGCGCATCGTCGACGACGATCTTCTGGATTTTCGCATAGAGCGCCCTGCGCTTGTCGAGGTCGTTCTCGGA
>JBPCVZ010000110.1:0-4377 GCA_051010015.1 Hyphomicrobiaceae bacterium
GCCTCAATTTTCACCGAAATGTCAGACGAACCCAACGCCGGCAAACAGACGCACGTCAGTGCACAAAACTGCACGAGCAACGGAAGTCGCTTAGGACGGGTATAGCGGAGATCGGCCGGACTCAAAGCGGCAAATGCGATCGCTCAACAGCAAACTTGCGCCTTGGACCGGACGCAATCTGACGCGCGTGCAATGATCGTGCGGTTGCCAGTCCCGAATACGTGACGGCACGGCTCGCTGAGAAATGTGCGAATATGTTGACCTACAACTTGTGGAGATGGGAGATCTTCCAAGTCGGGCCACAACCAAGGCAGGCGTAGAATTGACCGGTGGGGTCGATCGGGCCCGTACAACGCCGGCCATCCATCACCCAGCATCTTGGACAGACCGTGCGCTCGCCGGAGAAGGGGCGATACTCGAGACGCCGCATCGGGGCTTGGCGATACCGCAGAATATCCTGGAGAATTTTTTCACGCAGAGCGGGGTCATCGGTTGTCTTAGGGAGAGCTGCGCAGCCGCTGTCGACGAGGTGTGCCGCGCGCGCGGTGCATTTGTCCGCTTCGGCATTGAGTGCCGCGGCAAGTTGCTCATGGGCCTGCAGGCGGTCGATCAGGCGATCGGCACTCAGGACGTTTTCGTAGGTCGTATCAGTGCCACCTTCGTCAACCATCTCGTCGCCGGATGCTGTTGCCTGCGTGACGAATGCGCCAGGGCTGCTCGGTTGACGATGAACTCTGCTCGCTGAACGCCCGTCCAAGACCGGGGGAGATGTGCGTGCGCGTGTCATTCAGGTTTGCCTCACGTCAAGTTGGGAATCAGTGCCCTCGACAATGAGGCCGTCCGCATAACGAAAGCTTGAACCTGAAATGAATATCTGTTCGCATTTTTATTTCCTTACGTCGCGTATGAAAAAAAGTATGAAATTAATTTGTGCGTCATCATAAAGTTAGGTCGGCTGTGAGAGTGTAGCTGTGTACACAAGCAACCTATAATTGCGGCGGTGCAATGGCATTATACTGTGCAAAATAGGAGCATAAGAAATGACGGATCACACGCGGCACCTACGTGACCTCGAAGCCGATATCGCGATCCTGGGCTGGCTTGTCGAGATGCTCTACGTTGAATTACTCAGTAGAGTTCCAGATGGTGTGGTGCGCATCGACGACGTGGCGCGCGAGACGTCGGAGCACTTGACCGGATTGAGTTGGCCTGGCGTCCTCGCCGAGGAGCAGGATGAGATTGTCGACACCACACTGCGGTCTGCCGAACGGATCCTCGGTGGTATCCGTTATCGTGTCGCCAAGGCTTGTTAGTCACTCAAGGCGTAGGGCTCCTTCTCCTGGCACACCTGTCCTGTCGGTCGATGCGCCAGCATCGTGGCGTCCAACCTCATGTCGACAAAAGACGACGGTGCAGTGCACAGCTTTGGAGACGCAACCGGCGGAGGCGATCGCCTGCCGCTAAGTCCCAAGCAGCCCCTCCCCCCGAACGGCTGCTTGGGACCCCGTGGCAGCAAGAAACCACGGGCTTGCGGTGACCCGCGCGTAGTGTCGCCGCACGTGTAAGGTGGCGGTAGAAGCATAAATTAATCTTGAGCACTAGATGAAAGCTAAACCACATAAGGCTGCGATTTCATTATTGGTATTACGTTGGGCTCGACGCCGAAAGCCAAGTCTCTGCAAAACAATGCGTTTTTCTTTGCGAGGATGACATAGATCAATGTTATGGGATTTTTCGCCAATTATCTTTGCTGACGTCTCATCCGCAGTCGTGCGCGCGGGGTTGTAGTCTGTGCGTGCAATCCGTCTTCGTCGATAAAGATTGGTCAGCAAACATGCGCACTTTGTTGATTTACGGAACGGTCGAAGGCCAAACGCAGAAAATTGCCAGTGAGGCCGCACGGCTGCTGCAGCGCAATGCGATCGACGTCGTTGTGCTCGACGCCAATGAAACGACAAGCAATGTCTCGATCGAAGACTTTGATGCCTGCATCGTGGCGGCTTCCGTGCATCAGCAAAGATACTCCGAAGCCGTCAACAATTTTGTCCGCGCCCACGTTCAAGAACTCAATGCGCGCCCGTCGGCGTTCATTTCCGTCAGCCTGGTTGCAAGCTTTCCTGAAGGCGGCGGCGAGGCGCAATCCTATGTTGACCGGTTGTTGGAGCGCAGCGGCTGGTTGCCGGCCATGACGCACAATGCGGCGGGAGCGCTGCGCTACACGAAGTATGATTTTTTTCAAGAACAGATCATTCGTCACGTTGTCCTCAAAGATCGGGAAATCGACGCTCTCGAGGGCGAGCACGAGTTTACCGATTGGTCAGCTCTGGAGACGTTTGTCGATGCGTTCAAGAAGCTTCTCGCGCGCTGAAGCTATTGCGCGACGATCGCGATGTCGCCAGCGGGCACGGTCGGTCTATTGCTCTCGGCGCGCGAGACGATAGAGTTTGGCCACATCATCAACAACCACGGTTTTGCGTTTCACGCTGACGCCGGTCTTGCGCAGCTCCGCTAGCGCGCGCGAAAGCACCTCCGGTGCAATATCCAGGCGCTTGGCAAGCAGCGATTTGTTGTGCGGCAGTTCAAACTCCGCCGAGCCTTCGGTGGCCGGACAGTTGCGCAGCAGAAACTCCGCCGCGCGACGCACGGCCGTTGGCACGCGCAACAGCGTAATCTCGTCGACCAGCGCCCTGAGGTGGGAAGACATCGAGGCGAGCAACCCGAGCGCCAAGGCCGGATCCGATTTGATTCGTGCAATGATCACCGAAGCATCGACCCGTATCAATCGGGAGGCCTCGATCGTTTGTGCCATCACCGGATAGGCGCGCTCCAGGAAGATCGCGGCTTCTCCGAAGCTTTGTCCGCGATGAAACATGTTCACCGTCGCCTCGCTGCCGTCGGCTTCGAGCCGAAACAGTCTGACGCCGCCCTCGGCGACGACAAAAAAGCTGGTCGCGATGTCACCAGTTGAAAAGATCAGCTGATTTTTCTGATAGCGCTGACTGGTGGCGCCCTTGATCAAGTCGACAACAACAGATTCATCAAGGCGCGAGAACATCGGGTGGGCGATCAACAAATTGCGGTCTGCTACGATCAGGTCATGAGCTGATGTCAACGCCTTACCTCCCTATTCGCGTGCCTGAAGCTTGAAGAAATAGCAGGTAATGATTTCAGCGCCACTGCGATACACGGCCATGCGTGAGGTGCGCGTCGGTTCAGCCTTCCTGCCCACGAGGTTTAGCAGGCCAAAGTCGAACGTTCTGGTGGGATCGAAGGTTTGGTACAAAGTTTCACGACCGGTGCCACAGGCCGCACCGGTTGCGGCACTTCGGTCGAGTGGGCCAGATGGAGGGGCGGTCATCGAGGTGTGATACGTGCACCCAGCTATGCGGAATGCCGGTTGCCTGGGTCTGCGCACGTGCGCCGTTGTGACCATGACGGTTGCCGCTTGCCCGGGCCCGCTGGATCGCGTGATACGCCGGCGTCGATTGGCGAGCTGAGGCACCGTTGACAAAGGTCTGGCGCTGAGCCACGGAAAAAGGTATACGACAGACCCTCGGCGCCATTAGCACCGAAATCGCCGGCTTAGCTCAGTTGGTAGAGCGGCTGATTTGTAATCAGTAGGTCGGGGGTTCGAATCCCTCAGCCGGCACCAGGGATTTCAATAAGTTAGCTCCGTTACATTCTGCTGTCTACCGCGCCGGCGGCCCTCCCGTGGCCTAAATCAGCAGGTGGTGGGAGTCTATTCACTTTAGTCAACCGAATGCGGCGATCGCACGGCGCGACATGTTTGCAGGCGATTTGATCCGGGCCGACGGTGACCTCTTCGGTACGGTGGTCAATAAAGCTTCCGGGATCACAGACAGCCGAACGAGACCCTTGTTTCGGACGTGGCGCGAGCAATGGCTGGAGCGCGCGGAGAGTTCGAATTCGGCGATCCGATCAGCGTGGCGCTACGCGGATTCGAGGGACGGCATTCTGTCTCGGACCGGCGTTGGGGGGCTGAGTTGCGATATCAGCCGGGATAAACCGTGGCCTCGTATATGACCACGTCGCCAGAGGTCACAACTTTAGCAATTGTCTGTGATGCTCGTAGTAGTGGCCATAGATCGGGGCGCTTTTGCTTGTCGATTGGTGTCGACCGGCATTTCACCGGTCGGCCACCGACGATGAGTCCGTATCCGATGTGGGCGTTCGTGTCATACCTCAAGCAGCATGCAGACAATGATGCGGTGCGTGCGTGCCAGATGAGGATGCATTTTCGAGTGCGTTTCTTGCTACTCAATGTTGCAAGCGTCAGCTCACCGGCTGCCGTAAATCTACCTTAAAGCCCATGCTCTCCGCGTTGCCCAATGAGCATTCTTGACAAATCTCGAACTG
>JBPCVZ010000111.1:0-4441 GCA_051010015.1 Hyphomicrobiaceae bacterium
ACGCAGCGCAACAGCGCCCACCACCGCCAGCCACGCCGCCGCTAAAGCGACGCCAGATGCGGCATCGGGTCGACCGGCTTGGCGCCCTTGCGCAGCTCGAAATGCAGTTGCGGCTGCGTCACGCCGCCGGAACGGCCGGCCTTGGCGATGACCTGACCACGCGCCACCCGGTCGCCACGCTTGACCAGCACGTCGCTGGCATGCGCATAGGCCGACACCCAGCCGTTGTCATGGCGCACGAGGACGAGGTTGCCATAGCCCTTGAGCTCACTGCCCGCATAGGCGACGACGCCGCCCGCGGCCGCGACCACTTCGGCACCATACGGCAAGGCGATATTGATGCCGTCATTCTTGGTGCCCTGGCCGGAGTGGTTGAACCGCGCAATGACACGCCCGCGCGCCGGCCAGCGGAACGTCTGAGCGGCACCGCCCGCCGGCGCCCGCGCGATGTCGCGGCGCGGCTTGGTCGCAATCGGAACAGACGGGCGCTGGTTGAGGATGCGCGGCTGATAGGCACCGCCGACCGGGGGCGCCTTGGAGCGCACGATCGGCATCGTGCGGATCGACTTCGACCGAATCTCGGAGCGCGGCGTCTCATTGCTGCGCGAGGCGAACTGGCTGCCGCGATCGGCTGGCGCCGCGGCGCCGTAACCGAGCGACAGGCGCATACCCGGGCGCAGCGCGCGCACGTTGGTGATGCCGTTGAGGCTCTTCAACTCGGCCACGCTGACGCCGGTGCGCCGCGAAATCGCATAAAGGCTGTCACCCGGACGCACGGTGTAGCTGTCGCCCGATGACCGGCTCGGCGTCTCGGCGCGATAGTCGTCGGTGGGCGCGCGGCGCATCGGCGCGGGCTGGCGATAGTCCTGACGGTCATCCTGGCGGTAGGTGTTCGAGGGCGCATAGCTCTGCGGCTGGGCGGCGGGGGCGGATGCGTAGCGATCGCGGCGATCACCCGGCAGCGCGAGATGCTGGCCCGGCCGGATCGTGTTGCCACGCAACCCGTTGACCTCGCGCAGGGCGGCAACCGTAACCCCGTATCGCCGTGACAATTGATAGAGCGTATCGCCCGGCTCGACGACAATGCCGTCGCGGGTGCGCAAGGCGCCGGTGGTCAGGGGCGCCGTGGCGCGCGGATTTCGCGCACGCGCGCGGGTATCCGCTGTGGCGCCCGGAACGTCGACGATCGGTGCGCCGCTGGCAACGCGGGTCGGCTTGGATCGCTTGGCGGGGCCGGTGGCGTCCGGTGATGTGCCGCCGCTGACACCGGTTACCGGTGCGGCTGCGTAATCGCCGCCATACCTGCCCGGACCGGTCGAACGGCCGCCATAGGATGTCTGCGATGGCGATTGATCGGCGAGCGGCGCCTCGGCGACCCGCGTATCTCCGGCGGTCGTGTCACCGTTCAAGGCGAACACGGGCGAATCAAATCTGAGGAAATCCGCGCTGCATCCGCCCAGCGCGACGGCAAAACCAAGGACGGGTGTTATCGCTGCCCGCTGCCAGCGTAAACGGTTCGATTGGCGAACTGCAGAACTCAAACGCAACATGACTCACCTCATAAGACTACAGCTACCTAACGCTGGTTTGGTTAACCAGAGGTGAACAACGCGGCGTTTCCGGTCGCCAAATACAGTCTCCAAACCGGTTATCGCTGCACAATCGTGCGCCATCAGAGCGGACGTTTCCGGGGGGCTCCAAATCCAAATGACGCCTGCGCGCCATTCTTTTGCGACGGGAAATGCTCTAACCATGATTTGTGCAAGCACCGCGTCGGACTTGCGTCGAGATCGTGACAATTGCATCACGTAGCGAATTCAGTGTTTATAGGATCTGTTGCCACTCGTATGAGATGCAGCCGGCCGGGTGAGGAACAACGTGAGCGTCAAGCAGTGGCTCGACAAATTAGGCCAGACGGCAGGTCAACGCCCGCTTGAGCCGCACGACCCGCGTAGCGCGCCTGACGCCGCCCCGGCGGTCAACGGCGTGGCGCCCGGCAACGTGCGCGCCGCGGTTGCTTTTGCAGCCAACCTCAGCTTCCGCCACATCGCCAAGAAGTATGGCGACTACACCGCGCTCGCCGATATCTCGCTCGACGTTGCCGCCGGCGAGGTCGTCTGCCTTCTCGGCCCTTCCGGCTGCGGCAAGACGACGTTGCTGCGGCTCGCCTCCGGTATCGACCGGCCGACGTCCGGCGAGGTCATTCTCAACGACCGCGTCGTCGCCGGCCCCGGAGTCTTCGTTGAGCCGGAAAAGCGCAATGTCGGCCTTATGTTCCAGGATTTCGCGCTGTTTCCGCACCTCACGATCCTGCAGAACGTCGCGTTCGGCCTGAAATCCCTCGACAAGGACGTCGCCCGGCGTGAAGCGCTTGCCGCCCTCGCCCGGGTCGGCCTCGACCGCTATGCCGACAACCATCCGCACATCCTCTCAGGCGGCGAACAGCAGCGCGTCGCGCTGGCGCGCGCGCTCGCCCCGCGCCCCTCCGTCATCCTGATGGACGAGCCGTTTTCCGGCCTCGACGTGCAACTGCGCGAAACCGTGCGCAACGAGACCCTCGCGCTGCTCCGCGAGACCCGCTCGACCTGCCTGCTCGTCACCCACGACCCGGACGAAGCCATGCAACTCGGTGATCGCATTGCCGTGATGCGCGGTGGTTATGTTGTACAGGCCGGTGACGCGCGCGCGCTGTACCACGAGCCGGCAGACCTGTTCGTTGCCCGCCTGTTTTCACAGATCAACGAGATCCGCCGCGACGTTCACCACGGCGCCGTCGACACGCCCTTTGGCCGCTTTCCCGCTCCCGGCTGCGCGGATGGCGCCACCGTCACGCTGTGCATTCGCCAGCGCGCCGTGCGCGTCAACCCCTCCCGCCACAGCGGCGATGCCGTGCCCGGGCGCGTACTATCCGCCCGCTTCCTGGGCGACCTCGTCCTGCTCGGCCTCGGCGTCGAGGGGCTGACCAGCCCAATTACCAGTCTCGTGCGTGTCGACCACGCGCCGGCCATCGGTGACGATGTCCTGCTCACCGTCGATCGCGGTGGATTCATGATCTTTGAGGAATGACGCCTGTCCCTTACGAAAGTTTAAGGCGATAAGCCTTGAAGCCGGCCGTTTCTCCATTACTTTATGGGAGCAAGCCGAATTTGCGACACACTGAGCACAAGTTTCAGCCCGCGGCATTAACCGGGTGAGCCGTGTTCAGGCCATTTCTCCCAACTAGGCGTCCTTAAGGGCAGTCTGAAGCGGGCACTGGTGCAATTGGGCCATGAACCGTATATCTCATTGATATACACTTGGCGGTGCACGGGTTCCGGCGAACTTCCGGTCTAACACACGCCAAGACGATTTGCTCTAACGGCTGTTGAAGCCATCAGGGAGAAGAAAATGGGTGCAACCAGCATCTGGCACTGGGTGATTGTTCTGCTGGTCGTTGTTTTGCTATTCGGCCGCGGCAAGATTTCCGAAGTCATGGGCGACGTCGCCAAAGGCATCAAGAGCTTCAAAAAAGGCATGGCCGACGATCCCGTGCCGGAAGCCAAGGCATCCGATCCCAAGGTGATCGACAATGCCGCCACGCCGGCTTCAACCACCAACGAGAACGAAAGCACCAAGGCGAGCTGATCGCCGGGCCGCGCTGCGGCGCTTCGCTCATCGGTGCCGTCCCGGACAGCGCCCAGCGCGTTCCGGACCGCATCGGCGAACCTGCGAGCGCGCGGCGCAAGCGGCCTGCTTTTCCGTGCCGGTCGACGCGATGACACGTCGCGCGCGTCCGGCGGACTTCGCAATGCACCGGGCTTGCGGCATCACGCCGTCGCCCCTCTTGGGCCGCGTTCGGTCCACCATGTAGGAAGGTACCATGCTCGACATTGGCTGGTGGGAACTCATGGTTGTCGGCATGGTTGCGCTCATCGTCGTCGGCCCGAAAGAGCTGCCGACGCTATTGCGCACGATCGGGCGCTACGTTGGCATGGCCAAGCGCCAGGCCGACGAGTTCCGCAGTCAGTTCGACGAAGCCTTGCGCGAGAGCGAGTTCAACGAGCTGCGCAACGAGATGAACGAGATCAAGTCGGACGTGACATCGAAGCTCGACGAGGCGCAGGAATCGATCAACTCCGATCTCCACGACGCGCACGACTGGGACAAGGACGGCCCGATCGAGCCGGCGCCTGAGTTCGCCGACGATGAACCGGCGACATCGTTCACGATGCCCGACGGCGAAGTCGTCAATAAGAGAGATGACGGCGAAGTCGACACGACGGATGCCGGCGAGACCGAGACCACCAAGCTGGCCGCTGCCGACGGCGCCTCTGAGCGCGCCGACGATGACCTGACGGCTGCCAACGACACCGCGTCGCCCGACGCACCCGACAACCCAGCAGCACGCGACGCGGAGGCCGTACGGTGACTGACGCCAACCTCGAACACACAACCGAGATCG
>JBPCVZ010000112.1:0-2963 GCA_051010015.1 Hyphomicrobiaceae bacterium
ACGATATCCTGTCGGACACCGCGCAGAATCGCACCAAGGCGAACAAGCTGCCGTCGAAGAATGATTTCATCCTGACGCCGCTTTGGACCGAAACGCGGGAGGATCGGCAGGACCGCATCCGAGCGCTGATGGATTCGGCATTGGGCATCGTCACCGACGTCCCCATCGTCGACATCCAGAAGCGCATCGAAGCCCTGCGCAAGAACATCACCGAGATCGAGAACAATATCGTCCTGATGCGTGAAAAGCAGCTGACGGCGCCGAGCGACTCGTTGATGCCGGGCGTGATCTCGGACACCGTTGCCAGCCTCGGCCAGGAGATCAAGGACTCCGAGAAGCGCATTGCGCTCAACCGCGAGAAGATCGAAGCCGCCAAGGAGGAAGTCCACAAAGGCCTTCAGAAATCCGGCATCCGGTTGACGAAGGAGCAGGTCGACCTGCTTGTCGGCAGCGTACTGTCGGGCGACGTCGTGCGCCTGGTCGCGGTGTTCAACTCGGCCAAGCTGATCGACAGCCAGCTGTCCAAGCTGATGGCGGCGAGCGGCGAAAACATCGGTGCCGCGCGCAAGTATTTTGCGATGCACGCGGCCTTGTTCGCGATCCTGGTCCACGCCCAGGATACGGTGATCGAAAAGATCGACCGCAAGTATCTCCCGAAGCTGAGGGCGATCCGCCGCGATCTCCGTTCGGCGCAGGCGCGTACGCGGAAACTTCTGCGCGGGCAGAACCGGCCGGATCAGCGCCGCGTTCTGGAATCCAATTTGCGCAGCCAGAAACTCGCCGAGCAAGCCGCGCGCGGCTACAACAAGTACCTGTTGCAGCAACGCGAGCAGGTCGCGAGCGCACGACGCCGCGCAGCCCATGATCTGTCGATCGCCGACAACACCTACGAGACTGTCGAGGCGAGCTTCCAGTTGCGCAACCTGATGCAGAACACGCGCTCGACGTTCGAGGCGCTGCAGAAACTTGAAGCGCCGACGTTCGAGCAGATCTTCAAGAACGAAGAGTTGCGCCGCGAGTTCGAGAACCTGACGCGCAAGCTCGAAGTGCCGACCGGTTAGTCAGCGCCAAAGCCCGCGTGATCAGCACACAACCGAGAAACAAGGCCTGGTCTCAATCGAGGCCGGTCTCGTGAATGTGCAGCCAGACCGGCTGTGCAGCGCCCGGCGCATCGCGAAACAGGACTGTTGAGATCCGCCGGTTGTCCGATGGCACAGTGTTGCGCGCACCACGCTGGAACTCGACGTAGGTCACCAGCGCCAGGCCATCATCGGCCCACCGCAGCGCGACATCGTCGATCTCGATGGAGAACTTCGAGTTGCCGCCATATCCCGCGCGAATGCCGTCGAGCAGGTCGGCCCGGGTCAGGACCTGGCCGGACGGCTGGATGTTGACCAGCGCCGGGTCGAGGCGCCGGGCGAACTGCGCCTCGAACAGCGCCGCGTCCTGCGCGACACTCCCTTGGAACCAGCCGGCAATGAACGCATGCATCTCCTCGATCTCGGTGCGATATCGATCGATCATTCCGTTCGCCTCCACAATGGGCCAACTGATCAGCCGGTTGGCTGGCCGCCTCGGGCAGGCCTTGTTATCATTTTTATCACGCATTCACCCACCCGAGGACCGTATCGCAATGGCCAATATTCGCGAACGTTACGAGCGTGACGGCTTCGTCTATCCGATCACCGTCATGAGTGAAGTTCAAGCCGGCAACTGCCGCAGCCAGCTCGAGGACTTCGAGCGCACGTTCGGCCAGGAACAGCAGTACCGCCGCTGCATCAAGCGCTATCCCAATCTCGTCATGCCGTTCATCGACGAGATTTCGCGCCTGCCGGCCATCACCGACGCCATCGCGGAAATCCTCGGTCCCGACCTGCTCGCACTCGACGCGCCGTTCTTCATCAAGGAGCCGCGCACGGAAGCCTATGTCTCCTGGCACCAGGACCTGCACTACTGGGGGCTCGAGGGCGAAGAGGAAGTCACCGCCTGGGTGGCGCTGTCGCCGGCCACGGCGGCGAGTGGGTGCATGCGCTTCGTACCCGGCAGCCATACCCGGATCGTCGAACACACCAACACCCATGCCGAGGATAATATGCTGAGCCTCGGCCAGGAAGTCGCTGTCGACGTGGACGAGGCCGAGACCGTCGATGCCGAACTGAAACCCGGTGAGATGTCGATCCATCACGGCCGGGTGTTCCACGCCTCCCACCCGAACACGACAGGCGACCGCCGCATCGGCCTGGCGATCCGCTATATGCCGACCTCCATGAAGCAGCGACCGGGCGGCACGATGTCGGCCATGCTCGTGCGCGGCGAGGACAAGTACGGCCACTTCCGGCCGTGTCGCCGCCCATCGGGCCTCCTGCAGGAGGACGACTACAAGCATTGGCTGGAAGTCTCGGGCGCACGCGTCAACGTGATCATGAAGGGCGACGCCGAACCAACGGAGAGTGCATCATGAATTCGCGCCTGTGCAAACGCTTTGGCATCGATTTTCCGCTGTTCGCGTTCAGTCACTGCCGTGACGTCGTTGCCGAGGTCTCGAAGGCCGGCGGCTTCGGCGTGCTCGGCGCCGTCGGCCACACCGCCGAAAGCCTCGAGATCGAACTCAAGTGGATCGACGAGCACATCGACGGCAGGCCCTATGGCATCGACCTGCTGATCCCCAACAAGATGGCGCACAAGGGCGAGGCGGACATGACGACCGCCGATCTCGAAGCGCAGATCCCGCCCGAACATCGCGCCTACATTGATGCACTGCTCGAAAATCACGGCATCGACACGTCCGACCTGTGGTCGGGCAAGTACGGCCACGACTACACCCACAACATGCGCGAAGCGGGTGCAACCGAACTCCTCGACGTCGCCTTCACGCATCCCATAAAACTCTTCGTCAACGCCCTTGGCGTGCCCCCGCCGGCGATCATCGAACGCTGCCGTGCCCAAGACATCGCCGTCGGCGC
>JBPCVZ010000113.1:0-14981 GCA_051010015.1 Hyphomicrobiaceae bacterium
CGCGCTTCCGCCTTGAATTTCAATTCTGCGTCATGAGCGAATTTCTTCTCGAACCCTTTTTCCCGGTCATCAAAGCCTGACATCGTCGTTTTACTCCTTGTAATGCTCAGATCCGTGTTAACACTACGATCCATCGCGCCGCTGATATGCCCTTCGCATACATTGTGTTTTGGACCACTTCCACCCCAATTTGTGCGGGCGGACGGGGCCATCACTGCTTGCATCAGCCACTGCGATAACCGCCTATGCCATTAAGATTGTTTCGCTAGGGGCATTCCGCTAGTGTCGGCTGCTTCAAGTTGCTTGATCAGGTCTTTATCAAGCGGTTGTGCGACAGTTGTAGAGACCCTTTCGAATGATGAAAAACCGCCGCGCTGGCAGGGAATTGGAGGATGGCCCATAACCTGCAGTGCACGAGCTTGACGGACGTTAAATGGCGGCCTCGCCGCCTTTCAAGGACACGATAATGAACAGGCGTCGCCGCATTTACGAAGGTAAAGCCAAAATCCTTTATGAAGGCCCGGAGCCGGGCACGCTGATCCAGCACTTCAAGGACGATGCAACCGCGTTCAACAACAAGAAGCATGCGCAGATCGACGGCAAGGGCGCGATCAACAACCGCATCTCGGAATTCGTCTTCGAGAAGCTCGGTGAGATCGGCGTTCCGACGCACTTCGTGCGACGCCTCAATATGCGCGAGCAGATTATTCGCGAGGTCGAGATCATCCCGCTCGAGGTCGTTGTGCGCAATGTCGCGGCCGGCTCGCTGGCGGAGCGGCTCGGCCTCGAAGAGGGCACCCAGTTGCCGCGCTCGATCATCGAGTTCTACTACAAGAACGACGAGCTCAGCGATCCCCTCGTGACCGAGGAACACATCACCGCGTTCGGCTGGGCCAGCCCGCCGGAAATCGATGAGATCATGTCACTGGCTCTGCGCGTCAACGACTTCATGGTCGGCCTGTTTCTTGGCGTCGGCATCCGCCTCGTCGATTTCAAGATCGAGTTCGGTCGGCTTTGGGAAGGTGACATCCTGCGCATCGTTCTGGCCGACGAGATCAGTCCCGATTCGTGTCGACTGTGGGACGTGGAGACGGAGGACAAACTCGATAAGGACCGTTTCCGCCGCGATATGGGCAACGTCCTCGAGGCCTATCAGGAGGTCGCGCGCCGGCTTGGCGTTCTCAACGAAAGCCGCCCGCCGCAGGGGATCATGCCGGTGCTGGTCGCCTCCAATCCGGAAAAAGGCGAAAAATCAGCCAACTAGTAGGGTTTTCCGCAATCTGTGCGCGACATCGGCCACGATGCGGCAACAGGCGTGTGAGCATACGCACCAAAGAGCTTGTGCCCGGCGGCAACGCCGGGCATTTATCGTTTGAGAATCGGTGACGGCCAGGGACAGGTTCAGCCATGAAAGCGCGCATCCAGATCACCCTCAAGCACGGCGTGCTTGACCCGCAGGGCAAGGCCATCGAAGGCGCCCTCGGCGGCCTTGGCTTCAGCGGCATCGACGAGGTGCGCCAGGGCAAGCTGATCGAAGTCACGCTCGCCGAGACGGACGAGGCCAAGGCCCGCGAACAGCTCGAGCGCATGTGCCAGGAACTGCTCGCCAATACCGTCATCGAAAATTACTCCTACGAACTGGTCTGAGCGCATGAAAAGCACCGTCGTCGTTTTTCCCGGCTCCAACTGCGATCGTGACATGAAAGTGGCGCTGGAGCGCGCAACCGGCGCCGATGTCACGATGGCCTGGCACGGCAATACCGATTTCGCGGCGACCGACCTCATCGTCCTGCCCGGTGGCTTTTCCTACGGCGACTATCTCCGGCCCGGCGCCATGGCCGCCAAATCACCGATCATGGCCAGCGTCATCGCACGCGCCAAGGCCGGCACACCGGTGCTCGGCATCTGCAATGGCTTCCAGATCCTGTGCGAAACCGGGCTGCTGCCAGGCGTGCTGATGCGCAACGCCTCTCTGCGCTACGTGTGCCGCGATGTCCACGTCAAGGTCGAGCAAACCGACACGCCGTTCACGCGCGCCTACTCCAACGGCGACGTTCTGCGCATCCCCATCGCCCACCACGACGGCAACTACTTCGCCGAACCGGACATCCTCGACCGTCTCGAAAGCGACGGCCGGATCGTGGTGCGCTATTGCGATGCCGACGGCGACATCTCGAGCGGCGCCAATCCGAACGGGTCGCAGCGCAACATCGCCGGAATTTGTGATGAGAACCGACGGATTGTCGGCATGATGCCGCATCCGGAACGGTTGTTCGAAGCCGCGCTGGGCGGCAGTGACGGGCGCGGCGTGTTGGACAGCATGAACGCGGCAGTCCACGCGGCGACGGGTTCTTGAGCGCACGCCCCGTCAAACACAGGCCGTCAAACACAGGCCGTCAATCATAGGATTGAGCATGACCGAGCGGCAGCCCTCCGATTCATCGATCACCCCGGAAATCGTCGCCGAGCACGGCCTCAAGCCGGACGAATACGAGCGCCTGCTCGAAATCATGGGGCGCGAACCATCACTCACCGAACTGGGCATCTTCTCGGTGATGTGGTCCGAGCACTGCTCCTACAAATCGTCGCGGTTCTGGCTGAAGCAGCTGCCGACCAGCGGGCCCCAGGTCATCCAGGGTCCGGGCGAAAACGCCGGCATCGTTGATCTGGGCGATGGCGATTGCGCCGTCTTCAAGATGGAAAGCCACAACCACCCAAGCTACATCGAGCCCTATCAGGGTGCCGCGACCGGCGTCGGCGGCATCATGCGCGACGTCTTCACGATGGGCGCGCGCCCAGTCGCCAATCTCAATGCGCTGCGCTTCGGGGCGCCGGAGCATCCCAAGACCCGCCACCTGGTCGGCGGCGTCGTCGCCGGCATTGGCGGCTGCGGCAATTGCGTCGGCGTGCCAACCGTCGGCGGCGAAGTGAATTTCGACGCCCAGTACAACAACAACATCCTCGTCAACGCGATGTGCATCGGCCTCGCACGCACCGACAAGGTGTTCTACTCCGCCGCGCGCGGCGTCGACCTGCCCGTCGTCTATGTCGGCTCCAAGACCGGCCGCGACGGCATTCACGGCGCGACCATGGCGTCTGCGGAGTTCGATGATGCGTCCGATGAAAAGCGCCCCACCGTCCAGGTTGGCGATCCGTTCACCGAAAAGCTGCTGATCGAGGCCTGCCTCGAGCTGATGGCGCAAGACGTCATCATTGCGATCCAGGACATGGGCGCCGCCGGCCTCACCTCCTCGACATCGGAGATGGCGGACAAGGGCGGCGTCGGCATCGAGCTTGACCTCGACCACGTGCCGCAGCGCGAAGCCAACATGACGGCCTACGAAATGCTGCTCTCGGAAAGCCAGGAGCGCATGCTGATGGTTCTCAAGCCCGGCTCCGAGCCCGCGGCCGAAGCGATCTTTCGCAAATGGGGCCTCGATTTCGCGGTGATCGGGCGGACCAACGACAGCGGCCGCATGGTCGTGCGCCACAACGGCACCATCGAAGCCGACATCCCGGTCGCGACACTGGCCGATTCAGCGCCGCTTTATCAGCGCCCGTGGACCGCGTCACAGCCGCCCAAACGCATCCTCGCCGAATGGATCGACCCGCCGGACAGCGTCCTCGGTGCCCTCAAGTCCATCATGTCCCATCCGCAGGCCTGCTCGCGGCGCTGGGTGTGGGAGCAATACGATCACATGGTGATGGGCGACACCATCCAGCGCCCCGGCGGCGATGCCGCCGTTGTCCGCGTGCACGGCACCGACAAGGCGATTGCTGCGACCTGTGACGTCACCCCGCGCTATGTCCTTGCCGACCCGGCGATGGGCACCAAGCAGGCCGTCGCCGAGACCTGGCGCAACCTCACCGCGGTCGGTGCCGAGCCCTTGGCGATCACCGACAACCTCAACTACGCCAATCCGGAACGCCCCGAAATCATGGGCCAGTTCGTCGAAAGCATCCAGGGCATGAGCGAAGCCTGCGAGGTGCTCGCCTACCCGGTCGTCGCCGGCAACGTGTCGCTCTACAACGAGACCAACGGCGTCGGCATCCCGCCGACCCCTGCGATCGGCGGCGTCGGCCTGATCAAGGATCTCGCCAACCGCGTCGATCTCGCCGCCAAGCAGGCCGGCAATCTGCTCATCGCGCTCGGCGCCGAGGAAGGCCATCTCGGCCAGTCGCTCTATCAACAGATCATCGCCGGCAAGCTCGAAGGCGCGCCGCCGCCCGTCGACCTGCAAGCGGAGAAAACAACCGGCGACTTCGTGCGCACCCTCATTCGCGAGCACGCCGTACAATCCGTTCACGATATTTCCGACGGTGGCCTGCTGGTTGCCCTTGCCGAAATGGCGCTGGCCGGCGACATCGGCGTCGATATCTACCCCTATGAAGGCAAGCTGCCGGCACACGCCATCTGGTTCGGCGAGGACCAGGGCCGCTACGTCATCGAAGTTGGCCCCGAGACCGCCGACCGCATCCTCGAGCGGGCGCGGCAGGCCGGCATCACGGGCCGCATCGTCGGCAAGCTCGGCGGCCGGCAACTGGCGATCGGCGCCGCCGAGGTCCTCGACCTCGCGGCCTTGCGCGCCGCCCACGAGGCATGGTTTCCTGATTACATGGATGGGGCGACCGGATAGCCGTCTTTGGCCTTGAATGTCACCGGTGAGCCGCCCAAATCCTAATCAGCAGCAACCGCGAACGCGAGGATCGAGCGATGCCCATGGAGGCCAATGAACTGGAGCGGATGATCAAAGAGGCCCTGCCCGACGCCGAGATTGAAATCCGTGATCTAGCTGGTGATGGCGACCACTACTCCGCCCATGTTGTCTCCGCCTCGTTTGCCGGCAAGAGCCGCGTCCAGCAGCACCAGATGGTCTACAACGCACTTGGTGGGCAGATGGGCGATGTCCTGCACGCCCTCGCCCTGACCACCGCCGTCCCGCAATCGTAGCGTCGACGTCAACCTGTACGCGACCGGGCCGTTGACATATCCCGCCGCGCACCACAAGTTGATGCCAACAGACGGCTCGTTAACATGGGCGTCCGCTTGTCTTTACGGGCGCCGAATGAGGAAGGTTGAGAATGAACGATCATCAGGCTGTTCAGGATCATATTCGCCAGTTGGTTGCGAAAAATGATGTTGTGCTTTTCATGAAGGGGAACATGCAGTTCCCGCAGTGCGGTTTCTCGGCCCAGGTCGGCCAGATCATGCAGCTGGTCGGCGTCGAGCCGGCGCAGGTCAACGTGCTTGACGATATGAGCATCCGTGAAGGCATCAAGGAGTTTTCGAACTGGCCGACGATTCCTCAGCTTTACGTGAAGGGCGAGTTTGTCGGCGGCTGTGACATCGTGCGCGAGATGTACGAACAGGGCGAACTCCAGGACATGCTTGATGAAAAGGGCGTTACGCGGGCCAAAACGGCGCTCGCCTAGTTTGCGTCCGGGCCGTGAGCGCCGGCGCGCGCATTAACAGACTTTTCGATTTATCCGCCGCTCGGTCATAAACTGGCTTGGGCGGCGGTTTACGTTGGATGGATGGTGACTCTCGAGAGCAATAATCCCCTGCAGCGACGTGGATTGGGCGGGCGGCGGTTTTTGTTGAGCATCGCCATCGTCGCCGCCAGCGTTTGCCTCGCCCTCGGCGTCTCTCAACCGATCATCAAGCTGACACGGTTCGTGTTCTGGAGCAGCGAGCACTCGCTGATGACCACCGTTTGGGTCCTGATCCACGAAAACCAGCTGTTTCTCGGCATCACGGTGCTGCTCTTCTCGATCGTGTTTCCGATCCTCAAGCTCTTCTATCTGGTGATCGTATCGACGCTGCCGACCGCCGAGATCCAAAAGCTCGGATTTCGCCTGCGTGCCCTCGAGTGGCTCGGCAAATGGTCGATGCACGACGTCCTCGTCATGGCGCTGATGATCTTCTTCATCAAAAGCCAGGGCGTCTACGATGCCGCCAGCCTGACCGGCGTCTACTTCTTCACCGCGGCCGTGGTCCTCATGATCCTCGCCTACTCCTGGCTGCGCCTCGAGACGGTCAAGGAAACCACTCAGCGCCCGGACGTGCTGCTCGCAACCGGTGCGCCCGAGGCCGACGGCAAGGCCAAAACCTACTCGCCGATGCGCAACGTCGTGCTCAGCTTGCTGATCATCCTGGCGACGGTGTTCTTCGCGCTCGGCGTGACGATGCCCGTTGTGCGCTTCACGACGGTCTACGTGTGGACCAACGAGCACTCGATCGTCACGATCATCTACGCGCTCTACAAGAACAATGAGCTGTTTTTGAGCGGCGTGATCGCCGTGTTCTCGGTCCTGTTTCCGTTCCTGAAACTGTTTTATCTGCTCACGCTGGTGACCTCGCCAGACCTGCCGTCGGATTTCCGTGAAAAATCGTTCTCCGTCATGGAGTGGCTCGGGCGCTATTCGATGACCGACGTCATGGTCCTGGCGCTGCTGATTTTCTACGTCAACTCATCCGGATACACGGAAGCCGATGTGCAGCCGGGCGTCTACTTCTTCGCCGCGTCGGTGCTCATGACGATGTTCGCCTACGGCTGGGCCAACTCGGTTGCGACCTACGCCAGCAAAAAGTGAACGCAAACGAAAAAGGCGCCGCACGACCCGCGTGCAGCGCCTCCAAATCTGGTCCGTTCCGCAGCGGCCATAGGCCGTCGCAAGGCTAAAGCATGTCGCATTCAATCGGATTCAATAACAAGGCCGCGACCGCGGCCCGGCACTTAGCGCCGCCCCGGCGGAGGCCCCGAGCGAAGCGAGGGAATAGCCGTGAGCCAAAAGGATCCTAAAGCGGGGAGCATTTTTTGCGACGCGCTTTAGAACAGCGAGTTACTTGCGAATCGGCTTGCGGCGCAGCGACGGTTTCTCAATCTTGGAATGCTGTGGCTGCAAAACCTGCTTGCGTGTTGGCGCATCCTGGCGCTTGGGCGATGCGAACACGACGCCGATCTCATCATTGCTGCGCCAAATGACTTCGCAATCGACCCAGACGCCATCCAGCTCAATGAACAGCTCGAACGTGTCGGGTGCGTCGACTGAGCCGGACAGGCGCAGGCGGGCGCCCTGCTCGGACAGATCGCGCACGGCACACGGCAACGTCGAATGGCGGTCATTGAAACACACCATGCCGCCTTTGAGGATGCGCCGGCGAGGGGTGATGCGTGGCTCCTCGGGCTCGAGCTTCAACGCGGCGTTGCCGACCGTGCCAAACGGTATGATTTTCGTCATGTCGGCTCCCACACGGGTTGGATGAATCACGGCGTTCTGCTGTGTGCCCAGCGATCGGCTTGCCCGCGATGACCGGCGCAGCCTTGCCGGTATCGATTGCACGCCGCGTCGCGCGTCAACCTCCAATCATACCCACGGTCTGTTTATTTTCTGTATTTCAGCGTGTTAATCACCCATGACACTTCTGGTCATTTTGAAACAAGAACGTCGAAACATCATCTTCACCGGATCGATTTAGGATTGTTGATCGAGATGGCGGTGGTCCTCACGGCGGCGGATTGGTCGGGCAGAAAAAGAAGGGAAACGTGTGACAGGTTACGACCTCAGCCGCGAGTTTATCGCCGAAGTGCCGTTACCCAGGACCGCGGCGGTTTATCCCCATATCCGATATGCCGATGATGCCAATCTCGGCCGCGACCTGTTCTCGCGCGTCGGCTGGTTTCCGACGACCAGCGGTACGGCACCGAAGACCATCTATGTTCTGTTCGTCGGGACTGCCGAGGCGATCGAAAAGCATGGGCCTGCCATCGCCGATGTGCGTGCCCGCGGCAATGACCTGATCGTGTTCGAGTTCGCCGGCCAGGGTGCCAGCGGACGCTTCCTGGCCGATGCGCGCAAAGTCCACGCCATGCCGGACGGCTTTGACATGTGGACCGACAGTCTCAAGGAGTTCCTGCGCAGCGATCTTTTCCGCGCCGCCCGTCAGCGCGGTTACGACCATCGCATCGAAGTCGTCGCATTGGCCTACTCGCTCGGCGGGCACATGTTCGCCCGCCTCATCCAGGAGGCGCCGGCCTTCGCGAAACGCTTCACCCGCATCGTCTACGTCAACCCGGTGGTTGCCATGAACTCGGCAGGCACAATGCTGATGCGCATCGGCCAGCAGTTGTTCGCGCGCTTTTCGGTCAAGGAGGCTGGCAAGGCGTACGACTTCGTGCCCGGTCATGGTCGCCACCATCCCGGTGACCGCCCGCTTGAGAAAAGCAGCATTGGCAGCGATGCCGAGCGCCACGCCTGGATGTGCCGCTTCTACCACGACAACGAACACCTCGGCATGTCGGGCATGACCTACGGCTGGTTTCACGAAGCCAACCGCTCGCTGACCAAGATGTGGGCGATCATCACCAAGGGCGAAACGTGGAACCCGTTCGTGTGGCTGTGGGGTGAGTTGGCCAATCGTAACCTGCCACGCGAAAACGTCAGCCCCGTGCCGACGCTGGTGATTTCATCGCAGCGCGACACGATCGTCATCGCACACTACGTGCGCCGCTTCGCGACCTACATCGGCGCCGACAAGCTGATCCTGCCCAAGGCCAAGCACGAACCCAGCCAGGAGCCGCCGCCGATCCGCGAAGGCACGTTCGATGCCGTTGCCGCCTGGGTCGCCAATCCGTCAGCACCCCCGATCCCGCAAACGTCCGACATCAGGTTCGTGCCCCGCCGCCGCGGTTGAGGTGCACATCCCAAGCTCATTGCCCGAAGTACTGCCATTTCCGCTGGAACGCGCGCACGATGTCTTCCGGGCTGCCGGGGAACGGCTCCAAATTGATCCGCACGATGTTGTCCGACCCCATCTTCCACGGCAGCATCATGAGCAGGCGATGCCAGGGCAGCGAGCGCCAGTCGGCGGCGAGCGCCTGCGGCAGCGACTTGGAGAGCTTGATGTGCAGCTCGCTGACCTGGATCGAGCGTACCGCGTAGGTCGACAGGCGGATGTCATCCACCGAGCGCCACGGGATCAGACCGAAGCCCTCGATGAAGACGCCGTGCTCGCCGGCCCCGGCACGGGGGCGATCGGACTCGATCAGCGGGTAGAAATAGAAGCTGGTTCCGATCGCCAATACACCAAGCAGCAAGGCGATCCCGTTGCCGTTGAACAGCCAGAAGCCGATGAACAAGGCACCTATCGCAAACGCTATATAGACGCGTGTGGCGCCTTTGCCCTTGGCGTAACCGATTGCAAAGCCGGTGCTGGTCGCCTCTTCCATCGTGGTTGCCTTCCGAAAGTTGCTTCCTGCATACGTCGCCGGATCACAAATGCAAGGTCAACTTTGCGGCAATGTGTCTGCCGATCAGGCAAAAAGAAACCGGCCAGCAGCCGGTTTCTTCTGTATCTCTCAGACCATTTCGACCGATCAGCCGGCCCGGTTCTGGCGGTTGTTGATCAGGTCATCGACGACGGCCGGCTCGGCCAGCGTCGACGTATCGCCGAGGTTCGAGAAATCATCTTCAGCGATCTTGCGCAGGATGCGGCGCATGATCTTGCCCGAGCGGGTTTTGGGCAAGCCCGGCGCAAACTGAATGAGATCCGGTGAGGCGATCGGGCCGATCTCGGTGCGCACCCAGTCACGCAGTTCCTTGGAGAGCGCATCATCGCCCGATTCGCCGGCCATCAGCGTCACATAGCAGTAGATGCCCTGCCCCTTGATGTCATGGGGATAGCCGACGACGGCGGCTTCCGCGACTTTTTGGTGCGCGACCAGTGCCGATTCGACCTCGGCGGTGCCCATGCGGTGGCCCGAGACGTTGATGACGTCGTCGACCCGGCCGGTTATCCAGTAGTAGCCGTCTTCATCGCGCCGGCAGCCGTCGCCGGTGAAATAGTTGCCGGGATAGGTCGAGAAGTAGGTTTGGATGAAGCGCTCGTGGTCGCCGTAGATCGTGCGCATCTGGCCGGGCCAGCTGTCGGTGATGATCAGGTTGCCGCTGGTCGCGCCGTCAAGCGTCTTGCCCTGGTCGTCGACGAGTTCCGGCTTGATGCCGAAGAATGGCCGCGTCGCCGAACCGGGCTTGAGCTTGGTGGCGCCGGGCAACGGCGTGATCATGATGCCGCCGGTCTCGGTTTGCCACCAGGTGTCGACGATCGGGCAGCGGCTTTCGCCGACGACCTCGTGATACCACTCCCACGCTTCAGGGTTGATCGGCGCGCCGACCGAGCCGAGCAGGCGCAGCGACGAGCGATCGGTGCGCTTGACGAAGTCCTCACCGGCGCCCATCAGCGCACGGATCGCGGTCGGCGCGGTGTAGAAGGTGTTGACCTGCCACTTGTCGACGACATGCCAGAAGCGTGACGCGGTCGGATAGTTGGGCACGCCCTCGAACATCAGCGTCGTCGCGCCGTTGGCGAGCGGGCCGTAGAGAATGTAGCTGTGGCCGGTGACCCAGCCGACATCGGCCGTGCACCAGTAGATGTCGCCGTCGTGATAGTCGAACACGTACTGATGCGTCATCGATGCCCAAACGAGGTAGCCGCCGGAGGTGTGCATCACGCCCTTCGGCTGGCCGGTCGAGCCGGACGTGTAGAGGATGAACAGCGGGTCCTCGGCGCTCATGTCGGCGGGCGGACAATCGGCGGTAACCTTGACCAGTTCCTCGTGCAGCCAGATATCGCGTGCCGGATCCCAGTCGATCTCACCGCCCGTGTGGCGCACCACGAGGACTTTCTCGCCGCCCTTCGCACAGCGCGCCAAGGCATCATCGGTATTCTTCTTGAGCGGGATCGGCTTGCCGCCGCGCACGCCTTCGTCGGACGTGATGACGAATTTCGAGTCACAGTCCTCGATACGCCCAGCCAGGCTGTCCGGCGAGAACCCGCCGAACACAACCGAGTGGATCGCACCGATCCGCGCACAAGCGAGCATCGCGTAGGCCGCTTCCGGGATCATCGGCAGGTAGATCGTGACGCGATCGCCTTTTTGGACGCCGTTGGCGAGCATCACGTTGGCGAACTTGCACACGCGCTCATGCAGCTGGCGATAGGTGATCTTTTCGTCGACGGTCGGATCGTCGCCTTCCCAGATGATCGCGACCTGGTCGGCACGGTCCTTGAGGTGCCGGTCAACACAATTGTAGCAGACGTTGAGGCGGCCATCCTCGTACCACTTGATCGACAGGCTCTCCGGGTCGTAGGTCGTGTTCTTGACCTTCGTATAGGGGGTTGTCCATTCCAGCCGCTGGCCCATTTCGCCCCAGAATTCATCCGGGTTGGCGATCGAGTGCTGGTACATCTCTTGGTACTTGGCGTCGTCGACCCAGGCTCGGGCCGACCATTCGGCGGGCACTGGAAAGATGTTTTCGTCGGACATTGTCTACTCCCCTGGGAATTATCGTACGTTGGCCGCCATTATGGTGATCTGTCAGGGCCATGCAATTGACTGATGGTCGAAGTCCGAAAGTAGGACATGGCGACCCGGTTTATCTGTTCTGACACGGCTCGGAGGCGATCATGCTTTGTCAGATTCCGAACGCGCCGATCACGACGCCCTGGATGAGCAGCACACCGAGCCAATGGCCGCCGTCAATCAGCGTCAGCTGGCTGGTCTGCATCTGGAAGCCATGGTTGGTGATCAGCGTGGTTGCCACGAAGCCGAGCCAGGCGAAGGCGCCGGAGATGAGCCCGTTGATAACCGTCACCTGACCGCTGCCGAGATGCCCGATCAGGCCGGCCAGGACCCACGCCATGACGAGCGAGCTGAGAAACGCCCGGATCATCAGCATCGTGGTTTTTCCGGCCTCCTTGTTGGCCGTCATCGTCGCCTCGTCGATGCCCGCGGCCGCCATCCAGGGTTTGGCCAGCGCACCATACCAGATGCCGCCGAACATGAAGGAGGCGGCGGCAGCGATAAGAACGGCGATATAGTTCAGTCCAGCAAAATCCATGAAGTCCTCCCGGGATGCGTACGATTTCAGCCACCTGCTCAGTTTACCATAGTGCGCGTCTGTGACGACATTGTCGCCGGGCTCAATCCTCGAACTCCCAAACGGTCGTCTTTTTGATCTCGGAATCCTCCAATTCGCGCGTCACCGGCACAGCATAGCTGGCACAACGGGTGAAGCGGTCTACCGGGAAAAAACTGCGACGCGGGTCGCCGACCAGGACTCGGCTGCCGTCGCGCCGCGCACCGGCAGCGAATGTCAGGGCGCGTGCGGCGAGTTCCTTCTCGTAGAACAGGTCACCGAGCAGGGCGACATCGCAACTCGGCACGATTGGTGCGCCGGAGCCGCACGCCAGCAGGTCGACAGCCACGATGTCAACGGCAGCCTGGTTCGCCGCGGCGTTCAGGCGGCAGGCGGCAATGGCAAACGCATCGATGTCGTTGGCGATCACGCGCTTGGCGCCGGCGAGTGCTGCGGCGATCGCCACCAATCCCGAGCCCGATCCGATGTCGAGCACCGTCTTGCCGGTGACCGTCTCCGGCGTGTCGAGGATGTAGCGTGCCAGCGCCTGGCCACCGGCCCAGACAAACGCCCAATAGGGCGGCGGCACGTTCATTTCACCCAGTTCTTCTTCCGACTTGCGCCAGATCGGCAGCGACTCTTCGGCGAGATGCAGCGTGACCTCCGGCACCAGCGGCGGGCGCAGCATGCGCGTGTTGGCTTCGATGAACGTGCGGGCGCGGTTGTCCGTCATGGGGGTCACCCGGTGATGTTCGTGATGATCAGTGTCAACCCGGACAGCCCGAGCAGTGCCAGGATGATCTTGCTGAACCGGTCCTCGCTGACACGGCCGTAGACTATAACGCCGAGCCATGCTCCCAAAAACGTAAACGGCAGCGCGGTCATGGTGGCGAGGCCAAGGTCGCGCGTCATCAGCCCCGCTGCGGTGTGCGACAAGAGGGCCGCGAGCAGGATCGACAGGTTGAACGCCTGGAAGACGGCGCGGCGCTGGTCCTTGCTCCAGCCGCGCAGGCTGGCCCACATCGTTGGCAGCGGCCCCGACAATCCCGCCAGTCCGCCGAGTATACCGCCGAGGAACCCGACCATGCCATCAGCGGGCCGGCCGCCCCAATTGCTCGGCGGGCGTGTTCCGACCAGCAGGGCGTTGGCGGTATAGGCAAGTAGCAGGCAGCCGATGCCGATCTTGAACGTCCGCACGTCGACCGTGGCAAGCAGCGCCGTCCCGAGCGGCACACCGATCAGCCCCGGAACAATGAATGGCAGTACGCGCCGCGGCTCGACCGCATGCCAGATCTTCGGCAGCGTTTGTATCTGCGATGCTGCTGAACAGACCACCACCAATGTTGCCGCTACCGGCGGCGACAGCGCGTAGAGCCACACGCCCATCGCCGTGATGCCTGTGCCGAAGCCGGCGAGACCGGCAACGAAGCCGCCCGCCAGGGCCCCCAGGCCTACGATCATGAAATACTCGACGCCCATCGCTCCGGGCATACAGGCCCAGCCGGATCGGCGCCATGCTTTTCTCGGATCAAGCGGGGGCCGTCTTAGCTGAACTGCAGCTCGCGATAGCCGCTCTCGGCCACTGCAGTGCACGTTGCGCGATACTCCGGCGCCGTGCCGCTGTAGCGCACCACGGTTCGTGTCTGCTTGCCCTCGACGTTCATGTTGACGCCGGTCATCCACGAATCGATCTCGTTGACCAGCAGCCCCTCGGCCTTTTCGTGCACGAACGCGTTCCATTGCGCGACCGCTTCCGGCGGCGCCTCGGTCACTGTCAGGTCACGCTGGCGCATGTAACCGATCAGGTCGCGCACCCACTCGACATTGTATTCGATGCTGCGCGGATTGTTGCCAAGCGCAGCGTGCGGTCCCATGATCATGAACATATTGGGAAACCCGTCGACCATCACGCCAACGAACGTGCGCGGGCCGCCGTTCCATTTGTCCTTGAGGCGCTGGCCGCCCGTGCCGCGAAAGTCGATGCGGTCGAACGTTCCCGTGACCGCGTCGAAACCGGTCGCGTAGACGATCACGTCGAACTCATAGTCCTGCTTGCTGGTGCGCACGCCGGTCGGCGTGATCCGCTCGATCGGCTGCTCCAGCATGCTGACGAGCTTGACGTTGGGCTGGTTGTAGACCTCGTAGTAGTGCGTCTCCTGCGGCACGCGCCGGGTTCCGAAGCCGTGGTCCTTCGGGATCAGCATCTCGGCGACCTCGGGGTCCTTCACGCGCAGGCGGATCTTGTCGGCAACGAACTCCGACATCAGCCGGTTGGCTTCGCGGTCGGTCAGCATGTCGCGGAAATTGCCCTGCCAGATGCCAAATCCCTGCCCGGCATAGCGCTCCTCCCAGAACGCGTTGCGCTCCTGTTCGCTGACCTCGAACGTGCCGCGCGGATCGATCGTGTGCACGAAGCAGGCCGAAGTCTCCATGCACAGCTTGAACAGCTCCGGATAGCCGGCCCGAATCTCCTCCATTTCCTCCTTCGGGATCGGCCGGTTGTGCAGCGGCGTGCACCAGTTCGGGCGGCGCTGGAACACAGTGAGGTGCTCGGCGCTCTTGGCGATTTCCTGGATCGCCTGCACACCGCTCGCGCCCGTTCCGATCACGGCGACGCGCTTGCCGGCGTAGTCGATCCCTTCCTTTGGCCACAAACCGGTGTGTGCCCACGGACCACGGAAATCCTCGATGCCCTCGAAGCGCGGCATCGTCGGTGCCGACAGCAAGCCGATCGCGGCGACCATGAAGCGCGACCGGTAGGTCGTGCCATCCTCGAGGGTGATCGCCCAAAACTGATCGTCATCCTGGAAGTGCGCCGAGACGACGCGTGCGGAGAACTGGATGTCGCGGCGCAGGTCGAGCTTGTCGGCGACGAAATTACAGTAGCGCTCGATTTCCGGCTGGCCTGAAAAACATTCGGCCCAGTCCCACTCGTCGAGGACCTCCTGCGAGAACGAATAGCCGTAGGAGTAGCTCTCCGAATCGAACCGCGCGCCCGGGTAGCGGTTCCAGTACCACGTCCCGCCGACACCGGTGCCGGCTTCGAGCACGCGCACCTTCAT
>JBPCVZ010000114.1:0-9880 GCA_051010015.1 Hyphomicrobiaceae bacterium
CGCGTGAAGCGATGGTTGGTTGATATTGCAGCCCGCGACCAGCGCATGCGCCGGATGGCTCTTAATCGCATATTCGCCGATCACGCCGCCGATGGCATCCTGTGTCTGGTTCCGTTTGGCGATCACAAGGTGTTCGTCGATCCGCGCGATGACCGGATCGCCTATACGGTATTGAGCGGACGGCCCTGGCAGCGCACGCAGCTGCTGCGAGCCCTGGATGTGGCCGATCGAGCCGATCGCCTCAAGTCGGGCGGTGTCTTCGTCGATGTCGGCGCAAACATCGGATTGATCACGCTCTACGCCATGCTGAGCGGACGCTTCGCGCGCGCGATTGCGATCGAGCCGGACCCGTGGAATCGGGAAATTCTGCAGCAGAACCTCGAGATCAACGGCCTCGGCGACCGTGTCACGGTGGTGGCAAAGGCTGCAAGCAACCAGGACGGCACGATGACACTGCACCGAGATGCGAAAAATCTCGGTGCGCATTCGCTCGAGCCGGGCTTTTCGATGTCGCCGGTCGCCGAGGCCGAGCGCGTTCCGGTGGCACCGCTCGACGCGATCCTGGCCGACGCGGGCGTTGACGCCGCCGCGGTCGGCTTCGTGAAGATCGACGTCGAGGGGCACGAGTTTGCGGCCTTGGCCGGAATGTCGGGCCAATTGGCGGCGCGACCGCCGATCATGATCGAGGTGACGTTCGATGCGGGCGATGGCGGCCGGGCCGACAGTGAACGGTTGAAGCGATTGCTGCCGGGCTACGTGACCGCGGTCGACATCGAGCGTCGCGACGTGGAGGCGACCGTTTCCCTCGCAACCTTCCAAGCGACCGGCAACCAGCATGAGTTGCTACTCTTTTAGGGGGTAGACGCTGGATGATTGCGGTTTCGGCGGTCGGTTCAGCACCTTACGGCCTTGTTTCGTCTCAATCTGTGCCAATTTGCCTGACACGTAAGGTACTGGTTACGGGGATCACGTATGGTTAACGCTGACGGGATCGGCGCGCGATAGGGTTTGTTCGCGCTTCGGAAGGGCGGCATGGCTGTTGCGAGGGACATCGGGGAGCGCCGACGGCGCGGATATGCGCCGCTTGCAGCGGTGCTCGCGCTGTGCCTGATCATCCCTGCACCCCTTGGCGCCAACGGCGCACGCACGATCGCTCTCTACAATATCCACACGAAAGAGACGCTGCGCATCGTCTACAAGCGCAACGGTCGCTATGTGCCGGCGGCAATGCAGAAGCTTAACTGGCACCTGCGCGACTGGCGACAGAACAAGCCGACCAAGATGGATCCGGCACTGATTGACCTGATGTGGGAAATTCACACTGAACTTGGCAGCCGCGTGCCGGTACATGTGATTTCCGGCTACAGGTCGCCGAAGACCAACAACATGCTGCGCAAAACGCGGGGTGGCCAGGCGCGGCGCAGCCAGCATCTGCTTGGGCGCGCCGTGGATGTCCGCTTCCCGGATATACCCGTCAGACGCCTGCGCTATTCGGCGTTGCTGCGTGAACAGGGTGGTGTTGGCTATTACCCGACGTCAGCGACACCGTTTGTGCACATTGATACGGGCCGTGTCCGGCACTGGCCGCGCATGGGCCGGCAGGAACTGGCGCTGCTGTTTCCGCATGGCCGAACCCGCCACCGCCCGCGCCGCGGCGGCGCAATCACCCGCAAGGACGCAATCACGGCGCGGGCCAGCAATCCCATTCTTGCGCGCCGGGTCGCAGCTTTTCATGATTTGAGGCGCAGCGGTCCGTTGCGCGCCGGTCCTGCGCGGACCCGCCTTGCCTCGGCATCCCGACCGTTCGCCGTGCCGCCGCCGCGCCTTGTGCAACGCCCGCGGATTGCCCGGCGCCCGGCAATCGAACCGGCGCCACGGCCCCTGCAGGCGCGACTTGCGCCTGGCTTGAGTGGATGGCAGTCAACCACCGTGCGGCGACCACCGCCGCCACGCCTGCCGGTTACACCGGCTCTGGTTGCCGATGCCGGGCCGAAGCCGCTGCCGTTCCGGCCGACCCGACAACCGGAGATTTCACCGTCTGATCGCAGTCTTCTGACGCAGTTGGCGAGCGCCGTGTTTGGCGAACGGTCGGCACCTCGGCCGCCGCGAAACGTCAGGGCGCCGAACGCGGACGAGTGGATCAGTGCGCCGGCCTATGACGAAGAGCATCCCGAAGAAATGTTCTATCGGCCGTTCCCGATCGCCCCCTACATCACCGCGACCGCCTCGTTCGATGACCCGGCGCTGCGCCGGCTCAAGCATCCCGATATCGACAAGACACTGGCGCTGCTCGTGGCCGATGGCACGGATGATCCGCCGCTGCAGATCCGGCCCGGACTCCGCATCGCGAACCTGATGTGGTCGCAGTCGTTCAGGGGCTGGCCTGACGGGCGCCAGCCGATGGTGGCGCGCGCCGATCATCCACCGGCACTCGGTCGCCGCTTGGTGAAGGTCGCCGAGCGCTAGCGCAGAACAGCGACGCTGCGTTTGCTTTGTGGAGTGCTACTCCACCTGCACAAACGCGCCTTGCCGGACGAAAAAATCCGATCCCGCCGGCAACGCGCGGTAAGTGTGCACGGGCCCTAGCGCTATTCCGCTGCGATCGGGTGGGCCGGTTGCTCGGATACGGCTGCGCCACTGGCAGAGCCGTCGTCGTAACCTTCGATCATGCCGAGCGCGTGCAGGTAGGTCGACAGGATCGCGTCTTCCTCATCGCGGTCGTCCTTGGATTTCTTGCGCAGGCGCAGGATCTGGCGCATCACCTTGATGTCGAAGCCGACGGCTTTGGCTTCGGCGAACTTGTCGCGTATGTCGTCGGCGATTGCCTTCTTCTCTTCTTCGAGACGCTCGAGTTGTTCGATGAACTGGCGCAATTGGTTCTGCGCGGCACCTTGTAGTGCGGTCATGGATGGTCCCCGCTGTTACTTCCACAAACATCGGCGACGGCCACACGATTGGCGGCACGCCGTGACGCCCGACGCCGCCCTGACATCCAGGGTGCGCGGAGCGCCTGTAACATGGAACGGGACCGCCGACACGACGGGCTGGCGGTAAACTGGACGAAAAACTATACGCGTCCCGTGCCCTGACGAGATCGTTAGCCCGCGTTTTCGACGGCATCAAGGCTCACGGGTTGTATGACCGGAGTTTTCCCCGTTGTGCACGGTTTTGCCCGCGGTGGTGCTGCGGGCAACCTATCGATCCGGTGATTCAGTGCTTGTTCTGCTCGAACGCTTTGAGCTGCTCGGGCGATGCGTCGCTCTGGTACTTGGCCTTCCATTCGCCAAATGGCATGCCGTAGATGATTTCGCGAGCTTCGTCCTTGGAGAGCTCGGTACCGCCTTCGCGGGCGGCGTCGGCGTACCAGTTGGAAAGGCAATTCCGGCAAAACCCGGCGAGGTTCATCATATCAATGTTCTGGACATCGGTGCGTTCGCGCAGATGAGCGACGAGGGTGCGGAATGCGGCGGCTTCGAGTTCGGTTTGGGACGGTTTATCGCTCATCGTTGGCTCCTTGCGGCGGGATCATACTATTGCCAATTATGTCGGTGCTCGGCGTGTGTTTATCAAGCCTATTCGAAAGCAGTGGCGACCGGCCGCCGGGCAAATTCATCCGTCAACTGCCATCAAAACGCCCGCTCGACGTGTTGGTTTGCCGGCTTGACGCGCCTGCCTCCGGCGCGCAAGGGATTGACTGGGTTGGGGCTATGGGGATTTCCACTAAGATGATGCGATCGTTCGTTGGCCGCGGGCTGTGCGCGGTACTCGGTGCAGCCTGTTTGTCCGGTTTGTTTCCGGCTGCTGCGATGGCCGATCTCAAACTGTGCAATGCCACGCCGGGTCGCGTCGGGGTGGCGATCGGCTATCAGGACAAGAAGGGCTGGGCGACGGAGGGATGGTGGAACATCCCATCACAGACCTGCGAGAACCTGCTCAAGGGTACGCTGCCGAGCCGCTACCTTTACGTCCATGCCGTTGACTACGAGCGCGGCGGAGAGTGGTCCGGCACCCACTACATGTGCACCAAGGACAGCACGTTTACGATCCGTGATACCAAAAAGTGCGAGGAGCGTGGCTTCACGCGCAAGGGATTCTACGAGATCGACACCGGGACCTCGCAGAGCTGGACGATACGCCTTGCTGATCCGGACAAGTCGGAAAAGACGCAATAGCTGGTCTGGTTCGCTAGATACCGCGGCCCCGCACTTTGCCCTTGAGTGAGTCGTAGGCCTTGTCGAGGCCCGGCCAGAATGGATGGATCTGGCGCAGTTGTTCGTAGACTTTCAACGCCTTGGCATCGTCGCCGATCTGCTGGAAGATCGAGGCGAGGCCGTCGAGTGCCTTGAAATGGTTCTTGTCGAGCGCGAGGGCGCGGCGCAGGTCGCCGACGGCGGCACGATAGTTCTTTGATGCATAGTGCACGAAGGCCCGCCGGTTCCACGCCTCGGCGTTGTCGGGTGCGAGTTCAACAACAGAATCAAGCAGTTTCAGCGCCAGCTTCTGGTCCTTGCCTTTCATGGCGCGACCCGCGCGCCGCATCAGGACGGAAACGGTATCGCTGCCGGACGTACGCCAGACCCGCTGAATCTGGCGGGCGATCTTTTTGGCCTCCTTGTCAGTCGCCGCGGTGGCGAGAAGGGCATAGAGATCGTCGCGCAGCGTCGCGCGTTTTTCGGCGTGGGCGGGAATGCCGTCTTTCATGACCAAGTCGAGTGGAGACGCGGCCTTTTTCGGTTTGCGTTTCAATTCGCGGCGAATCGGCGGCGGCGTCTTGATGCCAGGTTCGCTATCAGTGGCCCGATCATCGCGCGGGTTCTGGGACGGCGGGGAGGGTGTCTCCTGGGGCGTGTCCTGCGCGGCTGCGGGGCCGGCATGGGCGGCAACGGCCAACAGCGCGCCTGCCAGTGCCATGGTCCATGATCGGGGAAATCTGTTCATCGTGCCGCCTTGACCCGAATTGCTGCGATTGCCGTGCGTCATCATAGTCTGGCCGCCGCGCGTTGAAAATGGAACGGAGCCGTGATCACGCAATTGTTTCAGGCCGCAGAGGTCAATCACAGGAAATCGGGGAGATTGCGGCGTCGTGAGCTGTTTGCACAGATGCGGGAGCCCGGACACGAAAAAGCCGCCGGTTGGTGACCGGCGGTGGACTGATCGGAAATGTCTGATGCGTCGGCTAATTCAGCCTTGGCGGGCCTTGAAGCGGCGCTGCGTCTTGTTGATGACGTAAAGACGGCCCTTGCGACGCACAACCTGGTTGTCGCGATGGCGTTCTTTCAACGCTTTCAATGAGTTCTTTACTTTCATCTCAAGTCCTGACGTGCTCAAAACATGCCATGGTGCCGTCTCCTGAAGGGCAGGGACAGGGCACCCGGCATGGCAATAGGTGCAATTTCTGCGATGTGCGCCGACCAACAGCGCGAGCGGAACTCATTGGTTCATACAACCAGCAGGGCACCGCGTCATACCGCCTACGAGAACGCGTTATATGCTGGTTTTGGTGCGGCGCGTCAACCGTTCCACGTAGCTTTTTGCGGGCCGCACAACAATCGGGTCGCGCGCTGCCGCCAACCGTGATCTAGAGTTCTGCGTTTGCGATCGTGGAGGGTACGTCATTGGCGATGGCGCAGAAAACAGGCACGACCATGTCGGCGCTGGAGTGGGGCATGCTGCTCAGCCTGTCGCTGCTCTGGGGAGGATCGTATTTCTTCACCGGCGTGGCGGTGCGCGAGTTGCCGACATTTACCGTCGTCGTCGGGCGTGTCGCGATCGCTGCTGTCATCCTGCTGACGATCCTCCGGCTGTCGGGAACGCCTGTGCGATGGTCGCGCGAACTCTGGCTGATGTTCGCCGGCATGGGCTTCCTCAACAATGTGGTGCCGTTTTCCTTGATCGTTTGGGGCCAGTCCCATGTCGCTTCCGGGGTTGCCGCCATCTTCAATGCGACGACGCCGCTGTTCACGGTGCTTGTGGCGCATTTCCTGACGACGGATGAGAAACTCACGGCGGGCCGGGTTGCCGGCATTCTGATCGGCATCGTCGGCGTCGCCGTGCTGGTTGGGTTCGATGCGATGGAGGGATTGGGCACAAACGTATGGGCGCAGGCGGCGTTTCTCGCTGCCGCGCTGTCGTACGCCTTTGCCGGGGTGTTTGGCCGCCGATTTCGTGCCATGGGGATCACCCCGATCGAAACTGCGGCGGGTCAGGTCACGATGTCGAGCATCATGCTGATCCCGATCATGCTGTACGTCGACCGGCCATGGGATTTGCCGATGCCGAGCGCGGCGACGATCGCTGCGCTGATCGGTGTCGCGGCGCTGTCGACGGCGCTCGCCTACATCCTCTACTTCCGAATTCTGGCGACGGCAGGCGCGACCAATCTGCTGCTCGTGACGATGCTCATTCCGGTCAGCGCCATTCTGCTCGGAACCGCGTTTCTCGGCGAGGTCCTGCAAGCAAAACACATTGCCGGCATGGCGTTGATCGGACTGGGTCTGGCCGCGATCGACGGTCGGCCGTGGCGGTGGCTGCGGGGGCAATCGGTTCGCGGGGTTAACGACGCAGCGCCGTGAGCTTCACACGACAATCCTGGCGCAGCTTCTTCGAGAGCACATCATCGAGCGCGGCGCCGTCGAGACTTACCGTACTGCCATCCATTCGCGTGATGTCGATTTTCAGAACGGTCAGGCAGGCCGGCTTCTGGAGATACCAGACGTTCGGCCACGTCGTGCGGCCGGACGCCCGCCGCGGCGGCAGCGGGCCTGTGAAGCGCAGCCTGACCATTGGCGACTGCTCGCGATTACGAACGATGGGGTCGCCGACGCGATTGGTTGCTGTCAAATGCAGGTCGACATACTTGTAGGTCTTGCCGGAGGTGTTGAAGATGTGTGCGCCGGCGTCGATGAAGCCACGCTTATCCGCCTTGCCGGCGAACAGATCTCCGACGAAGATCGGTCGTTGCGCTTTCCTGGCCGCCTGCAGTTCCGGCATGCGTGTGGCATCGAGCGTCGTGCCACACGCTGCGACCGCAAGAGCAGCGACGCTTACAAGAAAGCACTGATAGAGACGCATGTCTGAAGGACCCCACGCATTCACTCACTCCGGGTCGACGGGTCGAGTGGACGCAATTGGGCGCGTGTATGCAACTGGGAGAAGCCCTAGGCCGGATCGACAGATGCCGCGCGGCGGACCGTCCGGATCGAACTTATCTGCCTCGAGGTCGGTGTCGGCGAGCGTCAGTTTTCCTTGACGGTTTCGACGACGCTGCTGATCGGCCTTTGCGCCATGCTGCTGCTGCCGCGCAGGTGCTTGGCGATTTTCGCATCATACGCAGGCAACGTTGTCACCGGTGCCTTGGCGGTCAGATGAACGATCTTGTAACCGTCCTTCTTGAGCTGGGCGAGTAACTGCGGCATGGCGCGCGCGGTGACGCGTTGAATGTCGTGAAACAATAGGATGCCCTTGCCGCGTTTCTTGAGGTTGCGCATCACGCGCGCAACCAGCTTGGACGGACGTCCGCCTTTGAAGTCGAAGGAATCCAGGTCCGTCGAGAACACGGCGATGTTGCGGTTCGCGAGGTATTTGATCGTCTCGGGCGTGTCCTTTAGATAGGGGTATCGGAAGAACGGCGCGCCGGGTTTGCCAAGGGCCAGTTTTACGGCGCTGATGGCATCCTCGATCTCGTCCGTGGCGCGCTGTGTGGTGGTCTTCTTCGACGCCATGTTGCGATGCGACCAGGTGTGCGAGCCGACTGTGTGGCCTTCGTCGGCCACGCGTTTCAGTATTTCCGGATACCCGATGGCCAGTTTGCCGACAGGAAAGAAAGTGGCGCGCACGCAGTGTCGCTTCAGCTCTTTCAGGATGGTCACGGTGTGCGTTGGCAGCGGCCCGTCGTCGAACGTGAGCACCACTTCGCCCGGTTTGAGGAAGTCATAGAATTTGTAGTGCTGGAAGCCGAAACCTGGCCCGCCCTTGGTGTTGATCGCGACAACGCGTGCGGTGCCGAGCGCGTTCTTGTTGCCCGGACATTCGCGGGCCACAGCCGGCGCAGAAAGTAGGGTGGTGCCAATGGCAGCTGCAACAAGTGCATTCAAAGGCTGGGAAACAATCAATTGGCGCATCGGAATACCCTGATTAACCATAAGAAGTTGGCGGACCATCACACGTTGCACCGGTCTGATGCAAGCGTCCCGTCGGCCGTCAATTCGAGCTGCTGCAAGTGACGTGCCGACGTTGCGCGGCGACCACACACCTTCCCGTTTCCCAGGCGAGTCTTGTGCTCGAAATGTGGATTAATGCGCCTCCGAAAGCAGTTTTGCGACGTCGAGCTTGCGCGTGAACATGGCGAGCGTGCCATCTTCGTTGCGCGGCCAATCCTCCGGTGCGCGGTCCCAATAGAGTTCGAGGCCGTTGCCATCGGGATCATCGAGGTAGAGCGCTTCGCTGACGCCGTGGTCGCTGGCACCGGTCAATGCGACGCCGGCCTGGTCGAGGCGCCGCAGCGCGATCGCCAGGGCCGCCCGATCGGGATAGACGATCGCGACATGATAGAGGCCCGTGGTGCCCGGGGCAGGGGCGCTGCCGCCTTTGCTGTCCCAGGTGTTCAAGCCGAGATGATGATGGTAGCCGCCCGCCGAGAGGAAGGCGGCATCATCGCCGATGCGTTGCATGAGGTCGAAGCCAAGCACGCCGCAGTAGAACATCAAGGCGCGATCGAGATCGGCGACCTTGAGATGGGCATGACCGATGCGCGCGCGGGCGTCGATCGGGAAGCTGGCCCCCTCGGCAAGCGGTTTCAGGGCTGGTGCGCTCATCGGTGTCTCCTTGCCGTCGTGTCGCTGCGAGATAAACCTCACCTACGTGATATGGGCGCGGCGGGCGCGGCTCGTGCTTTGCGGCCAACTTAGCGAGGCGTTAGGGTCCGCCCAAGTCATTGATGCGGCCCGCGCCGTATTTGCCGCAAGCACCATCGCGGCAAGGCGCGATGGCAGTGTTCAAAGCACACGTCATTGCCCGCACGACATCGTCGAGTAGAGAGCAGAAGGAAGTAGAGCATGGCCAAGGCGGACCGCGTGATCGGGTTTATCGGGCTGGGGCAGATGGGCGGACCGATGGCGGCCAATATCGTCAAGGGCGGCCATACGCTGATCTGCTTCGACAAGGCCGGAACAGAAGCGCTCAAGCCGGAGGGGGCGACGGCATGCGGTTCGGTCGGCGAGGTCGTAAAGGGCGCCGATACGGTTTTCCTGTCGTTGCCGAACGGTGCCATCATGGAATCGGTGGCCGAGGAGATCGCCGCCGTCGACAGCGCCCGCGCGTCACTGATCATCGACCTGTCGACGGTCGGGCCTGATGCGGCGCGGTCGGCGGCGAAAAGGCTGGCGCTGAAGCAAATCGGCTTCGGGGACGCACCGGTGAGTGGCGGCCGGGCCGGCGCCATCAAGGCGAGCATCTCGTTGATGTTCTCCGGTGACAAGGCGGTCTTCGACGACCACCTGGACGTCTTCAAGTCGTTCGCGGCGAACCCGTTTCATGTCGGCGATGAACCGGGTCACGGCCAGACAGTAAAGATGCTCAACAACTTCCTGTCGGCGACCAATATGGCGGCAACATCGGAAGCGGTCGCGTTCGGCCTTAGCCAGGGTCTCGACATGAAGCTGATCCTGGATGTCGTCAACGTGTCGAGCGGACAGAACTCAGCGAGCCTCGACAAGTTCCCCAATCGCATTTTGCCGGAAACCTACGATGCCGGCTTCTTTGCCGAGTTGCTCAACAAGGATGTGCAGCTCTACATCAACAGCGTCCGCGCTGCCGGCACCGCAGCCGATGTCGGCGAGGCGGTGGCGGCGGTCTGGAAGGCCGGCACGGAGTCGTTCGAACC
>JBPCVZ010000115.1:0-3675 GCA_051010015.1 Hyphomicrobiaceae bacterium
TCGTGCGGCGGCTGACCAACGCGCCTGCGCCGAGCCGCGACAGGCGATTGCAGCTCAGCACCGCGCGCAACGCCGCGCGCAGGCCCGCCAATGATGCCGTCGATGCATAGGTGCCGCCGGTCGCCTCGGCAAGGCAGCGTACGGTTTCGACTCCCTCGCGGCGCAGATAGAACGTGATGACGTGAACCCGCAACGCGTTGCCGTGGGCTTTGAGTCGCTCGGCGACACGGCAGGCATCGCGACCGCAATTCTCGAGGCCGTCGGTGACCAGCACGACGACGCCGGGCGCCTTGAGGCGCAACAGTGTGTCGGCCGCGAGATCGACCGCATCGGCAAGCGGCGTCGCGCCGTTCGGGCTCAGGCGTGCCAGCGCCGCCAGGATCCGCGGCGCCGTCGCAACCGCCGGCTTGACGCGCAGCACGATATCGAGGCAGGCCGGGCCGCGCTCACCGCTGTAGGTGACGAGCCCGGTCGGGCGATAGCCGGTCACCTCAGGAAGTACCTTGGCGGTCGCCTCGCGTGCGATATCGATCTTCGCCCGGCCGTCGCGGAACTGGCCCATCGAGCCGGATGCATCGAACACGATCATCGCATTCTCGCGGCACGCCGCAGCCATTGCCGCGGCGATCGTATTCGACAGGGTGAGCGAGATCATCAGCGCCGACGCCCATAACCGCACGCGGCGGCGCGGGCGTCTCAGGCGGGCTGATGTCATTGCATCACCTTTCCCGGAGAGTGGCTTGGTTCACGACGGCGGCTGCCAGCGTTTGAGGGCATCCTCGTCGCTGTCACGGGCGTCGACCCACGCGCCGCTGCCATCGGTGCCGGTTTCCTTCTTCCAGAACGGCGCCTTCGACTTCAGATAGTCCATCAGGAATTCTGCGCTCTCGAACGCGGCGTGACGATGTTTTGACGCGGTCACGACGAGCACGATGTTGTCGCCGGGCGCGAGGTCGCCGGTGCGGTGAATGATCGTCGAGCCCTGCAGCGGCCAGCGCTCGTGGGCTTGCGCCTCGACGCGCGCGAGTTCGGCCTCCGTCATGCCCGGGTAGTGTTCGAGCGTCATTTCGGTGATCGCACCGGCCTTGGTCTCGCCGCGCACGGTGCCGGTGAACGTCACGATCGCACCGATATCCGTGCGCGCGCCCTGCAGCGCCTTGATCTCGGCGGCAATATCAAAGTCATCGGTCTGAACACGAACCGCCATGCTCAGCCTCCCGTCACGGGCGGGAAGAAGGCGATCTCCTTGGCACCGGCGATCGCCTGGTCATGGCCGGCATGGACCTGGTCGATCGCAACCCGGATCGCCTCCGGCTTCTCGAACGCGTGCGCATACTCTTCGCCTTGCGACGCCAGCCACGCGATCAGGTCGCCGGCCGAGGCAATGCCGTTCGGAATATCGCGCGTCTCGCTGCCGCGACCGATGCGCTCGCGCACCCAGGCAAAGTAAACAAGATTCGTGGTCATCGGCACGCACGGCTCTCAGTTATTGGATCTATCACCGTCACATCCATCCTTCGGTCGTCATCCCGGCGCAGGCCGGGAGCCATCCAATTCATATCATCTGGCTACGTGATCCGCCACGCCCCCGGATAGCATCTCCTCGACACCAGTCGACGGGCCGGATCGGATCATTCCACCGCCAATAGCCGGCCGACCGTGATCAGCTCCGGTATGGTCTGGCGAATGAACGCCTTGATCGTGCCGGCGACGACTTCGAGCGTCGCCGCATCGGGTGGGGCGGGTGCCAGCTCGATGCCCGGCGCAAGTTCCTGGGCGATCCCGCCGGCCTGCTCGACAACACTTGCGACCAGCGGCGCCCAGCCCGGCGACTCGATCATCGGTTGCAGATAGATATCGGCGACTTCCAGCGCCGAGGGCCACAACGCCAAATGCAGGTACATGCTGGGAACCACGCCCGGCGCGCCGGGATGACGCGCCGCCATTCTTTCGACGCGCGCCAGCATGTCGGTTTCGAGTTCATCGCGCCTTGGCAGCGCCGGAAAGGCAGCCGCGTCCGCGGTGCTCAAGAACGACTGGCGCGGCGTCAGCGCCATCGGCTCGGCTTCATCCGGACGAGGCAATTTTTCGAGCACCCGCACCAACGCCGTCAACGCGATGAGGTTCTGCGGATTGCCGCTGTTGTAAGCATCGATGACATACTTGCAGTCGGCAAGATCATCGCCGCTCAGAGCCGCCATCAACGGCGATAACCCGGGACGTGCGATCGATCGTGTCAGGTCATCGGCGGCGGCTGAGAGTTCGTTCGAGCGATAGAGCGGGCGCAGCGTCTGCCAGATCCATGCGAGTACACCGGGCTTGGTCGCGAAATGCCGAAAGATCAGGTTGACCTGCGGCAGCGCTGCCGATTCCTTGATGTCCGCATAGATGGCGGCAATCTCCGGCGAGGCATCCGTTTCACGAACTTCCGGTAGCTGACTCATGCACTCTTCCAATTTGGTTTCCAAAGGCGAACGCCTTTGGCGGGGTTGTTAGGGGCAGAGCCCCTAACGATGAGGGATTTCATCCCTCAAACTCCCTGAGCAGGGACGCTGTCCCTGCACCCTCAACTAGGCACCAGGACGACCGGTCTTGCGCGGCCGGCCGCGACGTGATTTTTTCTGAACGTTGCCGTTGTCGCCGACCTCGATCGTCTTCCCGACGCGCTGGCGCGATACCGGGATCGCAACACTGGCGTGCGGGCCCATCTCATCCAGCGTCGGCTTGTGCGGCCCGCGAATGTTCTCACCATAAGCACCCGGCTTGAAGTCCGCGCCCTTCGGCGGCTGCTTCTTCTTCGACTTGGTTTTCGTCGGCAGGTTGGCCGCGGCGCCGTACTTGCGCTCGCCCTCGAAGCTGCCGGCGCCCGCCTCGATGTCCGCCTGCCGCGCCAGCGGGTCGGCCGAAATCGCCAGTTCGGTTTCGCGCAGGCGCTTGACCTCGTCGCGCAGCCGGGCAGCCTCCTCGAAGTCGAGATCGGCGGCGGCGGCATGCATGCGCCCTTCCATGTCCTCGATGACGGCCGCCAGGTTGTGCCCGACCAGCACCTGCTCGCCGGTACTTTCGTCGGCGAGACCGGCATCGACGGTGACCCGGTCACCCTCGTAGACGCTCGCCATGATGTCGGCGATGTCCTTGCGCACCGATTCCGGCGTGATGCCGTTGGCCTCGTTCCAGGCGACCTGCTTTTCGCGCCGCCGGTCGGTCTCCGCGATCGCGCGCTCCATCGAGCCGGTGACGGTATCGGCATAGAGCAGCACCCGGCCGTCGACGTTGCGCGCCGCGCGCCCAATGGTCTGGACCAGCGATGTCTCGGAACGCAGGAACCCTTCCTTGTCGGCATCGAGGATCGCGACCAGGCCGCACTCCGGAATATCGAGCCCCTCGCGCAACAGGTTGATGCCGACCAGCACATCGAACGTGCCAAGCCGCAGGTCACGGATGATCTCGATGCGCTCCAGCGTCTCGATGTCGGAGTGCATGTAGCGCACGCGGATGCCCTGCTCGTGCAGGTATTCGGTGAGATCCTCGGCCATGCGCTTGGTCAGCACCGTGCACAGCGTCCGGTAGCCGGCGGCACACACCTTGCGCACCTCGTCGAGCAGGTCGTCGACCTGGTTGGTCGCGGGCCGCACCTCGATGTCGGGATCGGTCAGGCCGGTCGGACGGATGACC
>JBPCVZ010000116.1:0-6145 GCA_051010015.1 Hyphomicrobiaceae bacterium
CGCTACGTTGAAAACCGCTGTGGCAGGCGCCTGCGCTAGGCCGAACGACCGCGGATCAAATCGGCGCCCTTTTCGGCGATCGCGATCGTCGCAGCAAACGTATTCGCCGACGGCAGCATCGGCATGACAGATGCATCGATGACACGCAGACCGGCAACACCGTGCACCCGCAGTTGATCGTCGACGACGGCGCGCGCATCGTCCGCCTTGCCCATTCGACAAGTACCAACCAGGTGATAACCCGTATTGCCGCGCCGACGAGCAAAGTCGAGCAGTTCATCGTCCGTTCGCACCTCAGGTCCCGGAAGCTTCTCGGTTACGAAATACGGCGCGAGTTCGGGGCGGTGTAGAATCTGGCGCACCAATCGAAGGCCGGCCAAAGTCACCCGCTGGTCGGCTTCTGCTGCCAGGTAGTTGGGTTGCACAGCCGGCGGAACATCGGGATCACGCGATCGCGCACGCACATAGCCGGCGCTTTCCGGACGTGGTTGCGCCGCCCCGCACGTCAGCCCGGGGTAGTCATCGAGGACATAGACCTTGCCGTCCTGATAACTGCCTGGCGTAAACAGAATGCGCAGGTCGCTGTCCTCGATTCCCGAGTGAGATTTGGCGTGAACATAGGCGAGCGTCGGGCAAAGGGCGAGCACACTGGGGCGGCCGCTGAGCCACTTCGCGATCTCACCTGCAAGCCGCGGCCAGCGCGCATATTCGTTGATAGTGTGCACATTGCGCGCCCGCGCCGTCATGCGCACGGAGTAGTGATCACGCAAGTTCTCACCAACCCCGGCCCGTTCGATCTTGACCGGCACGCCGATCTCACCGAGCAGGTCCGCCGGGCCAATCCCGGATATCTGCAAAAGCTTCGGCGAGTTGACCGCGCCGGCGCTGACGATCACTTCGCGCCGTGCCGACACCGTACGCTCAACGCCATCGCCGTCGCGAACGTGCACCCCCGTTGCGCGACCGTCTTCAAACAGGATTTTAACAGCTTGGATGTGTGCGCGCAGTGTCACCGATGAGCGCCGTAACGCCGGCTTCAGGAAGGCTTTGGCAGTGCTCCATCGCCGGCCTTTGTGGATGTAGCGCTGGAAATAGCCGGTGCCGTATTGCGTGCCCGCGTTGTAGTCCGGATTGCGCGGAATGCCGAGCCCTTCGGCGGCGGCCAGGAACGCTTCTGCAAGCGGATTGATCCAGTCGAGATCAGTGATCGGCAAGTCGCCATCGCGGCCACGAACCGATGCATCACCGGCCCCAATCCGCCGTTCGGATCGCTTGAAATAGGGCAGCAGGTCATCAAAACCCCAGCCACGGTTGCCCATCTGCGCCCAGCGGTCGAAGTCGGCGCGCTGACCGCGATTGTAGACCATGCCGTTGATCGAACTCGAACCGCCGATGACCTTGCCCTGCGGAATTGCGATGCTGCGTCCGCCAATCGCCTCGCCGGGTTCGGTCACGAACGGCCACACGAAGCGATCGCCATAGAGCGTCTTGACGAATCCGGCCGGAATCGAAATCAGCGGATGCTGGTCACTGCCACCGGCCTCCAGCACGCAAACCGTGGCCGCATCTCCGGCACTTAGGCGGTTTGCCAGCACACAACCGGCAGCCCCCGCGCCAATGATGACAAAATCGAATGTATCCATCTCGTCGTTGCCCGCACGCACCCGCCCCGCCGTCGGCCGCGCGCTGATTGCCAACCGTAACCAGGAGCCTGGCCGGTCGAGTGCTCAGCCTACTTGCGCTCGCCATAACTGACCGCGAGTCCGGCCCGCACGTCTTGCTGGATGCCGTACTGCGGGAACGGATAGCGCAGGCCATTCTTTGACAGCGCATGCATGCCATCAATCGCGTTCTGCAGGTATTCCGGTGGCAGCGCCATCAGCATCTCATCGTCCTCGACGCCGCCATACCGGCGCTCAGCGAAACACGGGATCGACAGCGACGGCGTGCGCGTCTTGAGCGCGCGTCCCCAGCTGTCAGCGCAGGCTGACTCTCCCACCACCGACCAGTCGAACCGCTTGTAGCCGGCCCACTGCAGACCATTGATGAAATACATCATGGCGCCCGGCGTCGCATAAAACAGCGCGATGTCCGGCGGGTCGAGCCGCGCGGACGCCAATGGTGCGACCGCCAGCGCCTCGTACTGGCCGTCTTCGACGCAATGCATCGACGCCTGGTGCTCGGCGGCACCGGGCTGATCCTCGAACCACACACCGACCATGTGTTCGCCCGACAGCCATTTTTCGTCCTTCGCGTTGCCAAGCCCGACGACCGCCCGGCACTGCGCACCGACAAGGTCTTCCGAGGTAATCCCGACCGTCCAGCCAAGGCGGCCGGCCTGCGCCACGATCTGGTCGAGCGTGTGCACGTTGCTTGGCCGCCGGATCCGCTTGATCGCTTCCATTTCAGCGGCGTCCGCGAACATCTTCATGCCAAACGGAATGGTCCGCAGCTTGAGCAGGCGCTCCAGTTCGCCGGCGAGGCGCGGCCAGTCAAACGAGATGTAGTCATCGGCGGTGGTTGCGACAGACATTGCAGGCTCCTGGTCGTTTGAGGCAAGATTGCCGCCAGTATAGACACCTTCGAGGGATAAGGGAGACCGAGATGCGCTTATTCATCCTCGGATCACTGTTGATCGGTTTTCTCGGCAGCGCGGGCACGGCGCAGGCGTGTGGCCCGGAAGTGCGCATCCGGTTCGCCGAGGAATCGCCAGACCGCTTTCGCATCACGTTCGTACGCGGCCCCAGGCTGCGGCTTGTCACACTCAGCATCCGCCTCGACGGTTCCGCCGCCGGCGCCATCTTCGACGACTATGACGGTCTTGCCATGCAGGGCCCGCAACCCAACGCCAGCGGCGTCACGATCCGTTCGATCAAATACCGGGCAGCCGGCCAGGAAACGGTGACGCTGGCCTTTGACGGGTTCACCGAAAAAGGTGTCGTCGACTTCCGCTCCGACCTCGACGACAACGGCCGCGCCGGCGATCCTGACCAGAACCATCTTGTCGATGGCGAACTCGCCGGTGCCAGCGCCGAAGCCACGCTGGTTGCAACGAACGGCCGGCGCATCACCATCCAGGGACGTTTCGACCAGCAAGGCGTCGCCCGCCTCGGTGAGCGCGCCTGCGTCTGATCAGCGGTGGAACTCGACAAAAAACCGCACGGCACCGATCGGCGTCACACTGTGCAGCACTTCCGGCTCGATCACGCCCGGCGCATCGTCCGGGCCGAGTTCGACGGCACTGCCGGCGCCCGCAATCTCATAGCGCAGCCGGCCGCTCTCGACATGGATCAGGCCCCAGACGCCGGCCTTGGTGGCGTGCTCGCGACGCAGGCCGTCCGGCACCGTCACTTCCGTGAACAAAGGCGTCCGCTTGTAGGGGGCGACGTCTTCCGGCAGCGCCTTCACAGCGCTTTCTCGTAGATCGCTTGCGCTGCCTCGAGCGTCATCTCGCGAGGATTGTTGACGAGCAGCCGGGTCTGTTTCATCGCATCCTCGGCGAGCATCGGCAGGTGGTTGTGATTGACCCCGACCGAACTCAGTTTCGGGTCCATCCCAAGTTCCGGCCCCAGCGCCTTGAACGCATCGATCATGCCGGCCACCTTCGCATCGGCGCTCTCGCCGGCAAGCTCCGGAAACAGGATCGGCGCGATCTCAGCGTAGGCCGCGCTGGCGTCAGGCGCGTTGAATTCAAGCACGTACGGCAGCACCATCGCGTTCGACAGGCCGTGCGGCACATGGAAATGCCCGCCGAGCGGGTAGGCCAGCGCGTGCACCGCCGCCACCGGCGCATTGGCAAACGCCATCCCGGCCAGCATCGAGCCGAGCAGCATTGCACCGCGAGCAGCCCTATCCTCCGGCTGCGTGCACGCGGTCCGGATATTGGCGCCGAGCAGGCTCAGCGCCTCGCGCGCCAGGCAGTCCGAGACGGGGTTCTTCTTGTGTTTGGATGTATAGGCTTCGATCGCGTGCACCATCGCATCGATGCCCGTCGCCGCCGTCACAGCGGCCGGCAGGCCGATCGTCAGTTCGGCATCGAGAATCGCCCAATCCGGGATCAATTGCTGGGCGCTGACGCCTTTCTTCTCCGCCGAACCGGTCGTCACGATCGACAGCGGCGTCACTTCCGAGCCTGTCCCGGCCGTGGTCGGCGCAAGCACGAGCGGCAGGCGGCCACCCTTGACCAGCCCAACGCCGTACATTTCCTCGAGCGGTTGATCGTTCTGTGCCAGTACCGCAACCAGCTTGGCCGTGTCCATCGACGACCCGCCACCGACCGAGACGACGCCGTCGATTCCCTGCCGCCGGGCCTCCGCGACGGCTGCAAGCACCATATTCTCGGGCGGATCGGCCACGACATCGGAAAACACCCAGGCATCGATACCGGCCGTTTTCAGGCTGTCGAGCGCCGATTTGGCCAGTCCGAGCTGCAAAATCATCGGATCCGTCACGAACGCAACTTTCCGACAACCTAGGTCTGCCATAATGGATCCGATCCGCTCTGTCGCGCCAACGTCGCTGAGAACAGATTTTGTTGTTTGGAATGAAAAAGATTGCATAGGCAGCACAGCCTCAGATTGAACTCTACGTTTGGTGAAATTTTGCCATGCACTATAAAGAGCGTATGCGAGCGGTATCAACCAATGCGGCCGCACTTGATTCATCGTCAGCCTTCATGAGGCCCTCCCCCTTGCCTCGCCGTCGCAAGAAACCATTAATTTTTTACGGCTGGATCGTCGTCGCCGTGGCGTTTGTCACGATGGCGGTCGCAATCACCGCGCGCACAAGTTTTTCGCTGCTCTTTCCCGAAATCCTGGCTGAATTCGGTTGGTCCAGCGGCCTGACGGCGGGGGCCTATTCGATCGGCTTCATCGTCTCGATGGCGATGCTGCCGATCGTTGGCATCCTGATGGAGCGCATCGGACCACGGTTCGTGGTCCCGCTCGGCGCGCTGATGGTCGCCGGCGGTTTCGTGATGTTGACCGTCATCACCGACCCGATCGGGCTCTACATCGCCGTCGGCATGCTGATCGTCAACGGCTCGATGGCCATGAGCTACATCGTTCACTCGATGTTCCTGCCGAATTGGTTCGTGCGCAACCGCGGCCTCGCAGTCGGCATTGCGTTTTCCGGTGTCGGCGTCGGTTCCCTGGTCCTGCTGCCGCTGTTCCAGAACATCATCGCGGTGAGCGGCTGGCGCGAAGCCTGCTTTCAGATGGCGGTCATCGTCTGCCTTGCGATTATCCCGATCAACATCTTGCTGCAGCGCAACTCGCCGGAACAAATGGGCCTGCAACCGGATGGCGACAGCACCCCACCAGCTCGCGACGGTACGCGCAAGCAGGACGCCGAGCTGATCCGCGACCATGACTGGGCTGGCATCGACTGGCGCATTTCCAACGCGATGTTGACGTGGCGCTTCTGGGCCCTGTTCGTGGCGTTCTTTTGCGCGCTGTTCAACTGGTACGGGTTGCAGGCACACCAAACCAAATTCCTGATCGACAAAGGGTTCACGCCTGGTTTCGCCGCGACAGCGCTCGGCATGGCCGCCTTCTTCGGCATCTTCGGCCAGATCGGCATGGGCGCGCTATCCGACCGTATCGGTCGCGAACTCGCCTGGACCTTCTCGCTGTCCGGTTTCGGCGCTGCGTCGGTGTTGATGGTGATGATTTCGAAGAACCCGACGACCGAGCTTGTTTACCTCGCGATGGCCGCGCAAGGCCTCCTTGGTTACGGCATGGCGTCGCTGTTCGGTGCGATCACCACGGAGATCTTCGCCGGCCCGCGCGCGGCCAGCATCGTTGCCGTCGTCGGCCTGGGCGGCAACATTGGCGCCGGCGTCGGTGCCTTTGCACTTGGCGCCGTTTATGACACCTACGGCAGCTATGAGGTTGGCTTCTGGATGTGCTGGGCCCTGTCGATCTTGTCGATCGCGTGCATGTGGATTGCCTCACCCGGCCGCATCCGCGTCGTTGCCGGCGAGGTTCGGCGCACGCCGGCAGGCAGCCGATAGGGCCCGTGGACACTTACCGCGCGTTGCCGGCGGGATCGGATTTTTTCGTCCGGCAAGGCGCGTTTGTGCAGGTGGAGTAGCACTCCATCAAGCAAACGCAACACAGCCGGCGGGAAAATCCGACCCGTCCCG
>JBPCVZ010000117.1:0-26341 GCA_051010015.1 Hyphomicrobiaceae bacterium
GCCGATACCCGACTCGACATGATGTACATGCCGGACGCGGTCCGTGCGATGATTGAGTTAATGCAGGCTGATGCTGCAACTCTCCTCAATCGCAATGCCTATAACATCACTGCTATGAGCGTGACGCCGCATGACTTGGCATCCGCAATCGCAGCACGCATTTCGGGGTTTTCGATTGACTACGATATCGATCCGGTGCGCCAGTCAATTGCCGATTCCTGGCCCCGCTCACTCGATGACAGCGCGGCGCGACAGGAATGGAACTGGGCGCCGCGGTTTGATATTGATGCCATGAGCGATGACATGCTGGAACAGATCCACCGCAATCTGAAGCCCGCGCAGGCGGGCTAGCGTAAGAACTCTCGGAGTAATTTATGCCCCATGACCGCTTGACCAATTTGCTCTCAGGTCATGTTGCGCAGCTCGAGGCCGCCGGCGCCCGCAAGGGCCACGAAAGGGTCATCCGGCAGGTCTTACCGCCACGCGGCGACCGTGGCCCGAGGTATCTGCTGGCCGGGCACGGTGACAAACCGTTCTTGCGCATGAACACGAACGACTATCTTGGGTTGTCGTTCGATCCCGACATCATCGCCGCTGAAGAGGAAGCCGTCAGGGTTTTCGGGACCGGACCGGGTGCCGTTCGTTTCATCAGCGGCACCTGGGAGCCGCACGTCAATTTGGAACATCGGCTGGCCCGCTTCCACGGGCGCGAAGCTGCGATGATCTTCAGTTCGGCCTATGCCGCAATCATAGGTCTGCTCCCTGCCCTGATAACCGACGAAACCGCCGTCATCAGCGATGAACTCAATCACAATAGCATCATCAACGCCATTCGCCTGGCCGCGCCGAAAATGAAGCTCGTCTACCAGCATGCATCACTGGCGGAACTCGAGGCGCATCTCGAAACAGCGAACGGAAAATGCCGCCGTGCCATCATCGTCACCGACGGCGTATTCAGCATGAGGGGTGACCACGCTCCCCTTGACCAGATTGCAGAGATTGCGCGCAGGTTCGACGACCGTTTCGCGGAAAATGTGCTGCTGGTCGTCGATGATTCGCACGGCGTTGGCGCTTTCGGCGAAACCGGTCGGGGCACGGAGGAAGTGACGGGCTGCGATGGCATCGACCTCTTGATCGCGACGCTTGGAAAGGCGTTCGGCGTCAATGGCGGCTACGCGGTCGCGGCGAAGCCAATCATCGACTACATGCGCGAAACATCCGCGTTCTATATCTATTCCAACCCAATCACGTGCGGTGAGGCGGCTGCCGCACTCCGAGCAGTTGATATCCTGGACGGCCCGAGAGGGCAGCAATTGCTAGCCAATTTGCGCGAAAGGAAATCACAGCTCCAGCATGGTTTGGCCGGCCTCGGACAAGAAACCATCATCGGTCAGCACCCTGTGACACCCTTGATGGTACGGGACACGGCTGAAACCGGTCGCCTTGTCGATGACCTGTTCGAACGCGGGATTCTTGCAACGGGCCTACGATTTCCAGTCGTACCTAAGGGGGAGGAAGAAATTCGCTTTCAAATTTCCGCCAATCACACGACCGCTGACGTCGACCAGGTACTCGATGCGCTCGCTCAATCGCTATGATTTCAGCTCCTTGGTATTAAGAAAGATGGCTTCGGCTGAAGTCCTCGTTGCCACGGTGCCGGCCGACCATTGGCAAAACTTCCCGTACTCAGTAGATGAGACCGCGCCGCATCAACCATTTTTCGATCTCGACGGCGACTAAGCTGAGCGCTGACAACCCTACACAAACCGCAAGATCGAAGATCGGCAGCGGATGGGTGTGGAACAGCGCGTTCATGGGCGGTGCGTAGATGATCAGCAACTGAAGCGCCGCTGCAAGGAGGACCGCTCCGAGCATTGGCAGATTGCTCAAGATGCCAACTGTTGCCAACGAGTCGCGATCGCTTCGTATGGCCACTGAATGAAACAACTGGGAGAGCGTCAGGACGGTGAAAACGATCGTCTGCCAGTGTTCGACGCCGCGGGACAGCGCCCAAGCCTGCGCGGCGATCGATATACCGCCGACGAACAGGCCAAACCATAGGATATGCTGCCACATGCCGCTGGTGAAAATATGCTCGTCTGGTGCACGTGGCGGACGGCGCATAATACGGCGCTCGGCGGGCTCGGCGGTGAATGCCAGGCCGGGCAGACCGTCGGTAACCAGATTGATCCAAAGGATATGAACAGGAAGCAATGGCATAGGCAGGCCGAGCAGTGGGGCGAGAACAATCGTCCAAATCTCCCCGGAATTGGAGCTCATCGTGTCCTTAATGAACTTGCGGATGTTGTCGAATATGCGCCGGCCTTCCTTCACGGCAGACACGATCGTCGTGAAGTTGTCGTCGAGCAGGACCATGTCGGCGGCCTCTCGCGCGACATCGGTGCCTTTGTCGCCCATAGCAATGCCGATGTTGGCAAGCTTGAGTGCCGGCGCATCGTTTACGCCATCGCCGGTCATGGCGACGAAGCCACCGTGCTTCTGGAGTGCGGCCACGATGCGGATTTTTTGTTGCGGGCTTGCCCGGGCATAGACGCGAACTTCCTGGACGCGTCGAGCGAAGTCCAAATCGTCAATCTGGTCCATTTGCTGCCCGGTCAGTACTGTCTCGTGGTCCGAGGAAATGCCAAGTCTTTGGGCAATGGCGCGCGCCGTCCCGGGATGATCGCCCGTGATCATGATCGGAACGATTCCGGCCGTGACGCACTCGCGGACCGCTGCCTTGACGCCGGCACGCGGGGGATCGATCAGAGCGGCGAGGCAGATCAACGTAAGGCCGCTTTCGCAAGCCGACGTCAACTCTTGCGGAGCCTGCTCGAACGAGCGGTACGCCACGGCGAGAACCCGGTAACCTCTATCCGCAAGGTGCTCGGCTCGCGCAAGTTCGCGCGCGCAATCGAACGCCGCGGAGTCAATGCTGTCATGGCAGAGTGGCAGGACGACCTCGGGAGCGCCTTTGCAGTACATCAAAGCTGCGCCATCCGTTCTGTGCAGCGTGCTCATGCGCTTGCGATCAGAGTCGAAGGCCAACTCATCAACACGAGGGCATTCAGCCTCGAGGTGCAGTTTCCTGAAGCCGGCCGTGTTTGCCGCCTCGATCAACGCAAGCTCCGTCGGATCGCCGGCGAAGTTGTCGTCCTCATCCACGCGCACGTCGTTCGACAGCGCCAGGGCACGTCCCACCGTTGCGGCCAGATCGTCGTCGAGTTCGCTCAATTCCGCATGTTCGCGATCAGCGATGGCAATGCGCTCAAGCCGCATCCTGTTCTCGGTCAGCGTGCCGGTCTTGTCGGCGCAGATGTATGTGACAGAGCCCAGGGTCTCCACCGCCGGCAAGCGCCGAATAAGTGCGTTCTTCCTGCTCATCTTGCCGGCACCAAACGCCAATGAGAGGGTGACGACGGCCGGCAGGGCCTCCGGCACGGCGGCTACCGCGAGTGATACCGCGGTCAGAAACATCACGAGGGTCGGCTCGCCGCGCAGCACCCCGAAGGCGAAGAGCATGGCGCATATCGCCAGAATGACGACCGCCAGCCGCTTGCTGAATACGGCGAGGCGACTCTGAAGAGGGGTGGTCGCTGGCGCTGTCGCGCGGATCAGGCCGGCGATGCGACCCAATTCGGTCTGCATGCCGGTCCCGACGACGACCGCCCGGCAATGACCACGCGTGACGAGCGTTCCCTTGAATGTCAGGTTGACGCGGTCGCCGACCGGTAGATCGTGGCTTTCGAGGGCGCAGTTCGTTTTGGCAACTGGCGTCGACTCACCGGTCAGCATGGATTCGTCGACCCGCAGGTCGGCGAATTCCAGAAGGCGCAGGTCGGCCGGCACCGCATCGCCAGCCTCGAGCAGCACGACGTCACCGGGAACCAGATTGGCGGCGTTGGTGATCTCGACATGGCCCGCGCGCACAACTTGTGCATTGGGGGCGGCAAGCTCGCGCAAGGCGGCAAGCGTCCGCTCGGCCCGGTACTCCTGCACGACACCGACAATGGCATTTACGACAACGATCAGCAAAATGAGAAATGCGTCCTGGAGATCGCCGACAATGCCGGAAATCACGGCCGCCACGATCAGCACCACGATCAATGCATCGCAGAGCTGCTCGAGCAGCATGCGCCACCATTGGCGCCGCTCCTGATCAGGCAGGGCGTTGGCGCCGTAGTGGCCCAGCCGATCGGCCACGGCTTCGTGTGAAAGACCTAGTTTGTCGCTGTCGAGGAGTTCGAGTGTGGCATCGGCGGTCAAGCAATGCCATGGCAAATGATCGCGCTCCGGCTCGCCAGAGTCCACATCAGCGAATTGGTGAACTAATGGCTTGTTCATCACTGACCTTTTGGCAGGCTGACAGGAGATCGTCTGCAGCGACGGTTACTTTCGTCCGCTCGCATTTCGCCGCTTTGACGAAGATCAACGATTGAAACCATCGAAAACAACACCAGGCCGAGCCTGGCACGCATAATCCGCAGCGTCGCACGTCACGATGCCTCGCCAACATCGGGACTTTGCAAATCCATCCGGCCAAAATTGATCCAGATCGAAGCAATGGTCTTCAGGGAATGATTTCCTAAGCTATCATGCGAATTGGCTTCATTATAAATCCGATTGCGGGAATGGGCGGCCGGGTTGGCCTCAAGGGCACGGACGGTGTCTTCGAGACGGCAGTCGCACTCGGTGCCGCACCGATCGCAGCGGAAAAGGCTGCGTTGATGCTTCGCCGGCTGCGCCAGATGTCCGCTCGTGAGAAGCCGCGCCTCGCGATTAGATGGCTGACGTGCTCAGGTCAAATGGGCGAAGAGGCGCTGCGGGCAGCGGGCTTCGACGACATCAAGACCGTTCATCAGTCCCGGGCATGTCCTTCGGCCGATGACACAGTGGCTGCCGTACGGGCCTTTCTGCAGGCAAATGCCGAGTTGATCGTATTCTGCGGAGGTGATGGGACGGCTCGCGATATTGCGGCCATTGCGAAGGCAGACGTGCCGATATTGGGAATCCCGTCCGGCGTCAAAATGTATTCGGGCGTCTTCGCGGTATCTGCTGCGCAGACCGCTGACGTCATAGTCGGTTTTCTGCGCGGCGAGGTTGCGCTTGCCCGGGTCGACGTGGTCGATCTCGATGAAGAGCGCTATCGCAAAGGTGAATGGGTCGTTCGCCTGTATCAATCCGCTACAACGCCGTTTGAGCCGACACGCACCCAGCTGGCCAAGGCGCTGATCTCGGAACACGACGATGCAGCCGTGAAGGCCGAGATTGCCGAGGATGTCGGCGCATCGATTCGCGCCAACTCGAACGCGCTCTTTCTTTTGGGACCGGGCAGCACCGTCCAGGCCATTGCCGATGCCCTGGGTGTCGAGAAGACCCTGCTCGGTATCGATGCCCTGCTCGGCGGCAAACTGGTCGGTCATGATCTCAATGAGGCAGGGCTCCTGAGCTTGTTGGAAAGGCACGGGGATGCAAGCCTGATCGTCAGCCCGATCGGCGCGCAAGGCTTCGTGCTTGGCCGCGGCAACCTGCAAGTCAGTCCCGAGGTCATTCGCCGGATCGGCCTCAATGACATTGTAGTCGTGGCGACGCCTGCCAAGCTCGCCCGCACACCGATCTTGCGGTTCGACACCGGTGACCCGGGGCTCGATGCGGCTTTCACCGCAAAGAGATACGTCAGCGTCACGATTGGTTTCCGCCGCCGCCGGCTGGTGCCGGTGTCGCAATAGTGGAACGACCAGAAATGGACGAATAGATGACTTTTATTCCACACACCAACGAAGAGCGCCGGCAGATGCTGGATGTGATCGGCGCGGACAATCTGGAAGAGCTGTTCGGGGACATTCCGGCAGATATCCGGTTTCCAGAGCTTCGGCTGCCGCCCGCGTTGACGGAGATGGAACTCGAGCCGGAAATGCGCCGGATCGCCGACCGCAATCGCAATCTTGCGAGCGGCCCTTCGTTCCTCGGAGCCGGCTGTTACCGCCACTTCATTCCGGCGACCGTCGACTATGTCCTGCAGCGCGGCGAGTTCTATACGTCCTATACGCCCTATCAGCCGGAAATCAGCCAAGGGGTTCTGCAGGCGATCTTCGAATATCAGACAATGATCTGCCGTCTCATGGGGATGGAGGTGAGCAATGCCAGTCACTATGACGGTGCGACGTCGCTTGCGGAAGCCGTTCTGCTTGCACTCGATGTCGTCAAGGGCGGGCGCAAGAAAATCATCGTATCGCCCTACGTTCATCCGCACTACCTGGCCGTGGCTCGGACGTATTTGCAGGGGACCGACGCCCAACTCGATGTTGCGGATCTGGCCCGCAGCAATGCGGCCGCGCTGGCCGAGCGCGTCGACGAGCAAACGGCTGCACTGGTCATCCAAACGCCAAATTTCCTCGGCGGTCTCGAGGACCTGACCGGCGTCGCCGATGCGGTGCACGCCAAAGGTGCACTTCTCGTCGTCGTTGCCGACCCTATCTCGCTTGGCCTATTGACGCCGCCAGGCGACCTTGGCGCCGACGTGGTCGTTGCAGACGGCCAGCCGCTCGGCATCACGCCTGCCTTCGGCGGCCCGTCACTGGGCATCTTCGCGACCCGTCGCGCTCATGTCCGCCGGCTTGCCGGCCGGCTCGTCGCGCAGGCTGAGGACAGCGACGGCCGTCGCGGCTTCGTCCTGACGCTTGCGACACGCGAGCAGCATATCCGCCGGGCCAGAGCGACGAGCAACATCTGCACGAACTCGGCGCTGGGTGCGCTCGCAGCGGCTGTCTACCTCGCCTCGATGGGGGAGCGCGGCCTGCGACGCGTTGCCGAACTGTGCTTTCACAAGAGCCATTACACGGCGGCAATGATCGCGGAACTGCCCGGTTGTGCGATCAACGCGCACGCTCCCGGCTGCGAGTTCTTCAAGGAGTTCGTCGTGTCATTACCCATCAAAGCGGCCTCCGCAATTGCCCGCCTGCGTGAGGAGCATGGCATCGTCGGCGGCTACGACCTCGGCCGCAACTTTGTCGGGAGCGACGACAAGATGCTTGTCGCCGTCACGGAAATGAACACGCGCGGCGACATTGACCGGCTGGTAGCAGCTTTGCGCCAGATCATTGCCTGAACCTGGATGGAGACCGACGCGATGACCGAGCCGACACTGTATGAATTGAGCGCCGCTGGGCGCGATGGTGTGTCATTGCCCGTGTGCGATGTCGAGGAGCGGGCGCTGCCGTCTCGTCTCACGCGGTCCGCGATCGGGTTGCCGGAGTTATCCGAAGCGCAGGTCGTGCGACACTATCTGCGCCTGTCGCAACGCAACTACGGAGTCGACACCGGCCTTTATCCGCTTGGCTCCTGCACGATGAAATACAACCCGAAAGCGTCCGAGATTTGGGCGCGCCTGGATGGCTTGTCGCTGCTCCACCCCCTGCAGGAACCGGAAAGCGCACAAGGTGCCCTCGGCCTCATGTTCGACCTTCAAGAGCAGCTCCAGGAGATCGCAGGTTTTGCGTGCGTATCGCTGCAGCCGGCAGCGGGTGCCCAGGGCGAGCTGACGGCGCTGTTGATGATGCGGGCGTACAATCGCCGGCGCGGCGAAGAACGGCGCGATGTGATCCTCGTGCCCGATTCCGCGCACGGGACCAATCCGGCCTCGGTGACCATGGCAGGTTACACCTGCGTGGAAGTGCCGTCGGATGATCGCGGCAACGTCGATCTCGAGGCGGTGGAGACGGCCTGTGACGACCGTCTCGCCGGCATCATGGTGACCAATCCCAACACGCTGGGCCTGTTCGAGGAGCACATCGAGAAGCTGGTCCAACTCGTTCACGGATGCGGCGGCCTCGTCTACGGCGACGGAGCCAACTTGAACGCGCTGACCGGGATCGCCAGACCGGGCGACTTCGGCATCGATCTCATGCACTTCAACCTGCACAAGACGTTTGCGACACCGCACGGCGGCGGCGGTCCGGGCTCGGGGCCGGTTGGCGCCAGCCAGGCGCTTGCGCCGTTCCTGCCCGGACCGATCGTCGAAAGATCGCAGGGTGCGAGCGAAGAGAGTCCCGTCTACGGGCTCGCAACGCCGGAGCATTCGATCGGCCGCATGGTCGCCTTTCATGGCAATTTCGGCATGTTCGTGCGCGCCTGGGCTTATCTTCGCCGCCTGGGGCACGAGGGGCTTCGTAACGCGGCGATGCATGCCGTCCTGAATGCCAATTACGTGCGTGCTTCGTTGCGCGATGACTACAGGATGCCGTTTGACCGCATGTGCATGCACGAGTTCGTATGCGAGGGCACACCAAAAGGAACGTCCGTCAGGGCCTTCGACGTTTCGAAGAGACTCATGGACTACGGTTTCCATCCGCCGACCAATTACTTTCCGCTCATCGTCAAGGAGGCGTTGATGGTCGAGCCGACGGAAACCGAGGACAAGGCAACGCTCGATGCTTTTGTCAGTGCGTTGCGGCGCATTGCTGATCAGGCGAGGGCGGAGCCCGGTGAGCTGCGGGATGCGCCGCATGTCACGCCGGTTCGCCGGCTCGACGAAGTCAAGGCCGCGCGCGACGTGATCGTGACGGAAGATTGATCGCGTGCAGATTCGATGCCATTGCCGAAAAGATCCATCGCAACGTTGCTGAAGTGCTGGTGCTTGCCGAGCGCGAGCAACGCACATCACGGGCCGTTGCCGAACAGCTTGCCAAGCAGCGCATGCTGACGGCGATGAGTTGCCGGCGTGCCTGATCGCCGCCTGGTGTTTCCAAGTCTGCGCTCACGATCCTGAATAGTATTCGATGCATTCGCCCTCCCGTCCCCGGACGACGCGTTCGCCCGTTATCGGCCCGCGATGCTCGGTTACGACCGTGCACTGCTGTTCATGGGTGTCGGCTTTGTGCGCGAAGATCACCACCCAGTCCTGCGTACGCTTGAGTTCGTGCGCGCGCCTGGTATTGGAATAGAGCGCCGTGAACGACCAGTCGCCGCGCTCGGCATGCAATACGGGCAGCCATGCGCGGCCTTCCGGATTGAACCTCCTCGGTGCAATCGTTCTGAGATGACCCTGGCCTGCTTTGTGGCGGTACTCTGAATCGACAGAGAGCAGATCGGCGATTGCCGGCGGCGTGCCATCGGCCTTTGCACGAAGCCGTCGGCTGTCCAGGCGCTGCGCCAGGAGGGCTTTGATGGCACTCAAGCGTCGCGGTCCGATGCCGGATACCGTGGCAAGGCGGCCATCATTTGCAGCGACTTCCAGAGCTTCGAGCGTATCGATATGCAGCGTCTCGTGAATGTCGTGCGCAAGCCCGGGGCCTATGCCGGGAACGGTTTGAAAGAGCTGTTCCGGTTCGAGCCTGCCCATCAAGCGCTCCAACGCCGACCAGCGCCCCGTTTCAATCATCTCAGCGAGCGATGCGGCAATGCCGCGCCCAATGCCCGGAAGACTGACAAGTGCGTCCAGCCCACTTTCCGCGATGACGTCGCCAACCGCTCGCTCGAGGTCGTCAAGGGTCTCGGCTGCCCGACGGTAAGCCATGATGCGGAAACCGTTGGCCTGCTGTGCCGCGAGAAGGTCCGCCATCTCGCGCAACTCGCCGGCCAGTTCGGCGTTCTGCTTTTCCGCTCGGGTCATCGCTTGATGCACATTCAATCGTCAGGAAATTCTCCGCTTCGGCCTATATGAACCGCAAGAGGCCGCCCCGCTCCTTGATCCTTGGCAAACCGGCTCGCGTGGGCCGCTAGTCAACAGGCCCAAATCCGTTGCTGTGCATGTCTGTCGCAGGGCGCCGTCGGATGACTTGAATCAAAGCATGGCCGTCCGATCTGGCTACAACAAACCATGAACGTTCAGGAGAAATTGCCAAGGAATGGAGGGTAAGCGATGACACACAAGCAGATCCTGTTTCGGTCCGCTGCGCGCGAAAAGATCCTCGAAGGTTGCACCAAACTGGCCGATGCTATCCGATTGACGCTCGGTCCCAAGTCCAAGTCGGTCCTGATCCAGAAGAAGTGGGGTGTTCCACTTGTCTGCGACGACGGCGTTACCATTGCCAAGGAGTTCGACCTGGAAGACCCCGAAGAAAACCTCGGTGTCCAGATGTTGCGCCAGGCTGCCGAGAGAACCGGCGACAATGTCGGTGACGGGACCTCGACGTCTACCATTCTTTCCCACGCCATCCTCGCGGATGGCATCCGCAATGTTGTCGCCGGAGCCAGCGCGGTCGACATCAAGCGTGGTCTCGACATGGCCGTCACCAGGGCCATCGAGGTGCTGGAGGAAATGTCCCGGCCTGTCGAGCAGCGCAAGGAAAGAGCACAGGTGGCCGCGATCTCGGCGCACAACAATCCGCAGATCGGCGAGCTTGTCGCCGATGCCATGGACAAGGTCGGCAGTGAAGGCGTGATCACCGTCGAAGAGGCCAAGACAACGGACACAACGCTCGACGTGGTCGAGGGCATGCAGTTCGATCGCGGCTACGTTTCCCCGTATTTCGTCACGGATCCTGACAGGATGCTGGTGGAACTCAGCGAACCGCTGATCCTCATTCACGAAAAGAAAATGGCAAGCCTGCAGCCGCTCCTCCCCCTCCTGGAAAAGGTCGTGCAATCGGGCAGGCCACTATTGATCGTGGCCGAGGATGTCGAGGCTGACGCGCTTGCGACATTGGTCGTCAACAAACTGCGCGGCGGCCTGCGGGTGGCGGCAGTGAAGGCACCGGGGTTCGGTGACCGACGCAAGGCCATGCTGACTGACGTTGCCGTTTTGACGGGTGGAACGGTGGTCAGCGAAGACCTTGGCATCAAGCTCGAAAACGTCACGGTCGACATGCTCGGCAAGGCTGACCGGGTGGAGATCGACAAGGATACGACGACAATCGTGGGCGGCGCCGGCAAGAAGGATGATATCGACGCGCGGGTCAGCCAAATCCGCAATCAGATCGAAGAGACGACGTCTGATTATGACAGTGAAAAGCTGCAGGAGCGTTTGGCCAAGCTCGTCGGCGGCATCGCGGTAATTCGCGTTGGTGCGCCATCCGAAACCGAGCTGAAGGCGCGCAAGGAGGCATTGGACGATGCCATCAGCGCAACCAAGGCTGCCGTCGCGGAAGGGATCGTGCCGGGCGGCGGTTTGGCGCTGCTGCGATGTACTGAGGCGCTGAGTGAACTTGAAGACCAGAATGAAGGAGACGCCAAAACCGGTATCCAAATCCTGAAGCGTGCCCTGCAGGCGCCGGCGCGGCAGATCGCCGAAAACTCGGCAGTGGATGGCGGCGTCGTGGTCGCCCGGATGCTGGAAAGCAAAGGCAACGAAGGGTTTGACGCGGCCAAGCGCGAATATGTCGACCTGGTTGAAGCTGGCATCATCGATCCGGCCAAGGTCGTCCGGATAGCTCTCGAAAACGCTGTGTCGGTCGCGAGCGTCCTGCTGCTGACCGAGGCGACAATGACGGAAGTGCCTGACCCTCATGACATGCCAAACGCGGCACCGCAAATGGCGCTTTAGCCCGGTCTATTCACCGCCGCGATGTTGATGCGGTGGTGGCAACGCAGGTCGTTGGGGAGCGCCCGGATCCCACTGGCCTGTGTTGAACAACAAAGGACATGCTGCACCTGCTCGCGACCGGAAGTGGCTCGCCGCCGCCTATCGGCGTTCGGCAGCTTTTGGTCGCGCTGCTGACGGTTTCGAGCGTTGCGCGACGGCTCAGATTGACCCCTGGCCGCAACGGCGAATTTTCTAGTCCTGTTCGGAGCCGGGCGTGTCGATGAAACGATTTGCTCAGTCCCAGCTACGCAGAGCCACAATTCAGCGAGCAGTTCTGAGCAATCAACTCTAGCTGCCAAATCCGGAGCCAACTGCGGCAGGAGAGAGGCGAACCAAACGCGAATCAAGTACTGCCGCTTGGCGGTGTTTGACAGCCTCTCGATAGACCGGATCGCGGATCATCTCGACGAAAGCAGAAACGGAGGGATAATCGGCGATGAAACGCTCGTCCCACTTCTCTTTGGCGGGCCCAATTAACATCAGCTCGAAACTGCCGCGCCACACGATGCGCCCGCCTAGCTTCGAGAAAACCGGATAGCTATCGCGTCCGTAGGCGGCATATGCTTCCGCACCTGATGCGTCTCGTCCGTCAGGATAGTTGGCCTTGTCGCGGAAACAAACGAGATTGAGCATCTGGATCGGACCGGGGCGATCATTGGCGCGGAAAGAAGCGAACGTTTCCTTGGTAGGGTCGATATGGCCAGTCATGCAGCACTACTTTCTAAGCGGTTGTTGTATGCGGGTTCGTATAGAGCACGCCTCCAGCCCTTGTACATATGGCCTTGTTTCAGCCCTGGGTCTTGCGTCTCCGCCATTTCATGTCTAGCCGATGCGTCGACAAGCTGGCGATCTGAACCTTACCCATTGGGTCGCGGCACCTCCGAAAACGGCCCACCGCTTCGAAGCTGGAAGTGAGTACTGCAAGTCCACCGTCTTTTCGAGCGGCCCAATCCAAAGCCGCGTGGATTGTTTGCTTCATCGGCAATAGTTCACCGCCAATTCGATGGGTTCGTGGATTCATTTCTTGGTGATCATAGAGCCGATGAATCAGGCCGATAGTCTCGTGATGTTATCGGAATTGGGCGTAACCTGAGAGCACGCCGGCAAGCCACTTGGTGTCGGCATGCGTCAAACGGGCAATGTTGGAGACGGTGTTGGAAACTGGGACTGAGCGCTGGGACGACGTCGTCGATGTCATTGTTGTCGGTTATGGGTTCGCAGGCGCTGCTGCAGCGATCGAGGCGCATGACCGTGGCGCCAAAGTCTTGCTGATCGAGAAGAATGCGACGCCAGGCGGCATTTCCATCTGCTCGGCGGGTGGGGTTCGAATTGCAAGAGATCCTGATGCAGCGCTTGCCTATCTCAAAGCGACAAATGCCGGCACCACACCGGATGCGCCACTCGCTGCACTTGCCGACGGCATGACAACAATAGCGTGCTTCATTGAGGACATCGCTCAGCAAGCCGGCGCTTGTCCCGTAACGAACTGGATGGCAGGTACTTATCCCTTTGAAGGCTACGCAACGTTCGGTTTCATATCGATTGCCGACTATCCGGGTGTTGACATCTACGAGCGGTATCCGCACGTGCGCGGTTTGAGGGGGGGAACGCGTCTTTTCGCGGTCGTCGAGCACAATGTCAAAGAACGCCGTATTTCTGTTCAGCTTTCCACTGCTGCTGAACGGCTCATTCAATCTTCAGATGGTTCGATTGTTGGCATCTCGATGCGCGGACCGGGCGGCACGAAACGCGTCCGTGCGGGAGGCGGCGTCATCCTGGCCTGCGGCGGCTTTGAGGCCGATGCCGACATGCAGGCGCAGTACTGGCAGGGAAAGCCCGTGCTTCCCCAGGCGTATCTTGGAAATACTGGTGATGGAATTCGTATGGCGCAAGCCGTCGGCGCTGATCTCTGGCACATGTGGCATTATCACGGCACATACGGCATGAGCCATACCGATCCGAACTATCCCTATGGCATGAGATTGACGAAATTCCCTGATTGGATCCCTGGGCAGCATGATCCAGACGATGTCCCGGCCTTTTTCACAGCGGCGCAGGGCAAGCGCATGCCGTGGATTATCGTCGATGCTCACGGCAAACGGTTCATGAACGAATATCCACCTTATCTACAGGACACCGGTCACCGCGATATGGAGGTTATGGACCCGGTCACTCAAACGCATCTGCGTATACCGTCATGGCTGGTGATCGACGCGGATGGCCTGGCTGCCGGACAGCTCGGGCTTCAGACCTACAATGATCCCGCACAATCATTCATCTGGAGTGCAGACAATGCCCAGGAAATTGACCTTGGTATCATTCAGCGCTCCGATACGTTAGAGGAATTGGCCAGTATCATCGGAGCGCCGCCTCGGTCGCTGTGCGAAACAGTCGAGCGATGGAATGCCCATTGCGCTGCCGGCGAGGACCGCGATTATGGTCGCATGGCCGAGTCCCTAATTCCCATCCAAAAACCGCCATTCTACACGACGGCTCTGCGCCCGCTTGTTGGAAATACGCAAGGCGGTCCGGTACATGACAATCGCCAGCGCGTCCTCAATCCATTTGGTGACGTGATCGAAGGGCTTTACGTCGCTGGCGAACTCGGCAGCGTCTTTGGACATCTCTATATATCGGGCGGCAATCTAGCAGAATGCTTCGTCGGAGGCCGCATTGCTGCCGGCGAGGCAGCCAATAGAGCGTCGCAAGACAATAAGAGCGGACGAATGACAACTAAGGACCTTTGACGCATGGTCGAGTATGTTGTTGTATTCGAAAAAAAACTATGAGTGCGGATTTGTTGAAAGACTGTAGAGAAGTCGAATGGTTCGAAGACTACGAAGTCGGTGATGAGTTCGCAGGCAACACCGTTGAGTTTACGCAAGAGCAAATCATCGATTTTGCCCGTCAATACGACCCTCAGCCGTTCCATATTGATCCTGCCGCAGCAACGGCATCGCATTTCGGCGGTATCATTGCATCTGGTACCCATATTTTGGCTGCAGCTTGGGGTGGATTAATTCGCGCCGGCTTCCTTAATGGCAAGGCGATGGGAGCAGGCGGTATCGACGACTACAAGAATTTGGTTCCGGTCCGACCCGGGGATTCCCTGACACTCTATGCGCTTGTCCGAGAAACCAGATCCTCTACGTCACGGGCTGATCGAGGATACGTTTCCTTCGATCACAGAGGTGAAAACCAAAACGGAAATAGTGTGTGCACGTTTAGAATCACACAAATCATAGCAACTCGACCAAGTTAGTTTGTTGCGAGCGCCTGTTGCTGGCCCTCCTCTGCCGAACCGAGCATGGCAGCTTAAAAGGGTATTGCTGACGGTTTCGACCGCTGCGCCATCGTTCAAGTTGATCCCCTGCAGACACTGTGACCTATTCGAGCGCTGGTGCCAATTCTTCCGCATCTGGAAAAACCGCACATCACTTCGGCTTGCAGCCACGAAACCGGGGCTCCGGTGACATGCAAAGCACCGCTCGGTGATCAGGGGACAGAGCATTGCCATCGACGGAGGCTCGACGTCGGGCATCTCTTACCAGCGAACCCAGTAAAGGCTGGAGGCGAGTGGACGTCTACCTGTTACATCCAGTAAGTGTTTTCGAACAGCAACGAGCTTCGAAGCGAACAGCGAATCGTCGTCGACGACCATCTTCAAGGACGGTAGCAGAACGGCACCGTTCAGCCGGGATCGCCCTGCCTGTTGCCGATCGTATCATTCGTCCGATAGCCTTGCTTGGACGACCGATGCGATCGATTGAATACGGACCTTGTTCAGGAGACCACCTAATGACGCAATACACCTTCGACCACATCCATCTCTTCACGCGCGATCCCGAAGGCATGGCCAACTACTTCGAAAGCTTGCTCGGCGCCGAGGTGATCCGTTCTTCCCCCGGCGGGCAGCCTCGCATCGACCTGAAGCTCGGTGGCGCCAACATCTTTATTCTGGACGTCTCGGGCAATCCAAAAGCTATCGAAGGGGCTGCCCATCCCTATCGCGGCCTCGACCATTTCGGTCTTGCCGTCGAAGACATCGACAAAGTCTGCGCAGAGTTGAAAGCCAAGGGCGCCAAATTCACGCGTGGGCCCGAGACCATCAGGCCTGGCACCCGTATCGCCTTCATCGAGGGACCTGAAGGGGTCTCCGTCGAGCTTCTGGAGCGCGGGCCGCATATTACGTGAGGTCCTAGACGCAAGGGCACGGGTAATCAGAAAATGAGTGGCTGCCCAGTGGACTGCATCGGGCAGCCATTTCCTTTTGAAAGCAGACGTGGTGTCTCGTTTGGAAGCTTACCCTCGCATCTCCCACCGGGTCCGGTAGTCAGGTGCCGCATAGCAGCGATGAGCCATTTCAGCGGTCACATTCCAGCTTCATGGCCACTCGCCATAGGAAACCTATAGGAAGTTATTCGGCCAAATCATCGTGCGCCACATGTGAGCTACAGGACTACCGTCAAAGCCCAGACCGGCGTCGGGTGTCCTGAAATGCTCTTCGACGATGTCTTCAAATTCCTCCAGTTCAACTTTCACGTCAGGATCAAACGCATAGAGGTCGTTAAGAACGACCTGCATCGCCGACATATACCACTTGTGGTTCCGGCAATACGCCCACTCCTTCTTGATATAATCGGGAGGATCGTAGTCTTCACCGAAAGCACGCCTGTACAGCGCAGGGTATTCGTAGCCGAGTTCAGGGGCTGGAAGGAACCGCAGAGATTGGTGATGCTTTATCGCCCAGGCCACCTCCTTGTCGACATACGGTGCGACCAGCTGCGCGGCCCAGTGCCCATGATCTGTCCGTATGAATGCAACATTGGACATGTCATGCAGGAGACACGCCAGCACCATGTGGCCAGGAAGGCCATTGTCCTTGGCAAGCTTAGCACTCTGCAAGAGGTGATTGGTGCCGCGATGATCAAGCATTAAGCGATAGCGAAAAAAGTCCAGAAGAGTCGGTTGGTCGGGCATCTTGGGCAGGCGTGGGTCGTCATGCATGAGCCAGCGGCCCCTGCTCGGACCTGGGCCGCCGGTCGCGGTGGTCGTCACGCGCCCAATGGCCGGTTTCATGATCTGGACATCGAGCAGCTCCATCATCGCCATTTCCAGGACGTCCATTTTTTCGTCCTGGTCCATCTCCGGCGAGATGCGCTCGGTGGCAAGCGTTTTGGCTTGCTCTATCAAAGCTTCGCGATCCATCACTAGGCCCTCTGCCATACTAGGTTTCCAACATGAGCTAGTATATCAGGGACGCCGCCGCCTCGGAAGCACGACGGTCGTAGGCGCGGCGCACAAACGAACCGAGACACAAAGCTCGAGCACAATGCCGGCCCGGCCGAAATTGAAGCTGCAGCTCACATGCTCCCTAGATTGTTCGTCAGAAATGCTTTTCTGGGTTGGGTGTTGACAGAGCGGCAGAGTATTCGCGGATTGTGGGCCTCTGACTGGCACAGTCGATGGAGTTGTCGCGAGCGTAGCCCTAATGTCTCTTTGTCGGTTCAAAGATTTCGATCGTTTCTGTGTCGGTCACATCGCCAGCGGTGTCTTCTTGACTAACGCAGATACCGGTTCGAACATGCAGCCTTAGCTGAGCAACTTCGTTGGGGAAAACACCATGTCTGAGGCGACCACGCCGGTCCGCAGTAGCGGTCGGATCCTGACTACCCATGCCGGCAGCCTTCCGCGTCCCAAGGACCTTGTCGAACTCTACGCAAAGCGTTCGAGCGGCGAGATCATCGATGACGATTTGCTGATGCGCAAGGCATCCGCCGCAACCCGTGCTGTCATCACCAAACAGCTCGAAGTCGGCATCGATATTCCCAACAATGGCGAACAGGCGCGCGAGGCATTCTTTTTATACGTGCAGCGGCGCATGTCTGGGTTCGGCGGTCAGGCAGAACGCAAGCCGTGGGGAGACCTCCTCAATTATCCGGAATTCTCCAAAGCGAGTGGGCTTTCGTTTTCCAGCAAGACGATGGTTTCGAATCGCAACCCGGCAACGGCGATCGGTGAGGTGCGCCATATCGCTCCGGAGGCGAACCTCGCGGAAATAGACGACTTCAAATCAGCGCTGAAGGAAGCCGGCGGCGACTTTAGTGACACGTTCATGACCGCGCCATCACCCGGCATGATCACCATTGCAATGCAGAACCGATACTACAAGACGGACGCAGAATACCTTGATGATGTCGCCGAAGCATTGCGCGTCGAGTACGAAGCTGCAGTCAACAACGGCATGATCCTGCAGATCGACGCACCTGATCTTGCGATGGAACGTCATATGGCGTTCTACGAGCAGCCGCTTGAAGAATTTATCAAATTCGTGCGCCGCGTCGTGGTGCGCATCAACCGAGTGCTGCGCAACATCCCGAAGGAACGCGTCCGAATGCATGTTTGCTGGGGAAACTACGAAGGCCCGCACGATTGCGATGTTGCCCTCCGCGAAATCCTGCCCTTTCTGCTGGAAGCCAATGTTGGCGGCCTGATGTTGTCGCTCGCCAATCCGCGCCATTCCCACGAGGTCAAGGTGCTGAAAGACATACCGATCGGGTCTGACCAGTACATTGTCGCCGGTGTCATTGATACGTTGACCAACTTTGTCGAGCATCCGGAAGTTGTCGCCGAGCGCATTGAACGTGCTGCCGAGTGCATCGGTGATCCGACCCGTGTGCTTGCCGGGACGGATTGCGGTTTCGACACCGCCGCCGGCATGGGGCGTGTCACCGCTGACGTGGTCTGGGCCAAACTACGCGCGTTGCGCGAGGGCGCCGAAATCGCGAGCCGTCGATTGTTTTGATTTCGACGCCCTGTTGGTCAAAGGATCCTCGTAAAAAAACCTGGCTCGACCGGCCGGTGGCTGGCAATTCAAACGATGGAAAGAGCGGGGTCGTTGCCGAGGAAACATCTGCTACGTGTTGTCCGTGTCGACTCCATTCCCTCATGCCTTGACGCCGCCACGGCCGATCGCCTGAACGAAACTGGTCCGCAGCTTCAGTTTTCATCATGCCGGCGCCGCGAACCCTGCCTGCACTTTCCTGACCTGTTCCAAAGCTTCGCCCGACAGTGGTCCCTTGTTTATGGCGGATGCCGCCTTCTGCAATTCTTCAAGCGTCGCGATACCGATTTCAGTTGTCACGAGTGCTGGGTTGGAAATGGCATAGCGCACTGCGAGTTCCGGCAGGCTTGCGGCGTGACCAGCCTCGATAAGCGGGATGAACTGAAGGGCGCGTTGTACGTCAGTCGCGTAATCGGTTTTTGATCCAATCGGTTCCACCGACTGCATTCCGAGCGGATGGCGTGCCCTGCTGCCGGACAGGGCGCCGCCAGCAAGCACGCGCACACCGATTGAACCAACGCCGTTGTCCATCGCGACGTCAAGGAGTTGACGAAAATCGTCGGCTGGATAGCCAGCTGGCACGGCTTCGCCAGCGGATGGCACCAGCAGGTTATAGAAAATCTGTGCGCTGCTGAAGGCGCCGCATTCTACCAGTTTATGCAGGTCTTCTACGTCGCCCTTCGCCGTAAATCCGAGGAAGCGCGTCTTGCCCGCATCCTGGAGCTTTTCGAAGGCCGGGATAACGTCATCCAAGACGCGCTCGACGTTGAGCGTGCCGCGGTGATCAGGGCGACCCAACGTGTTGTGCAGCTGAAAGATATCCACGTGGTCGAGCTTCAGTCGCGTCAAACTGGCATCGAGAGATTTGGTCACTGCTGCTGCGACGTCAGTCAAATCGTTGTCGTCAAGGCCAACCTTGGTGCTGACCACGATGCCGTCAGTATTGCCATCGAGTGCACGGCCCAGGTTCGTCTCAGAAATGCCGTTTCCGTAGCTCGCCGCAGTGTCGAAGAAGTTGATGCCATGGTCCCGCGCCCAAGAGATTGCGCGGTCCTGATCCGCCGCATCGCCCTTGGTCATCAGCCCGCCCACCGCACCGCAGCCGAATGTCAGGCGAGAAACCTCAAGACCGGTGTTGCCGAAGGTTCGCATTTCCATCGAATATGTCCTTTTGCGTTGGTGCACGCCCGGCCTGCGGTTTGGCTCGGTTCGTGCGATCGTAGCGTCAAGGCAGCATCACGTCGATTCGCTTGATCATGCGTTTTGGTCGGTCGTGTTTTCCCATAAAGTGATCGGCGACCGTTGACGATATCGCTAAGGTTGGTGTTGTCCGCTTTGTTGGGCTGAGACGGGAGGTAGTCGATGACGATTGACAAGCGCGTGGCAACAGCCGCCGAGGCATTGGCCAGGATCAAGGATGGCGCCGTCGTCATGGTCGCAGGCTTCGCCGGCGCCGGGTTTCCAAATGTGCTGTTGGAAGCGCTGCGCGACTCTGGAACCACCGGCCTGACCCTGGTCGCCAATTCGGCAACCCATCCGCTTTCACTGACCCACACGTTGATCGAAGCCGGCATGGTCGCCAAAGTGATCGCCAGCGCCGCACGAGGCAGGGGGCGGGAACTGTCACCATTTGAAGAGCAATGGCGCGACGGCAAGATCGTGCTGGAATGCGTCCCGCAAGGTAATTTCTCAGAGCGCATCCGTGCCGGTGGCGCCGGCATCCCTGCCTTTTATACACCTGTCGGTTACGGCACGGACCTCGGAGCGGACAAGGAAATCCGAGAGTTCAAGGGGCGACCTTGCGTGTTGGAAGAAGCGTTGACCGGCGATCTGGCCCTGATCCGGGGCGACGTTGGTGACCGTTTCGGCAATATCCGGTTCCGCTATGCTCAAATGAACTTTGGCGTCGCAATGGCAACCGCGTGCACCACGACCATCGCGGAGGTGCGCGAGGCGGTTGACGGAGCCATACCGCCGGACGATGTGCAACTGCCCAGTGTCTACGTCAACCACGTGGTGGCAGTTGGAGGAGAACCATGAGCGCGCTGAACAGAAACCAGATGGCGTGGCGGGCCGCGCAGGACCTGCCCGACGGTGGCGTTGTCAATCTTGGTCTTGGAATGCCGGTTCTGGTTTCCAACTATTTGCCCGAGGGCCGGGACATCTTCCTGCAGTCAGAAAATGGCATTCTTGGTGTTGGCCCGGAAGCCCATGAGGATCGTCAAGACCGCAATCTTGTCGATGCCGGAAGCCGCCGCATTACCCTGCGAGAGGGCGCTGGTATCGTCGACTCCGTCAATTCCTTTGCGATGATTCGTGGAGGCCATATCGACATTACGGTTTTGGGGGCGTTCGAGGTTGCATCAAACGGTGATCTGGCCAACTGGGATTCGCGCGTTCCATCTAAGGGACCGCTGGTGGGCGGCGCTATGGATCTGGCCGTTGGCGCGAAGGCGACCTGGATCCTGATGCAATTCAATACCAAGAATGGCGCACCCAGGCTGCTGGAGAGATGCACCCTACCTTTGACTGCGCCGCGATGCGTAAAACGGGTCTATACCGATATTGCGGTGGTAGATGTCACGTCCGATGGCTTTGTCGCGCGTGAAATCCTCGCGACGGTCAACGTCGACGAGTTGCGATCGAGAACCGGCGCTGCCATCACGATCGCTCGCGACTGCCAGGCTTTGACCGCCCCGGAAATCGCCTCGTAACCGGCCTGGCCGACAGCAAGCGGCATTCAATTCCGGCGCCGGTCCGTGACAAACCAATCGTATGGTGCACTGACTACAGCGTGGCGCACGACAGGCGTCCGGCCGAATTGGTTCCGGATCATTTCACAAATGGCGCCTTTGCGGGCTGGGTTTCGAGGCGCCCGCGTACCTTTCGAGGCGTCGAGATCAAGTCGCAGCTTGTTGTTGAGCCGCCTGAACTGGACGGCGCGATGCTGTTTCCTGATCGACCGTTGGCGCGGCGCCAGCAAGCGTCGTGCGGCGCATGTCGCGTGCCTCGTTGTGTGGGTAGGGGCGTGAGCGGTGCATCGTCTGCTGATTGTCCCATATGACGAGATCACCGACGCGCCATTTGTGCGCATACGTAAATTCGCGTTGCGTTGCATGCTCGGTGAGGTCAAGCAGAAACGCACGCGCTTCGGGCGTTGGCCAACCGAGAATGGTGCCGGCGTGGGATGATAAGAATATTGATTTCTTGCCCGTCGATGGATGGGTCCGGACAAGGCGTTGTAGAACCGGCTTGAAACGCTCGCGCTCCTCTGGCGTGAAGTCGGTGAAGCCGAGTTTCTGGCGCGAGTAAATCTGCGAGTGCTCACAAACGAGGTCTTCGACCAGGTCCTTGGTCTCCTGATCGAGTGCATCATAGGCCATACGCATGCTGGCAAATTCGGTATTACCACCCTTAGAGGTTACCGAGTGACTATAGAGTAACGAGTAGCGGGCCGGGATGACCTTGAAAGAGCTATCGGAATGCCAAAGGCGATTGCCAATTGCGAACAGGCGGCGGCGATCGTCGAGTGCGAACGGATTGTTGTCCTTATCGAGATTGGAGACATCCGCAAAGACCGGCGGCAGGCGATTGTCATCGGCGCTGCGAAGAGACGTGGCAACGACATCTTCGAGCCGACCGAGCGCGTTCGTAAAGGCGACTTGCTGGTCGTTGGTCAGGCTCTGATCGCGGAAAATGAGCACTGCGTGCTCGTCCATGCCGGCGTTGATAGCGGCGACGTCATCAGGTGTGAGTGGCGACGAGATGTCCAGTCCGGAAGCTTCGCCAACGAAGCCGGGTCCGATTTGTTTGATTCGCACAGAGGTGCTTCGACTCACAGTACTCCTCCTTGTAGTCTTCACCCAGCCATCCAAGCGGCCGTTGGAGCATCAACGGATGCTAGGTGTTCTGCGCTGATCTCGCGCGCTTGAGCAGGTGTCGGCAATGTGTTTGCGATAGCGGCATTGCTTGCGCATTGTAACCTGACTACACCCCTGATAACCAGTGCAGGAACCCAATCATGCCACGCCTACCATTCCCAGCTGACACAGATGACTTTGCCGACGAGACGCGTGCCGCCGTGCGCCACATTCTCGAAACACGCAAGAGCATGCCGCCGCCAAGTAGTTACCTGACGTACGCAGGCGAAGCCGGCGCACGGCTTTCGGATCTCGTCGATCATCTACGTTACCGGACATCGCTGACAGCCGCCGAATCGGAACTTGCGATCATCGTTGCCAACCGGGCTGCAAACGCTGACTTCATCTGGAACGCTCACGTCAAGCTCGGACTGGCCGCCGGCATGCGTGAAGAGGCGGTTCACGCTGTCGACACCTACGCCGCGCTCGATGATCTGACCGACGACGAAGCATTGATCATTCAGTTCGGTCGTGAACTGCTGGAAGCACCCGCTGTCAGCGACGAAACGTTCGCGGCCGTGCGCACGCGCTACGGCGAAAAGGGACTTTTGGAGCTGACCGCGATCATGAGCGTCTACATGATGAACGCGACGATCCTGCGGGTCATGGGACACAAGGCAGCACCGGACGCGCGACACCTGGCGCCGCGCAAATCATAGGACAACAATCATGCTCGATCTTACAGGCAAAGTCGCGTTCGTCACGGGTGCCGGTTCTGTCGGCGATGATCCGGACGCCAAGGTTTGGGGAAACGGCAAGGCGACAGCGGTTCTGCTTGCGCGCCAGGGGGCCAAGGTGTTCGGCGTCGATTTGCGCCAAGAGGCCGTCGATGTCACCAAGTCAATTATCGAGAACGAAGGTGGGACCTGCGCCACGCATGGTGTCGACATGACCGATGCCGGTCAGGTTGAAGCTGCGGTCATAGACTGCGTGGACCAGTTCGGCGGCATCGACATCCTTGTTAATAACGTTGGTGGCTCGGCGCCGGGTAGCGCTGTCACGATGAGCGAAGAGCTATGGGATAGCCAGATCAACCACAACCTGAAGACCGCCTTCCTCGGCTGCAAATATGTGATCCCCGTGATGGAGAAGCAAAATAAGGGAGCGATCGTCAATATCGCTTCCATCGCCGGCCTGCGCATGAGCGCTGATCGCGCGCATATCGCCTATTCCACGACCAAGCTTGGGCTGTTCGCTTTCACGAAGTCGACTGCCATCACCTATGCCCGTCAGGGAATCCGCTGCAATACCGTGGTTCCGGGCCTGATGCACACCGCACTTGTCGAGCACCGGCTCGCAAAGACGATCGGCGCCAACGATTTGCAAGGTTTGATTGACCGGCGCAACGCGCAATGTCCGACCGGTAAAATGGGCAACGCTTGGGATGTCGCCCACGCCGTGCTGTATCTCGCCTCCGATGAAGCCGGTTACGTCAATGGCACGCAAATAATCGTCGACGGCGGTGTCACAGCGGCAAGCAGCTCGGTGTGAAACGGGGTTCCGGTTCACTTCTGCGCCGTGAAGATCGAGCCGTAGCCTTCTTCAGCCCAGTTCGGCGGCACCGGACAGGGGCGGGGATCAAGGTGCGCGAACGGCGCCGGCTCGCCGCGCACGAGCTGGCCGGTTTTTGATGTTGGCGATGGTGCCGGCATCCAGGCAAAGGCATCAGCTGACGCGAACACAAACAGCGGCAGGGCGCGCACCTTGTCGGTCAAATTGGCGCGCGACCCATGCACGGTGCGGCAATGAATGGCGATGACGGTTCCCGCACCGCCGTTCATGTCAACGGCGCGGTCCAAACCGACACCGGCGAGATCATCATCGTTGATCGAGCCGGTCCAACGGTTATCCGCATCGCGCTGTACGAACAACTCGCCGTTGTGCGAACCGGGGACACAACTGAGCGGGCCATCGTCATAAGTGACGTCATCGAGATGAACGCCAAGCGTGACGAGCGAGTAATTGGTATGCGGCCACGCTGAAATATCCTGGTGCCATTTGACCACCTCTCCGCCGCCGGGCGACTTGTAGTTGAGCTTGCTCGAGTGAAACTTGACATTCGGGCCAAGCAAGTCGGCGGCGATGTCCGTCAGCGCTGAATTGCTGGCAAACGCCCAGAAGTCGGGATGGCGGTCAACCAGGGCTTTCAGGCGCCGCACATGTGGCGTTTCAGCTGAATGAGTTGGGCCAAGATCAAAAACGTTGTCGGAAGCGGTAAAGCGTCTGCTCGCATCGAGGAACTGATCCGATAGATCTCGAAGCTTTTCCAGCCACGCGCCCGCAATAGCATTCGGGATCGTCAGAAAACCGTCGGCAAAGTACTGCTCGCGTTGCGCCTGACTAAGCGCCAGCGCCGGTTGTTCAAGAATATCTTCAGGTGTCATGGGTCGAATCCGAGCCAATGGATGATCGCTGCGCGCTATTTTAGATGTTTATCGCGACAACGGCATTCGCATCGTGATGAAAAGGTCGGTATCCAAGTCGCGACAGTGCTCTCCGGGATCTGCTGATCGAGGCGCGTAACAAGAACGAACTGTTATTCAATCCAAACGACAACATCGTCAGCCGAGGCATCGAGGAAATTGTCGCCGACGGTGAAGTTGTGATCAGCGGTGTTGTCGTCGCGTTGCGTTCGGTGACCGGCGGCTTGTGAGCATTGAGCGGTCGTTATCGGCGCGCGCCGACCGCCTGTTGATGACCCAAACCTGTCGAACGCTCCTGCAAAAATTCAGTGACGTCAAACAGCTAACGCGCATGCTTGTGCCGTAAGATGGCGCAGACTGAGATTGCGTAGATCTGGGCAACCAAAACGGGGATCGAACGCAAACGGCGGCGCGCAGGCCGCCCTTGATGGTGATCCCACGAGTAGCCAGACTTATTCCGACGGAAGCCGGTTTGCATTTAACTGCGGGCGTCGACGCATTTGCGACCTTTGCGGTACATGAAGGTGCCGCCACAAGCTTGACGACGCCGGGATCTCTTCTTCCTAATGTAGCGCTTCGCGGCCTTTCTCTTGACGACCTTCCTCTTGTTGGACCTGTGCGTCGCCGTCTTCTTTGTTGGTGTTGCCGCGACTGCTTTCGCTTGTTTCGCACAAGGCTTCAAACTCAACTCGGAATTGCCTTTGCCAACCCCCCACGTGCCATTTTCGAGCAGCAATGGCGTCGTATCCTGTCCTTGCTTGCCATCCTCGCAATAGGCGGCAATGACGATGGCTCTCTTGCCGGTCTGCTTCACCGAGATAACTTTGATCTTTGATCTGCCGATAACGAGAGGCTGATAGAAATCATGCAACTCTCGCCGCTTCTCGATGGGCATGGTCCGAATCGGGGCTGCGTTTTCGGCAGTCAGAAGTGGAAGAAGGTCGTCCCACGAACTCGACCGCTGCACGGCCTTGATGTACGCAAGGTATGTGTCCGCGGGTGATTGTGCTGTCCGACACGACGTCAAACTACCCTCTGAATTGCCTTTGCCGATTCCCCACGTGCCATTTTCGAGTCGGAGTGGCGTTGTTTCCTTTCCTTGTCTGCCATCGTCGCAATACGTGGCAATGACAATTGCTTTTTTGCCGGTCGTTTCCTCCGAGATAACTTTGATGTTCTTCCTGTCGACAACGATCGACTTATAGAACTCATGCAACCTCTTGCGTTTCTCGGTGGGCATGGCTCGTATCGGCCCTGCGTCTTTCGCGGTCAGAAGCGGAAGAAGGTCATCCCACGACGTCGACTGCTTCACGGCCTTGATGTAGGCAAGGTATGTGTCACTGGGCGACTTCGCCGAAACCGACGTGACGCACGCGCTCGAGAGGAGGAACGCAACAACAGCGTAAAGGACATGCATGGTGGCACCTCAATGTTTGGCGGAATCGAGGATCACCTCCATTGAGGATTTGATAAAAGAGTCGATGCTCTGAGCCACGATCCCTTGGACTATACACAGCACAGCTTCCGCCCACGGAAAATCTCGGTGGACAACGACGAATTGCGTCTCTCGTTGCATATTCGCCACCGAGGCGAGGCGCTTGTCTGTCCGGTTCCAGGGGCATTGCGGGTAGTT
>JBPCVZ010000118.1:0-6232 GCA_051010015.1 Hyphomicrobiaceae bacterium
GGCCGGCCACAGGTTCCTTCGCACCCGCCTCAAAATAAAGCATTGTGGATGATCGTTAATCGGCCGGATCGCGCATGTGATGAGTCGTTGACCTTTGCCCACGCGTCCTAGACATTATAGAGGCACGTCAGGTTTCTGATGCTCATGATTTACGCGGGTTAAGGAGCCTGGGTTGCGACGACTTGTCATCCTGGTGATAGTCGCTCAAATCTGTAGGTGAGGCCGTCGATTGCTGGCGGTCTGTAGCGCCGGATCACCGGGGAATTGAGCGAGGACATACGCTACCATGCCGTCAGAGGTAGAAGCTGCGCCGACCATCGCCCGCGGCCGTTCAGGGTCCAAGGGGGTCGGCATGAAGCCGACGGACATCACCGACCCGCAATATTTCCACAAGGTGGTCGATTGCCAGTGGGCCTGCCCGGCACATACGCCCGTGCCGGAATACATCCGCCTGATCGCCCGGGGGCAGTACGCGGGCGCCTACATGCTCAATTGGGAGAGCAACGTCTTCCCGGGCATCCTCGGTCGCGTCTGTGATCGCCCCTGCGAGCCGGCCTGCCGGCGTGTACGCGTCGAGGAAAAACCGGTGGCGATTTGCCGGCTAAAGCGCGTCGCCGCCGACTATAAGGGTGACGTCGATGCGCTCATGCCTGAGATGCCAACGGAAAAGAACGGCAAGCGAATCGCCCTGCTCGGCGCCGGTCCTGCCTCTCTGACGGTGGCGCGCGATCTGCTGCCGCTCGGCTACGACGTCACGCTCTACGAGAAGGACCCGGCCGGCGGCGGCCTCATGCGCACCAATATTCCCTCGTTCCGCCTGCCCATAACGATCCTCGACGAAGAGGTCGACCGTGTCATCGAATTCGGCGTGAACGCCAAGTTCGGTCACGAGATAACCAGCCTCAAGGCCGTCCTCGACGAGGACTATGACTCCGTTTTCGTCGGCACCGGCGCACCACGCGGCAAGGACCTGGATATTCCCGGCCGCCAGGAGGCCGACGCCAACATCCATATCGGCATCGACTGGCTGACATCGGTTGCCTTCAAGCACACCGAAAGCATCGGCCGCCGCGTCGTCGTCATCGGCGGCGGCAACACCGCCATGGACTGCTGCCGTACCGCCCTGCGGCTCGGTGGCGAGGACGTCCGCGTCACCGTGCGCTCGCCGAAGGCCGACATGAAAGCGTCGGACTGGGAAGTCGAGGAAGCCGAGCACGAAGGCATTCCGGTGTTCGACAACCACAACCCGAAAGAGTTCCTGATCAAGGACGGCAAGCTCGCCGGCGTCGTCTTCCAGGTCATGCGCGCCGAATACACCGATGGCCGGCGCAAGCTCATCCCGACCGGTGAAGAGGTCACCTTCGAGTGCGACGACGTCCTTATGGCGATCGGCCAGGATAACGCCTTTCCCTGGATCGAGCGCGATATCGGGTTGGAATTCAACGAGTGGGAACAGCCGATCGTCGACAAGACCACGATGATGTCGACCCGGCCCGGTGTTTTCTTCGGCGGCGATTCCGCCTGGGGCCCGGAAAACATCATCTGGGCCGTTGCCCATGGCCATGCCGCGGCGATTTCGATCGACAAGCACTGCCGCGGCGACGACATCAACGAGCGCCCGGCCCCGGGCAACACTCTCGTCAGCCAGAAAATGGGCATCCACGAGTGGTCGTACGACAACGACTACGACGCCCACGGCCGCACCGCCGTCCCGCACGCCGATCTCCAGAAATCGCTGGCGGACCTGACCGTCGAGGTTGAACTCGGCTTCGACGACAAGCTCGCGGTCAGAGAGGCCGAGCGCTGCCTCAATTGCGACGTCCAAACGGTGTTCACGGAATCATCGTGCATCGAATGCGATGCCTGCATGGACATCTGCCCGGTCGACTGCATCAATTTCATCGAGAACGATGCCGAGGAGCCGTTGCGCGCTGCCTTGCGGGTGCCAGCCCTCAATACCGAGCAGGCGCTCTATGTATCGGACAAGCTCAATACCGGCCGCGTCATGGTCAAGGATGAAGATGTCTGCCTGCATTGCGGGCTGTGCGCCGAGCGCTGCCCGACCGGTGCCTGGGACATGCAGCAGTACTTTTACGCCGAGACACAAGTTTCTAAGGTGACTCACGCACACCATAGCCTCTATCTGCGCTAGCCGCGCGGAACCCATGGGCGTAGTCTCATGGCACTTCACGGCTTGCCGGCCTCGCTGGCCTGGCAGGTATCGTACTAGGGATCAGGATACTCAAGCATGAGCGGGATCAACGATTTCGTCGTCAAGTTCGCAACGGTCAACGGCTCCGGCTCGGCGAGCGCCAACACGATGTTTGCCAAGACCCTGTTCCGCATGGGCATTCCGGTCTCACCGAAAAACATCTTCCCATCCAACATCCAGGGTCTGCCGACCTGGTATGAAGTGCGCGTTTCGGAAAAGGGCTATCTCGGTCGCCGCGACGGGATCGACCTGATGGTCGCGATGAACCCGCAGTCCTATATGGACGACCTCGCCGAAATCGTGCCGGGCGGCTGGCTGTTCTATGATTCCTCGATGCCCCGGATCTGGCCGCGCGACGACATCACCGTGCTCGACATGCCGATGGCCAAGCTCTGCGCCGAGAAATGGCAGGACGTTCGCCAGCGCCAGCTCTTCAAGAACATGGTCTACGTCGGCGCCATGACCGCGCTGCTCGACATGGACGTCGATATCCTGCAAGGCGTCGTATCGGACCAGTTGCGCGGCAAGGAAAAGCTGATCGGCGCCAACATGGAAGCCATCGCGCTCGGCCGCGACTATGCGCTTGAGCACTTCGAATGCCCATTGCCGATCCACACCCGCAAGTCGAGTGGCACCGAAGGCAAGATCATGGTGTCCGGCAACGACGCCGGCGGCCTCGGGGCGGTTTATGCCGGCGCCACGGTCTGCGCCTGGTATCCGATCACGCCGTCGACGTCGCTGGCCGAGGCCTACGAGCGGTTCGCCAACAAGACACGCATCGATTCGTCGGGCAAGAAGCGCTTCGGCATCGTCCAGGCCGAGGATGAGCTGGCCGCGATCGGCATCGCCATCGGCGCAGGATGGAACGGGGCGCGTTCGTTCACGGCGACATCGGGGCCGGGCATTTCGCTGATGAGCGAATTCCTGGGCCTCGCCTACTTCGCCGAGATTCCCGTGGTGCTCTACAATATCCAGCGTGGCGGGCCGTCGACCGGCATGCCGACACGCACGCAGCAGTCCGACATCACGTCGTGCGCCTACGCCAGCCACGGCGACACCAAGCACGTGCTGCTGTTCCCGGCCGACCCCAACGAATGCTTCACGATGTCGGTCCAAGCCTTCGACCTCGCCGAGCGCTTGCAAACCCCGATCATGGTGATGAGCGACCTCGACATCGGCATGAACGACTGGATAACCGACGCGTTCGAGTGGGACGATGCCTACCAGCATGACCGCGGCAAGGTGCTCGATGCCGCAGGCCTGGAAGCCATGGCCGACTGGGGCCGCTACCAGGACCGTGATGGCGACGGCATTCCCTATCGCACGCTGCCCGGCACGCACCCCTCCAAGGGCGCCTATTTCACGCGCGGCACCAGCCACGATGAAAACGCACGCTACACCGAAGACGGTCACATTCACGCCCGCGTCCTCGATCGCCTGACGAAGAAATTCGAGCATGCCGCCACGATCATGCCCAAGGCCGCGGTGTCCGGCAATTCATCCAGTATCGGCCTGATCTACTTCGGTGCCACCACGCCTGCGGTTCACGAAGCGCTCGATATCCTCGAGCAGGCCGGCGAACGACCCGACGCATTGCGCATCAAGGCCTTCCCGTTTGGCGCGGAGATCAAGGCGTTCGCGGATGCCCACGAAACGCTGTTTGTCATCGAGCAGAACCGCGACGCCCAGATGCGCGGGCTGCTTGTCAACGAGGGCAGACTCGATCCGGCCAAGCTGGTGCCCCTGCTCAACTACGACGGCATGCCGCTGACCGCTGCCTACGTCGTCGAGCACGTCCGCTCGCACTTGAGCCAATCCAAGGTCGCAGCCGAATAGGCCCTTGCCAGGATAGAATGATCTCATGAGCTACATTCAAAAGCCCGTCGCCCACCACCCGTCCCTGCCCAAGAACAAACTGGGTCTGACCCGGCGCGACTACGAAGCCTCGATGTCGACGCTGTGCGCCGGTTGCGGGCACGACTCGATCACCGCCGCCATCATCGAGGCGTGCTACCGCATGGAATTGCCGGCACATCGCATCGCGAAAGTCTCCGGCATCGGCTGCTCGTCGAAATCACCGACCTATTTCCTCGGCCGCAGCCACGGCTTCAACAGCGTGCACGGGCGCATGCCGTCGGTGTCGACCGGCGCCAACCTGGCCAACCGCGACCTCGTCTACATCGGCGTCTCCGGCGACGGCGACACCGCCTCGATCGGCCTTGGCCAGTACTGCCACGCCGTCCGGCGCCAGCTCAACATGACCTATATCGTCATGAACAACGGCTGCTATGGCCTGACCAAGGGCCAGTTCTCGGCGACCAACGACAAGAACTCGCCGTCAAAGAAAGGCCAGCCAAACCCGTTCGACGCCATCGACCTGTGCCAGTTGGCGATCTCGCTCGGCGCTGGCTTCGTCGCGCGCTCGTTCTCGGGCGACAAGGCGCAGATGGTGCCCCTGATCGAAGCCGCGCTCAGCTACAACGGTTTCGCGTTCATCGATATCCTCTCGCCGTGTGTCACGTTCAACAACCACACGACATCGACGAAGAGCTACGAGTACATTCGCGATCACTACCAGATGACCGGCCGCCTCGACTTCGTCCCGCAAATGGACGAGATCAAGGTCGAGTACGAATCCGGCTCGTCGACCGATGTCGCCCTGCACGACGGTTCGCTGCTGCGCCTGCACAAGCTCGACGACAGCCATGACGTGCGCAGCGCCGATGACGCCCTCGTCGCGATCCGCAAGAGCGCGTCTGCCGGCGAAGTCGCGACCGGGCTGCTCTACATCAACGATGAGCAACGCGACCTGCACGACGTCCTCGAAACGGACGGCCGCCCGCTCAACGCGGTGCCCATGGCGGAGCTGTGTCCGGGTTCGGACATGCTTGCCAAGATCAACAAGTCGCTGGCTTAGAGCATGTCGCATCCAATCGGATTCAACAACAAGGCCGCGACCGCGGCCCGGCGCCTCGCGCCGCCCCCAGCGTGCAACGCACGCTACCGCGTGCATGGCGGAGGCCCCGAGCGAAGCGAGGGAATAGCCGTGAGCCCAAAGGGAGCTAAAGCGGGGAGCATTTTATGCGACACGCTTTAGACGGCCGTCATGCCGTGCCAACGCCATTAACTTGAGAGCACAGGATGCCTAAACCGGTGATCGGGTTCATCGGCCTCGGTCTGATGGGGGTCGGCTTCGTTACGCGCTACGTCGCGCAGGGCTACCAGGTGATCGGCTTTGACGTGCTGCCCGAAAAAATCGCGGCAGCGAAAGCGCTCGGCGCCGAGGCCGCCGCCCATCCAGCAGATGTCATCCAGCGCGCGGATATCGTCGGCTGCTCCGTCACGACACCGCAAAACGTCGACGACATCGTCCGCGGTGCCGACGGCCTGACCAGCGCCGGCACGCACCCCGGCAAGGTCTTTGTCGACCACTCGACGACACCGATCGACCTCACGCTCGAACTTGGCGCCGCGTTGAACGACCAGAGCGGCATCGCGTTCATCGATGCGCCGGTCTCCGGCGGTCCGGCCGCGGCCGAAGCTGGCACGCTCGCCATCATGGCCGGCGGCAGCGATGCCGCGATCGCCGCCGTATCTCCCGTCATGGCCGACCTCGGCACGTTCACCCACATGGGCGCGCTCGGTGCCGGCCAGGCAACCAAGCTGATCAACCAGACCCTGGTGCTGACAACTACTGCGTGATGGCCGAGGCCCTCAACCTTGCCGAGCGCTACGGTGTCGATGCCGCCAAGGTCCCGGATGCGCTGGCCTCCTGCCATGCCGGCTCGAACCTGTTGCCGGTTCTGTTCGAGCGCATGATCGCGCGCGACTGGGCGCCGCGCGGCTATGCCCGTCAGATCCTGAAAGACCTCGAAATGCTCAACGACGCCGCCCACGCCAAGGGTGCGGCCACGCCCATGTCGGCCCAGGCGCTCACGCTTTTCCGCATGCTCGCAGCCCAGGGCAAGAGCGAACTGGACGGCGCAGCGGTCTTCGAGTTGCTCTCCAAGGATTGACCCG
>JBPCVZ010000119.1:0-6575 GCA_051010015.1 Hyphomicrobiaceae bacterium
TCATTGGTAGCGGAGGAGGGACTTGAACCCCCGACACGCGGATTATGATTCCGCTGCTCTAACCAGCTGAGCTACTCCGCCCCAAAGCGCGGCATCGCATCCCGAACGTCAAGGTACATTTGACAGATCAGTGAAGATCTTCGCGGAACGACGATATTCCGGATCAAACCGGTACGCGAAAGAGAGCATGTAAACGATCAATCGTCGGCATGCAAGTAGCTCTTGGAAAGATTGTGCAACCGCCAGCCCCCTCAGCCATGGCACCCGTTTCCCGAAACAATCGATTGCGTCGGCTCGAGGATGCGGCGGCGGTCGGTGCCAACCATGCCAACCCACCCGCGAACACGCCGTTCAACGGCAACTGGCGGCCAATTTGGTGTTCAGCCAGGTCAGCGCCGGCACAATCGCACGGCGCCAGTTGCGCCAGTCATGACCGTCGCCTGTGACGCGCAATTCGGTGTCGGCATCGCGGGCGCCGAGACGCAGATGCAGGCGGACGGTGCCGCGCAGAATGGAGGGGAAATCGGCATCACCGCTCGACAGCCAGAAGGACGGCAGCGGCACGGACGGCGGAACCGCGGAAAGACGCGTGAAGACGTTCCAGGCGCGGTAACGCTCATAGGAAATCGGCTCGCCGAAGACGCCGCGATAGATGCGCGCCAGGATGCGGTGGCGCTTGTAAAACTCATGGCGCAGCGGATCGAACAGGCTGCCGGAGAGCGAAATGACGGCGCGAAAGCGGCCCGGGTAGGTGACGCCTGCCAAGGCAGCACCGAAACCACCCATCGAAAGGCCGCCGATGGCACGGCCGGCACGGCATTTCAATGTCGGGTATTGCCCGTCAATCCCATCGACCATGTCGCTGGTCAAGGCCGTAAAGATCGGACCGAAGCCGTTGTCTCGCGCATCGTCGACGTACCAGCTGTTGCCCGCCATCGGCATGACCACGATCAGCGGCTTCAGTTGTTTCGTCTTGATGAGCCGATCCAATGTTGCCGCGATGCCACCGAGCTTCGGCCAGGCCGTTTCATTGTCACCATGGCCGTGCAGGAGATAGAGCACTGGCCAGCGACGGCGGGGCGTCGCGTCGCCGCTGGGCTGCCGCGCCGCGCCGGCGCCCTCAGGCAGGTAGACCGTGAAAGGAATCGCTCGCCCCAGCGCCGAACTCGGCATGCTTTGACCTGACGATACGCGGCCGTTCGCGGCGGCAGTCAGCGCCAGCAGGAAAGCCAGCCACCAAGCGCCGCACGACGCAATCAGCATCGCTGCGACCGAAAAGCCTGCTGACCGGTGGCGCATCAATTACTCTGCAGGCACGGACGATGCGGCGGAGCTCCGCGGCCATTTTCCGCCGTTGTCGACGTCGGCCGCACCCTTGGTGGACGCCGGCTGCGGGGCTACCTTGGCAGGCGCTTTCCACGGCGTCGATTTGAACCAAGCCATCATGTAGGCGACACCGATCATGATCGCCATGCCACCGATATTGATTAGCGGCACCGTAAAGAACGTCCGGCCCATGATGTTGAGCAGCGCGCTGCCAGTGAACGACAAGGCGAGGGTGAGCAGGAAAATGCCGAGCGATTGCTGACCGACCTTACAGATGACGCGGACAATCGGTCCCTTGAGGTAGCGTCCACCCTCACCGACGGCCACGAACGAAACATAGGCCAGGGCAATGAAGTGGAGGTAGCGGAAGATTCCCTGATGCGTCTTGTTGATGACCGGATGCAGCCAGTCGCGCGCTTCTTTCAGGACCGGGAACGCATTGAGCAACGGCGCCCACTCGAGCGGCAGGCAGATCAGCAGATAGGCGACGGCGGCGAGGACCAAGCGCAGGTCATACTTGGGCGCTGGCAGCCAGCCGCGCATGAAGGCGAAGCCGGTAAAGAACACCAGCTGCCAGGAGAACGGATTGAAGAACCAGGTTTCATCGTTCCACGGCGCGCGCGGCAGGTCGAGATAACCGAACGAGGCAATCAGCCAGGTCATCACGATGGCAGCCATCGCGTACCACTTGTTGAAACTGGCGAGCCACATCACGGCCGGGATCATGCAAAGAATGACCAGGTACATCGGCAGGATGTCGAAGAACGGCGGCACGTAGGTCAGGGTCAGCAGGCCAACCAGCGCCATGCGGGCATTGTCATTGAAGAAATGCTCCATCATCAGACCGCGAACATAGTCTTCGCCGGTCTCCAGATGCCAATCGATCATCACCATTATGACGGTGCACACGAAGAAGATCGAGATGTGCGCCCAATAGACCTGCCAGACCCGGTGCGCGATGCGCGCCACGCCCATGAAGAATCCATGCCGGACAAAGACGCTCGCGAAGGCGACGGCGGATGCCATGCCGGAACAGAACACGAAAATCTCGGCGGCATCCGACAGGCCGAAACGCGCCGGAATGAACAGAGCCCAGTAGTTGCCGAAGATGTGCGCAACAAAGATGATGAACAAACAGACGCCGCGGAAGAAATCGAGCCGCACATCGCGGACCCGCTTGGCCGGTTCTTTGCTGACAGCCGTCATGTAACGTTCTTTCTCAAGCGAATGGTCCCTTAGCGTCTGTACCCTTGCCGCTCAACGCCAAGATGCGCGCCAGATGTGTGCAATACCGGGACGCAGCGAGTGGCCTGAGCCTCTCACTTGGCGAGCAATCGCGGCCATTTCTTGTTGGCGATTGCAATGTAGCTTGCCGGTTTTTTACTCCAGGTGCGCTGAATACTCCGATTATAGTTGAGATAGAGCTTGCCACCACGGATTGCCCAGGCGGTCGGTTCGATCTTGACGAGGTATCCCTGGGCAACGCCATAGGCGCAGTAACCACCGTACGCCGGGACGTATTTAGCCGGATTCGCGGCAAACGCCGCCTTATTCTCGGCACTGGCAAAGCGCCACTCGGCGCCGGCATGTTTCAACGAGAACTGCTTGCTGCCACGGGTCGGTTTACGCCTGGTGAAATAGGCAACCGGATCGTAACCCTTGATCGCAACGCCTCGCAGACCGAGCGTATTGATGCGTGGCTTGGCGACGGCATCCGTCGACGGCATGGTCAGCACGCCAAGCGAAACGCCGATCAATGCGACGCATGCCAGCAATTGGGCGCAGAAATCCTCTGGTTTTGAACGCTCTGTCACGACTCTGGCCCTCCTTGATGCAGACGTACAGGCAAATCGAACCGATGGCGTGCTCAATTGCCCGCGGATCCGGCGACGAACGCGGCAACACGCCTGCCTGTGGAATGTCGGGCTATTCGGTCAAACATCGGTGCCCGTGTCCACTCACTTCACCTCACAAAGGTGAGAAGCGCGAGATTGGCGCGGCGATGCAGCGCTCCGAGACGGCACAGCAGTGAACGCTCCGCGCGGGTGACCGCCGAAGGTCTGCTCGATGGAAGGGGTGTGGGGCGGCAGTGCAACCACATCCTAGTTTAATTTTTGAGCGGCTGACTGCCACCCCACGCAGGATTTATCGCTGAGTCACGCCTCTTTTAAGCTGCGGGCACCTGGGACTCTCACCACAGGCAGGACGGCAGGGCGTCACTATAACGCCGGGCGTACGTTGCACCGGCGCGTGACCTGCAGCCCGCCCCCTCTGATGGTCGCCACCGGTCAGCGGCCCCTTCGTGGACGGGATACAATCAGTATGGGTGCGGTTGTCGGGTGCGGGGATATCCAGCCGAAGTGCTGATTGTTCTGTTGGTTAATGCTTGTTCGCAGGTCAGGAACGACGATTTTGGGCAATAGGCCGGTTGGTCAACGCGGTGCGTTGCAATGGCTTTACGGGGAAACGCCGATCGTCTTGACCATGTAGATGTCATCGGGCCGGGTTGCGTCCGGCTTCTCAACAAATCCAGCAGCCCGGTAAAAGCGCCTGGCTGTCTTTGTGCTATGCAGTGACAGCTGACGCAGACCGAGCTTTATTGCCTCGCCTTCAAGACTTTCGAGGAGTGCCTTGCTCACACCGCGAAAGCGATGGTCAGGGCTCACGTAGTTGAGCGTGACATGACCAATGCTTGTCATTGCCGCAACACCCAGAATTGCTCCGCCATCAATGGCAACGAGGACGATGTTGCCTGCGGCGCCGATCCAGGTAGCGACGTTCTCCGGCGTCTTATTCGCCAGCCAACGCTCAATTGTCGTGGGGTCGCCATGATGATCCAACTCGCACAAGTCCGCAATCGAACGCCTTATGACGCCGCATGCCGCTTCGGCGTCTTCGAGTGTTGCCCGGCGAATGTCCATATCGATGCAAACCATGCATGACAGGTGCTGCGAGGTGTCGCGAAAATCAATGGCTTGAGGACGACATCGTCATCGAGGCTGCCGCCTCAGGCAGTTGCCACGCTGGCTAGCCTCGTCCCAAAATCATATCACTCGCCTTTTCGGCAATCATGATTGTCGGGGCGTTGGTATTGCCGCTGGTCAAAGTCGGCATGATCGAGGCATCGACGACGCGCAAGCCGGCAATGCCATGCACGCGTAGCTGATCGTCGACGACGGCGGCATCGTCGTGGCCCATCTTGCAGGTGCCGACCGGGTGGTAGATGGTCTGGCTGATTTCACGGGCCGCCGTGAGGAGTTCGTCGTCGGTCTGCACATGCGATCCGGGCAGATGTTCGCTGGCGATGACGGACGCCATCGCGGGTGCACCCATGATCTTGCGCGAAATCTTGATGCCTTCAATGGTTGTCCAGCGATCCAATTCGGTGTCCAGATAATTTGGATGGATGGCCGGGTGGTCGTGTGGATCAGCCGATTTGAGCTCGATATGGCCACGGCTCTCGGGGCGCAACTGGCAAGTCGAACTGGTGAATGCCGAGAATTTATGGGTGCCTTCGCCGGGTTTGTCGGCCGATAGCGGCTGGACGTGGAATTGAATGTCGGGTGCCTCGAGTTCGGGCCTGGAGCGAACGAACGCGCATGCCTGACTGGCGCCCATCGAGAGCGGGCCGCGCCGTGTCAGGGCATATTCCACGCCCATAGCGACTTTGCGCAATGGATTGCGCAGCTGATCGTTGAGGGTGATCGGCTTCGATGTCTTGAAGACCATGCGGGTTTGGAGATGATCCTGCAAATTGGCGCCGACGCCGGAAAGATCCGCTTGAACATCGATGCCGTTATCCTTGAGATGACCAGCTGGCCCGATGCCTGAGAGCATCAAGATTTGCGGCGAGCCAATGGCACCGGCGGCAAGGATGACTTCGCGTGCCGCCATCGCGGTTTGCGGTACGCCGTCGCGATCAAAGGCGATGCCGGTCGCTCGGTTGCCATCAAAAAGAACGTGCTTGGTATGGGCTTTGGTCGCGATATGCAGGTTCTTGCGGTGCTTGACCGGGTGCAGGTAGCCGACCGCGGTGGAGCAGCGACGACCGCCACGGGCGGTCAACTGGAAATAGCCGGCACCTTCCATCTCGGCGCCGTTGAAATCATCGCGCTTGGGAATGCCGACTTCGGCAGCGGCTTCGATGAAGCGGTCACAGATTTCGCGCTCGATGCGCATATTGGAAACGCCAAGCGGGCCGCCTTCACCATGAAAGTCATCGCCACCACGTTCCTGGTCCTCGGAGCGCTTGAAGTAGGGCAGAACATTTTCGAAATTCCATCCGGCATTGCCAAGTTGGCGCCAGTGGTCGAAGTCGCTACAGTGGCCCCGGATGTAGAGGAGGCCGTTGATCGAGGACGAACCGCCGAGGGTTTTACCGCGCGGCCAGTCGAGGCTGCGTCCGGCGAGGTTGGGGTCCGGCTCGGTGCGATAGCACCAGTCCGTCTCCGGGTTGTGCATCGTCTTGAAATACCCGACCGGGATGTGAATCCAGGGATTGTTGTCCGGTCCGCCGGCTTCAAGCAGGAGGACGCGATTGCCAGGGTCCTCGGAAAGCCTGTTTGCAAGCACGCAGCCGGCCGAACCGGCGCCAACGATGATGTAGTCGAAGGTCTGGCCAGATATGTCCGACATGTTTCCCCGGGTGTTCGAAAGGCAACGTAGCAGTCCTGTCATATCCGATTTATACAATGTGAGTCGCAAATACTGGACTATGACCTCTCATTTATGAGATTACTTTGGAGTTCTGTCAAAACCCTTCCGAGTCCAATTGGTCCTGCGGGCGCGGATTGGTTTCTACGACAGGTGTTTGCATTGTCAGGACTTGCACGTGAATCCTAATGAAGACCCCGACCGTTCCGTTCGTGTCATTGTTCTCTTGCGGGAGGTGGCGCGCGCCGACGTCCCGATCACGGCTAACGAGATGTCGGAGCGCACCGGGTTGCCGAAAGCGACCGTTTACAGGCTGTGTGAGCAACTTTTGGCCGCCGATCTGATCCGCCGCCAAATCGGCGGACGAGGCTTTGTGCCGGGACAGGGCTTGGTTGACCTGTCACAGACGGTGCTGGCGGGCCGCTCGGTTTATGTCGCGCGGCATGCGGTGATGGAGCGCGTGGCGCGTGAGATCGGTGAGACCTGCAACCTGGTCGTGCCTGAACGTACGGGCATGGTTTACTGGGACCGGGTCGAGACGGAATGGCCGTTGCGACTGCAGTTGCCGATCGGCTCGCGCGTGCCGTTTCATGCCA
>JBPCVZ010000120.1:0-14433 GCA_051010015.1 Hyphomicrobiaceae bacterium
AGCCGCCCGGATGGTGCCCCGGATCTGGCCGGACCTCTCTACGGCGTCGCGCTTTGCGATCGCCTCTCCGATGGCATCTCAATGGTCTATAGCTTCTATGACGTCGATCAGGCCGAACGCAGCCTCGGCTCGTACATCATCCTTGAGCACATCGAATACGCCAGATCGCTGGGCCTGCCGTACGTCTACCTCGGCTATTGGATCAACGGTAGTCGCAAGATGCGTTATAAGACGCGTTTTGCACCGCAGGAGCGCCTCGGTGCCAATGGCTGGGAACGGGCTGATTTGGCAACGGATAAATAATCCGTTTAACAGCTGTAGCCAGGCAAATTGCGGCAGGCGGGCCGCGGCTTTGGCGGCACGGGAGCCCCCAGTACTCGCTGCAGAAGTTGATCCATGGTCAGTATCGGCTGACGTATCATGCGGACCAGGCGCGGCGCAGAGACGAGTTGCGGTATCCCGGCCAAAAGGGTCGTCGGCCTATCCTGCGCCGGCATCATACGCACCGGTCCGGCATGGACAATCAATTCGGCCAGTCGACCTGTCGCCCGTGCCACTGCATCAATGTTGGCAGCCACAAACGGCAGGCGCAAACGCCGCCCGCCCGCCGCGCGTTTCCACGCGACTGCCTGAGACTTATAGGCACGCAACATCGGGCGCCCCTCCGCGCCGCGATGACGCACCATCTTAAGATGCGGCACCGCGCGCTTCACGATCGTTGCAACCAGGATACCCGCTTCGGCCTGCAGGCGATCGAGACGATCCCGCCGGTTCTTTGCGACTTCGATGCCTGGGCCGGCACTGCCGAAAACCCGAGCATGACGGCTGACAATGTCGTGCGGCGCGACCTGCACGACGACGACATATCTCCGGCCCTGTGCATCACGGCCGGCCTTGCCAAGATAAAACGGCACGAATACCGATCGGCGGTGTGCGGATATCGTATCGAAGACATCCGTATTACCGGTCGAGTTGTGGAACTCGTGAAATACGAAATAGCGCATGGCACGGCGCGATCGACGGCGGCCCGGGTCCAACTTGCTGCGTCGTGGGCTGTGCACGATCAGCACGTATTCGTGCGGCGATACCCACAGGCGGCCTGCCGGAATCCAGCCCGTCCGCGTCAGCCTCGGTAACGTCACACGGCAGCGCAAACGCTCACACCCCTGAAACACGCCTGGCGGTGGCGCCGGACGATCCGTCGCCCTGAGCGTGGCCATTGCATGATTGAACGCCTGTTGCCCACGCTCCGTGCGGTACATCGGCCAGCCATCAACAACGACCTGGTCATCTTGGCGCCGCGGTTGTCCAACCACGAAGTCGCGTTTCAAGCCAGTGTGCCGTTCAAGAATTGGCACCCTGTCTATGGGTGTGGCAAGTGCTGGTTCGACGGGTTCGAAACCCATTTCAGCCAATAGCCATATGACAGCCATCAGGCTGCAGCCTGCCCTATGGATTCGAAGCCAGCCGGATTTGCGCTGACATGCGCAGCGTTTCGATTGCACCGTTGCGGCCCCCGTCCGTGTTAACGCTTACAAGTATCGCGCTACTCAAGGGGAATACAGTGCCGAAACTCAGGCAGCAGTCTGACGGAAATGCGGAAATCGGCAAGCGCGTTGATCATTCGTCAAAGGCAGGCCCAAACTTGTTCGATCGCGGGAAGCCGCGTGGCACAATCTTCCCGGCCTGCGCTCGCACGCCGTGCCAATCTTCGAGGTCCGCCAGCGAAACGGTGAATGTCCGGCTTGCACCATCGAGCCACGTCAAGCCCGAGCCGGCATCAAACACGCGCACGTCCGACAGCGCCGAATTCTTGAGCCGCTGTAGGATGACACCCTTACCCCGCGTCATCTCGTTAACCTCGTCGAGACCGAACACGATCAGCTTACGGTTCTCACCGACAACGGCGACCATGTTCCCGTCTACCGGCACGCAGCGCTTGGCCTCATCCGGTTCGGAAACATTGAGCACCTGCTTGCCCTTACGCGTCGAGGCCGTGACGTCGTCCTCCGGTACGACGAATCCATAGCCGGCAGTTGAGGCGACGAGCAGTCTGCGGCCTGGCTTGTGGACGAAGAACTCTACGACCTCGTGATTCTCTTCCAAGTCGATCATCAGGCGCAACGGCTCACCATGTCCGCGCCCGCCAGGCAGTTGGTCGCCGGTCAGGGTGAAGAATTTGCCGTTGGTGGTAAATGCCAGAATTCGGTCGGTCGTCTGCGCATGGATTGCGCATTTCAGTTTGTCACCTTGCTTGAAGTCAATCTTGGCTAGATCTTCCTGGTGACCTTTCAATGCTCTAACCCACCCCTTGGCCGATAATATTACGGTGATCGGTTCGCGCTCAATCATCGCTTGTTCGAGGTCGATCTCGACATCCGGCGCCTCGGCCAGTTCGGTCCGCCGTGCGCCCAGTTCGGTCTTCTTCGAGTACGTGTCGCGCACATCGCGCACTTCGCCCGCTACGGCCGACCACTGCTTCGCCTCCGAAGCGAGCAACGCCTCCAAATCGAGTTTTTCTTCTGTGAGCCGCTTATGCTCCGCTTTGATTTGTACTTCTTCAAGCTTTGAAAGCGCCCGCAACCGCAGGTTCAGGATCGCTTCAGCCTGCACGTCGGAGAGCTTGAACCGATCCATCAATTCCTTCTTCGGTTCATCTTCGAAGCGAATGATGCGGATCACTTCGTCGATGTTGAGGAATGCGATCAGATAGCCGTCGAGCACCTCAAGGCGGTGCTCAATCTTCTTCAGTCGGTTCTCCGATCGGCGGATCAACACCTCGATGCGGTGCTCTAGCCATTGCCAAAGTACGTCGCGTAGATTCAGCACATTCGGAATCTGTCCTCCGGACAACACGTTCATGTTGAGGCCAAATCGCACCTCGAGTTCCGAGAGCTTACAAAGGCTCTCCATCATGATCGTCTCATCGACCGTACGACTCTTTGGCTCAATAACTAGGCGGATGTCTTCGGCACTCTCGTCACGAACGTCACCGATCAGCGGCAAACGCCGTTCAGTGATGAGATCGGCCAGCTTCTCAACCAGCTTCGATTTCTGCACTTGATACGGGATCTCTGTGATAACGATCTGATACATGCCGCGGCCAATATCCTCGCGGTGCCATTTGGCGCGCAGACGAAAACCGCCACGACCCGTTTTGTAAGCCTCGAGTATGTTCTCGGGCGACTCGACCAATACGCCGCCAGTCGGGAAATCGGGCCCGGGAATGAATTCAACCAGCTTCTCTATTCGAGCGTTGGGATGTTTAATGAGATGCAGTAGCGCGTTGCACAACTCGTCTAGATTGTGTGGCGGAATATTCGTTGCCATGCCTACTGCGATACCCGACGACCCATTGGCCAGCAAATTAGGAAACGACGCCGGCAGCACCGTAGGTTCCTGATTTTCACCGTCATATGTCTCGCGGAAGTCGACCGTATCCTCGTCAATCCCATCGAGCAGTGCGAGCGCGATCTCCTCCATTCGCGCCTCGGTGTAGCGCATCGCGGCAGGGTTATCGCCATCGATATTTCCAAAATTTCCCTGGCCGTCGATCAACGGATAACGCACCGCGAACTCCTGCGCCAGACGGACGAGCGCATCGTAGATCGCCTGGTCGCCGTGCGGATGGAACTTACCCATCACATCACCGACTATGCGCGCGCACTTCTTATAGGCTTGGTCTGGATTGAGCCGCAATTCGCGCATTGCGAAAAGAATGCGCCGATGCACGGGCTTAAGACCGTCTCGCACATCCGGCAGCGCTCGGTGCATAATTGTAGACAACGCATATGCCAGATAACGTTCTTCAAGCGCATCGCGCAGGTTAACGGGTTCGATCGGGCCGCTGCCGGGAAGAATCGGTTTGTCGCTCATACTCTTCGGTTACCTGAGCTTCGTCTTTCACTCAATAACGCAATCGCCACAGCCACACCCTGCCGCGCAGGCATCCACAATTCGAGGCGTCGCGCCCGATTGTCGCACACGTTGTAGCTGCGCCACTTCACAGTTCTAAACGATCCGATCGCGGTAACTAAATCATCCATTCCTCATTTCTGCCGTCGCCATTTGCTTCGAGTTGTGAGAATCTTGGAAACTTCGTTGAACACGAGAGGGTGCCGCACACGTGACTCCGGACTTGCCCAACGTCGAGATTGCCATTGTCGAAATGACGAACGATTTCCGCCGACAGAACCGCCTATCGGAACTAGAGCGCAATCGGACGCTGGACGAAGCAGCACGCCGGTTTGCATCTTATCTGGCGCGTAGCGGCAAATTCTCCCACACAGCCGATGGCCGCCGCCCCGCCGACCGAACCAAAGCGGTTGGCTATCAGCATTGCCGCATTGCCGAAAACCTTGCGCTTAACGTTGATTCTCGGGGCTTCCGGACGCGCCAACTGGCAAGTGGTGCCGTTGAAGGATGGAAAAACTCGCCACCTCACCGCAAGGCCATGGCCGACCCTTTCGTCACGGAAATCGGTGTCGGTGTGATTAAGGCAGCCAAGGAACATCGTTATCTGTCGGTTCAATTGTTCGGCCGCCCACGGGCGCTGCAATACCGCTTTACAATCCGCAATACGGCGGCTCGGCGTGTCGGGTATTCGCAATCCGGCCGGCATCACGAATTGCCGCCTCGAACGGAAGTTCAGCACACAGAATGCAATCCCGCGAGTCTACGCTTCAAGCGCATCAAACAGGCAAACCAGCAACGTGGCCGTGCCGAGTTCGCAACCCGCGACGGCGACTTGTTTGTCGTCCGCGCCAGCCGCCTTGGCAAACTTGTCGTTGAGCATTATCCGCGCGTCAACTAAGCGAACTCGCGCGCAAGTAACTGCGGTAACTGAGCGCGTGCCTCAGGCATCGCCTGTTCGCGTGGTGCCAGCACACGATGCTCTATGAAATGGCCGGTCAGCTTCAAGCCGTTCAGCATGTCGTTACCGGTTACCTTTCCGCGCCGACCGCTCAGGAGGAATGCCGGCAACACCAAAAGTCGATCGACGTAGGGTTCGGCAGCATCACGCGATACGGCCCGACCGGAATTGGGCGACACGTACGCGAGGTTCTCAACAGCACCGCTGACAGCGCAACCTGATACGTCCAGACCAAACCCCAGTTCCTCAAGCAGCGCCATCTCCCAGCGCACATAGAGCGCAGGCCATACCATCGCATCGTCGAGAAAGCCGAGGACGAATAGCGTCACCTCAAACAAGCTGGGGTGCGGATCGCGCTCCGCAAGGAGCCGCGCCAGGGCGCACACCGACGTCAATGCACACAATGACAGCCGGTCGTTCATCGCTTCGGCGGCGAAGCCGCGCCGGGCAGAGACTGTGGCGTAGCCGAGTTGATCCGCAAGCCGTGCCTTCCACGTTACATCAACGTGGTTGCCGATTTGCAGAACCGGTCGGTTCTTGCGCGACCGCCCACCATGCACCATGGCGACGTAGCGACCGTGTTCGCGAGTCAAAAGCTCGACAAGCGCCGCGGTTTCGCCGTGTGGACGCACCGACAACACCAATGCTTCGTCAACCCATTCCATTGCTTGCCTACAGTTCGGGAGCGCGCCCGTACTACCAAATTCGTCCGGTGCAACACATTTGCCCGACTTTGCCAATCAGCTTTTCGGAAATTCAAGGCCCATTTCACGGTATCGGGCGGGGTCGTCAGCCCAATTCTCCCGGACTTTTACGAACAGGAACAAATGCACGGGCTGACCGATAATATCAGTCAGTTCGGCACGTGTCTCGGCCGAGACCTGCTTGATCGCGTCGCCGCCCCGGCCAACGACGATCTTTTTCTGGCTCTCGCGTTCGACAAACACGGTTTGCTCGATTCGCACGGATTTGTTGCGCAATTCCTTCCAGTCGGTAGTCTCTACGGTGATCGAATACGGCAACTCCTGATGCAGTCGATCGTAAATCTTCTCGCGGGTCAGCTCCGCTGCGAGCATGCGCAGCGGCAGGTCGGTTACGTCGTCTTCCGGGTAATGCCATGGTCCAACCGGCATCGCGCCACCAAGGGCGTCCTTCAGATCCTCTACGCCACTGCCGTTGATCGCGGCGATGAAATAAACGCCGACCGGGTCAAGCTCCTCCGTCAACGTTGTCGTAAGCGGCAGGAGTTCGGCTTTGTCGTTCAGTTTGTCGACCTTGTTGAGAACCACGAACGGCTTGGCATTCGTTTCCTTGAGCTTGTCGACGATGCGCCGAACGTCGTCATCGATGCCGCGCACTGCGTCGATGAGCAGCACAATCGCGTCAGCATCTCCGGCCCCGCCCCAGGCGGCTCCGACCATTGCGCGATCCAACCGCCGACGCGGTTCGAAAATACCAGGCGTATCGATCAGTATCAGTTGGCTATCGCCGGTCACTACGATCCCGCGCACCGGCGTCCGCGTGGTTTGCACCTTCCGACTAACGATCGTCACCTTGGTGCCGACGAGTTGATTTACCAGTGTCGACTTGCCCGCGTTGGGCGCACCGATGATTGCGACAAAACCGCATCGAGGTTCGCCTGCCGCCCGTGCATTTCCGTCGTCGGCGTCGTTCACTTGCTCTCCTTGTCCCACACACCTTCGCGCAGCAGGATAGCACTGGCCGCGGCTTGTTCCGCATGCCGCTTCGATGCGCCGCTACCTTGTGCCGGTTCAATACCCTTGATCTGTACCTCGGCGATAAACCGCGGCGCATGGTCCGGGCCGTCACGCGAGACCTCGACATATTTGGGTAACGGCCGGCCGCTGCCCTGCGCCCATTCCTGCAAGGCCGACTTTGCATCGATGAACGAGATCGCAGTTAGTTGGAAGCGGTCGCCCCACAAACGCCGCACTGCCTCTCGGCCTGCCTCGAAACCGCCATCGATGAAGACGGCGCCAAGTACTGCCTCGACTGCATCTGCCAAAATCGTATCCTTGTCGCGCCCGCCGCCATTGGCCTCGCTGTCGGAGAGTATCAGGTGTTCACCGATCCCCACTTCTCGACCGACGGCGGCGCACGTTGCACCGCGCACCAGTCGGTTGAAATAACGTGCCAGTTCACCTTCCTGGTGATCGGGCAATGCACCGTGCAGCATTTCGGCAACCGCAAGGCCGAGCACGCGGTCACCGAGAAACTCAAGACGCTCATTGTCTTTGCGTTTGGCAGAAACAGAGCGCACGCTGGCATGGGTAAGCGCGCGTTCAAGCAGTTTTCGATCTTTGAACCTGTGACCCAAAGCGGATTCGAGCTCCGCGTACTTGCGTGCGCGCGCCACGCTCTACCGCACCAGATTGAAGAAGCGGCCCCACCGGATATCAAACGGCCAACGCCACGGTGTTAAAATGCGAAACGCATCTGGTTCATCGAAGGCGCCGGAAAAGAAGATGATCTCTGCGCGCCCGACTAAATTCTGGTACGGCACGAAACCGACGCCCCATTGGGCACGGCTGTCCGTCGAGTTGTCCCGATTGTCGCCCATCATGAAGTAGTGACCTGGTGGAACCTTGAATACTCGGGTGTTGTCAAACGGCGCGTTGGGTTCAGCATCGAGCACGTGGTACTTCACTCCGTTCGGGAGTGTTTCCTCAAACTTCGGGATCCGATAAGTCAGTCCGTTTTCTCGACGGGCGACGAAGTTGCCGACGCGGCGCTTCGGAATCTGCTTTCCGTTAATGTAAAGGACGCCATTTTTCATCTGGACCTCATCGCCAGGCAAGCCGATGACCCGCTTGATGTAATCCGTAGAGTTATCCCTTGGTAGCTTGAATACCGCGACGTCCCCACGTTTCGGTTTGCTCGCAAAGACCCGTCCGTTGAACAAGGGAGGGCCCCAGGGAAACGAGTACCGGCTATAACCATAGGAAAGCTTTGAAACAAACAGATAGTCGCCGACGAGAAGTGTATCCTTCATCGATCCAGAGGGAATGTTGAACGGCTGGTAGAAAAAGACGCGCACGATCATCGCCAGAATCAATGCTTGGACAATGATCTTGCCGGTTTCCCACAAACCATTGACGCTGCTGGTCTCTGAATCGCTTTCGATGCTCATTCCCTACTCCTGGAGACGACTAGCCACCGCTCTCTCGCAATCCATAATCTCCGAACGCGCTGCGCCTCGACTTTGACATCGCAATCGCTCGACAGAAAGATTGACCTAACCGCAATGCTTGCCGTCGCATATAGATTGCGACAAAGCACCAAAATTGAGACAGTCAACGAATGACACCTGACTGTTGTACATCAACCACCGCTTAGCTGATTAATCTGAATGCCCGCTATAGCGGCTAAAGCGCGCCGGCGCAAACCTGCAAACTGCCAACAGAACCAGCAAACGGCTTCAATCATCGGCAACGGACAAACTAGGTTTCGGTTAACACGTTCGGCCGCCCTGAGATGATTACGATAGCCTGCGCCCAGGGAAAATCATCCGTAAGTGTCAAATCAATCTGTGGTTGATATCCTTCCGGCGTAATGCGTTGCAGTTGGGCCTCAGCTCCGCCCGTCAACGCCATCGTCGGCCGACCAGACGACATGTTGACGACACCCATGTCGCGCCAGAACACACCGCGTCGCAAGCCCGTACCAAGCGCCTTAGAACACGCTTCCTTCGCCGCGAACCGCTTCGCATAGGATGCCGCACGCTGTGCCTTGCGCTCCGACCGGGTCCGCTCGATATCGGTGAAAATGCGTTCGAGAAAGCGATCGCCGAATCGCTCAAGCGAACCTTCGATGCGGCGAATGTCGACCATGTCGTTGCCGATACCGAGGATCATCACACCGCTCCGGCGAACTGCTGGTCGCGCGGCCCAGCAATCACGCCGCCGCGGGCCTCGGCCATCAGCGCTCGCATCTGGGCCACCGCGCGGTCGAGACCGACGAAAATGCCTTCACCTATCAGGAAGTGCCCAATGTTGAGCTCGACAACCTCCGGGATTGCGGCAACCGACTTGACCGTATTGAACGTCAGGCCATGGCCGGCATGCACTTCCAATCCCAGGCCGGCCGCATGGCTGGCCCCGGCCCTTAGGCGTTCCAGTTCGGCATCGGCAGCGGCGCCTTCACCATCGAGCACGAGATCGCAAAAGCGTCCCGTATGTAGCTCGACAATATCGGCACCGAGATCACGCGCCGCATCCAGTTGCGCCGGTTCTGCTTCGATAAACAGCGAAACCCTCGAGCCAGCCCCTTTTAGTGAAGCAACCACATGCGCCAGTGAGTTCTGCTGTCCGGCAACGTTTAGGCCGCCTTCGGTCGTACGCTCCTCTCGCCTTTCAGGCACCAGGCAGCAAGCATGTGGCTGGTGCCGCAGCGCGATCGCCAGCATCTCATCTGTCGCCGCCATCTCAAAATTCAACGGCCGGGTCAGCTCGGCCTTCAAACGCGCGATGTCGTCGTCCGAAATGTGCCGGCGATCTTCGCGCAGGTGCGCCGTAATCCCCTCGGCACCGGCATTGATCGCAATATGTGCCGCGCGCACCGGGTCCGGGTGACGACCGCCCCGCGCATTTCGGATGGTTGCGACGTGATCAATATTCACGCCAAGCCGCTGCGGCATCATTTCAACCATTTTTTTCATCCTCCGTCCCAATCGGATCGACCTATTCGAACAGGCGTTCGACCCGGCTAACGACCTGCAGACCACGCAGACCTGCAATGATACGATTGAGATGCTCAAGATCCCAGACCTCAACCTCGATGCTCATTTTGGTGAAGTCGACGGCACGCTCGCGCATCTGCACGTTGTCGATGTTTCCATCGTTCTCGCCGATCAGCTGTGCGACCTGGGCCAGCGAGCCAGGTTCGTTCGCGATTGTCACGCTGATGCGGGATGGAAATCGTTCGGGGTTCTCCGCGTCGATATCCCATGTCACGTCAATCCACTCAGCGTCTTCGAGATCGCGCAGTTTCGGAGAGTGGATTTGAAAGATTTTAATCCCTTCGCCTGGCACCAACACGCCGACGATCCGATCGCCGGGCACGGCACCGCTATCGTCGAACCGAACCGGCAAATCGTGACGCATACCGCGGATCGGCAGGTTGTCGGTCCGGCTGCTGCGGTTCGCGGCACGGAATTTGAGCCCCATCACACGAGCAAGATTGAACCAACCATCCTGGCCGCGGCCATGATCAAACGCGTTGCGCGGTCGACGCGCGGGTTGCACAACGACGGCTGACTGCTCCGGCGCAACCGCCTTTAATATGTCGGCCGCCGGCAGTTCACCGCGTCCCACATCGACCAACGCTTCCTCTACCGACTTGGCCGATAGCTTCGATAACGCTTGTTCGAGCTGGTCATCTGCGTACGTCAAGTTGACTCGGGCGAAATGTGCTTCCGTCAAACGCCGACCAAGTTCGACGTATTGGCGGCGCAGCGCATCGCGGGCGGCGCGCCGAATGGCAGCACGGGCGCGCCCCGTCACGGCCACACGTTCCCAGGCGGACGGAGGCGTGCGCTGCTGATCCGTCAGGATTTCGACTTCATCGCCATTGTTGAGCCGGGTTGCCATCGGCATCTGGCGCCCGTTGATCAGTGCACCGTTCGCCATGTTGCCCACGTCGGTGTGCACTGCGTAGGCGAAATCGATCGGTGTGGCGCCACTGGGCAGTGCGATCAGGCGGCCCTTTGGCGTGAAACAGAATACCTGATCGTGAAACAGCTCGAGCTTGGTATGCTCGAGGAACTCTTCTGGGTTTGGGCCGTCAAGCAGCGTCTCGACGAGACGGCGCAACCACATGTAGGGGTCTATGTCCTTGACTTCGACAGCCTTGCCGTTACCTACCGCACCGTTGGCATGCCCATTGGCAATGCCGTGCTCCTTGTAAAGGAGGTGCGATGCAACTCCATATTCGGCTATCGAATGCATTTCGGCGGTGCGCACTTGGAGTTCGACACGCTGATGGCGCGGCCCGACCACGGTTGTGTGCAACGACTGGTAACCGTTCTGCTTCGGAGTCGAGATGTAATCCTTGAAGCGCCCGGGAACCGCACGCCACGACGTGTGCGCGACGCCGACGACCCGATAGCAATCGCTGGTCTGGTCGGTGATCACGCGAAACCCGTATATGTCGGAAAGCTGCTCAAGGGAGATCTGCCGGTTCTCCATCTTGCGCCAGATCATATACGGCTTCTTCTCACGGGCTTCGATTTTGCAGGCAATGCCTTCTTCATTGAGCCTTGCGCGCAACGCAATCCCGATTTCGTCAATCAATCCCTTGTTGCGTTCGCGCAGCACTTCGAGGCGTGATGTGACCGTCTTGTAAGCTTCCGGATGCAACCAGCGAAACGCATGGTCTTGCAATTCTTCGACGATCCAGCGAATGCCCATCCGCCCGGCAAGCGGAGCATAGATCTCCAGCGTCTCTTCCGAGATTCTCGCGCGGCTCGACGGCTTCATGTGCTGGAGCGTGCGCATGTTGTGCAGTCGATCTGCCAGCTTCACGAGCAACACACGAATGTCGCTCGAAATCGCGATCAACAGCTTGCGAAAGTTCTCGGCTTGCTCGGCCTTCTTGGTGACCAGATCGATGCGTTTGATCTTGGTCAAGCCATCGACGAGTTGACCGATCTCCGGGCCGAAAAGTTCGTCGATTTCGGCACGCGTCGCGTCCGTGTCTTCGATCACGTCATGCAGCAAGGCTGTTGCGATCGTCGCGCCATCGAGGTGGAGCTCCGTCAGAATGGCTGCGACCTCAAGGGGGTGGGAAAAATAAGGGTCGCCGGAGGCGCGCTGCTGATGGGCATGCGCTTTCATCGCATAAACGTACGCGCGATTGAGCAGATTCTCGTCTGCGTCGGGGTCGTAGGAAACGACCCGTTCAACCAGTTCGTATTGACGCATCATGTCGCTGGCCCACGCGCTTTCGCGGCGCAAGATCGGTGTGCCAAAAGAGCGATCAAACGGGTGAACAACAGGGCTTCGAACATGCCCCCATTAAGCCATGAAAAAGGTCGTCTTGCCAGCACCTTGAGTTGTATCAGCCGGCACACTTCTGCGTTTGGTTTCCGTGCTAGGAGCGGGATCCAGAGTCCGACCAGACCAAGGCCCCGTCGTAGCGACGGCGCTACCGGCCGCCGCGGCCGCCAGAACCACCGCTGATGGCCGCGGACGGCTCCGTCGGCGTCAAGCTTTCCATGCCGCGCAGCAGTTGTTCTTCTGTCAGCACATCAACGACGGTATCAGTGGATTGGTCGTCGCGGCCGAGCATTGGACCGCGGCGCTCACTGATTAACACCGGTGCCGAGCCTTCTTCTGGCTCGTCAACCTCGACATTCTTCTGAATGGAATGGATCAGGCCTTCCTTCATATCTTCGGCCGGAACCGTCTGGTCCGCGATTTCCCGCAGCGCAACGACAGGATTCTTGTCGTTCTCGCGCTCAAGCGTTATCGGGCTACCATTGCTGATGGCACGAGCGCGATGCGCCGCGAGGAGGACGAGTTCAAAACGATTCGGAACTTTATCGACACAATCTTCGACGGTCACACGGGCCATAGGTCATCGCTCCAGCGTTCAACGCGGCTAACGGTGTATCATTACGATAAAGGAAATCTTTGTGCAGTGCACATCACCCCTATGAGTCGCACGTAATTCGAATCGGATCAACCCTGAAAATTTCTCGGCGTCTAGCGGCTTGCCGCATGCCTCCCAACCGCTCGAATAATTGTCGGGCAGTCAGTCCACAAACCGGATGCCGCCAGTACGGGACCAGGTCGGCCAGAGGCGCCAAAACGAAGGCTCTACGATCCAACAGCGGATGAGGCAGTACAACCTGAGGCCGTGGACGCGCGGGTGGCCAATTCACCACCCTTCCCGCACAATCAAGAAGGTCAATGTCGAGCGGCCGAGGTGCGTTGCGCCCGAGTAGCCTCCGTCCCGCCTCGCGCTCGAGCCGCTTGAATAGGTTAATGGACTCACGTGGAGACCTGCAGCTTGCCACCTGCGCGACAGCGTTGAGATAGTCCGGTTGGCGAACCGAACCATGAGCTTTTGTCCGATATGCCGGAGAAACGCGAATTCCATCAAATCCTTCATCCGCAAGCCGCGCCAAACACGTCTGCAGCGTCTGCTCCGGCGTGCCCCAGGGCCCTTCGACATTCGCCCCCAGCGCAATCAGCGACATATTATATATATTGCGTTGCAATTGTTTCTCAGATTTCCCTTCTACACATCATGACCTTTGACTCCCATCTAATGCGCGCGCCCGGGCTCCCCCCGATCGGGATGAACGCGGCTTTGGTCTGATTGCAGGCGGCAGATTTTAACAAAGCTTTCTCATTCACTTTACCTATTGAACTGGAGTTTACATGCAATTCTACCCGATGGAGCGCATCGCGCTCTTTGTGGACGGCGCAAATCTCTATGCGACGGCCAAAACGCTTGGCTTTGATATAGATTACAAGCGCCTACTCGGGTTCTTCAAGAACCAAGGCGTGCTGGTGCGCGCGCTCTACTATACGGCGCTCGCCGAAGAGCAGGAATACTCATCAATCCGACCGCTGATCGATTGGCTCGACTATAACGGTTACACCATGGTGACCAAACCGACCAAGGAGTTTACCGACTCCATGGGGCGTCGAAAAGTTAAAGGAAACATGGATATCGAGCTCGCCGTTGACGCAATGCGTCTGGCGCCGAGCCTGGATCATATCGTTTTGTTTACCGGCGACGGAGACTTCCGCGCCCTTGTCGCTGCAATCCAGGAGCAGGGCAAACGGGTCAGCGTTGTTTCCACATTGCAGTCGCAGCCGCCGATGGTCGCCGACGAGTTGCGTCGTCAGGCCGATCAGTTCATCGACATTGCCAGCCTGGAAGACGCGATTTGCCGCGACGCCGCTCGTCCGCCTGCCCAACGTACCGCGCTGCGAGACCGTCCTGCCAGAGCCGAGCCCGTACGCTTCGACGATGAAGAATACGATGACGTTTAGGCACAAAACAAAGACGCTTGCGGCCCACTGCCACTTGATCACGTAGTGGCAAACAGCAAGGTCGCACGCCCACCCCCCAACTCCTCCGGTCTATGCCCCGTGTCGCCGTTTGGTCTTGCCGCAGAGCCGGATGCTGACTGCAATCTTTGTCCGAGACTGGTTGCATTTCGTCAGGCTTGCGCGACATCGGAACCAAGCTGGTTCAACGGTGCAGTGCGCTCGTTCGGAGATCCGCTGGCTGCCAGATTGATTATTGTGGGCCTCGCCCCCGGATTGCGCGGGGCGAACAGAACCGGCCGTTCCTTCACCGGTGACCAGTCAGGCGCTCTGCTCTATTCGACCTTGCTCGAATTCGGCTTCGCGCAGGGGAGCTATGACGGGCATGCTGATGATGGACTGCACCTTGTCGACACGATCGTCACCAACGCCGTGCGCTGCGTGCCGCCCGGTAACAAGCCAAATTCAAGCGAACTCAACACTTGCCGAATGTTCCTGACCGGCCTGCTCCACGCAACGGTCCGGTTGCGCGTGATC
>JBPCVZ010000121.1:0-5390 GCA_051010015.1 Hyphomicrobiaceae bacterium
TGGTGGCGCTGGCCGGCCCAGCCAACCGGCAGGGGCGCATTGCGGCGGATGTGATCGCCGGCCGCGACTCCCGTTTCCGAGGTACTCAGGGAACGGCCATCATTGGCCTATTCGAAGGCACGGCAGCTTGGACCGGCGTCAGCGAAAAGACGCTTAAGCGGATCGGCGATGAGGATTACGAAAAGATCTACCTGTATCCTAACTCGCACGCCGGCTATTATCCAGGTGCGCGGCCAATTGCGATGAAGATCCTTTTTCGCAAGTCCGACGGTCGCCTTCTCGGTGCGCAGGCGCTCGGCGAGGACGGCGTGGACAAGCGCATCAGCGCACTGGCGGCCCTCATCCAGATGGGCGCCACGGTGTACGACCTTGAGGAATCCGAACTGTGTTACGCGCCCCAATTCGGCAGCGCGAAGGATCCGGTCAATTTCTCTGGCATGGTCGCGGCCGATGTGCTGCGGGGCGACATGCCGATCAGCCATTGGCCCGAAGTGGGTGAATCCTTGATCCTTGACGTGCGCGAACCATTCGAGCTTGCCGTCGAAAACGTAGAGAGCGCCATCAATATTCCTCTCGGGCAATTGCGGGCCAGAATGGATGAACTGCCCCGAGACAAGACGATTCAGGTGGTTTGCCGCTCGGGTCAGCGGGCATACTACGCCACGCGACTGCTTCTGCAGCGAGGTTTCGACGCGCGCAACGTGTCTGGGGGCATGCTGTCAAGGACCCATGCATCGTTCTTCCTGTAGGAGTGACCAATTGAATAACGGACCTGTCCATCAGGAACTGGTGAAAATTGCGAAAAATGGTAATCCGGCAGGAATCCTGCTCGCTGAAAGCCATTTCTATTTTCACAAAGCCGCCGATGGGCTCGGACTGTCCGACAAGGTCCGGACGATCCTGCTGACGCCGCACCGCCTTGTTAAGGTGGGCATCGCCATCGAAGAGGAAGACGGCGAACTGCAGTGTATTGAAGGAAGGCTACCGTGTTCAGCACAACTCCGCCCGAGGGCCAATGAAGGGGGCTGCGCCATCGACCATTGTAAAGCTGATGTCATCGGATCAGCGCTTGGACGGAATGCGGAGACGCATGCCTGAGAAGTCATTCCCCGGGGCATACTTATCGTTGAGGTTGGCTGGGGGCTTGTACTTGAAGCTTCTTGTATCTGGACCATCAAGGCATGACCTTTTGGGCAACCCGCAGACAAAACTCGTCCGATGAGAAGCAACAAGTGGTATAAAGCGAGGCTGTCACGCGTTAGTCGCCATTTCTGCGTTCGAGAAATGATCTTGCTTGTTCGGCGGTCTCGAAGATGTGTGGCGGGCCATCTCTTTGAAAAGATTCGCCAAGTTTCATCCTCATAAACGCCGAACCGGAGTATCGCGTGACCGCGTCATAGAAGCGATCCTCAAGGCCGCGAACCATTTCTGAATAGTCCTCAGAGACATCTTCATCGACTCGTGCACCATCATAGTTGACAATTACGTCAACACGATAGTTGAGCGGTTCGCAGACGTCTTCCACTTGCTCGCGGATCATGTTGATATCGGCCTGGCTTCTGACGCGAATCTTTTCAAAGTTGACAAAGAGACGTCGCTTCTCCAGATCGAGGGCAATTCGATCCGCAAGATCCAAATGCAGCAGGTCGGTTCGCATCCCCAAAGTATCCGGCCTAAATATCCGTTTGTCCATCAGGGCAGTTTCTCCAACCTCCGGCTGGAACCCCATGCGATCCAAGATGTCACGATTGAGATCGACACCCGGCGCGATCTCGATCAGTCTTAGTCCATCAGGCATCAGCTCAAAAACGCAACGCTCGGTCACATATAGAACGCGCTTCCCTTCGCGGGCAGCTCGGGTGCCGGAAAAAGTGATCTGCCCCACGGCATCGACAAACTTCGACGTCGCGCCATCTTTTTCTATGGCGAGTTCACCGTGGTTTATCACAATTGACGAGCCACCAGCCGTAAATGTTCCCGTAAACACGACACAACGCGCATTCTGACTGATGTTGATGAAGCCACCAGCGCCGGCGAGCTTTGGGCCGAACCGCGAGACATTGACATGGCCACTGCGATCAACCTCTGCCATTCCAAGCACCGCAAGATCGAGCCCGCCGCCGTCGTAAAAATCAAACTGGTGGTTCTGCGCGATGATCGCATCGGTATTGACGGCGGCACCAAAATCTAACCCAGAAGCCGGCTGTCCACCGATGATCCCAGGCTCCGCGGTCAGGGTCATATGGTCGAGAAGGCCCTCTTCACCGGCCACCGCCGCAACACCTTCCGGCATACCGATGCCCAGATTCACAATGCCATTTATGGGCAGCTCAAATGCTGCACGCCTTGCGATTACCTTGCGTGCATTGAGCTCCATCTTGGGCAGCGCGCCGTCGGGTGCGCGAAACTGCCCAGCAAATGTGTGAGAGTAGGCTGTCGCATAAGTCTGCAGATGATTCTCTGGCTGTGCAACCACTACCGCATCAACAAGTGCGCCGGGTATAGCCACCTGCTTTGGATTCAGGGAGCCGCGTGCAGCAATACGTTCGACTTGGACAACAACAATGCCTCCGGAGTTCTTGCACGCCATAGCTTGTGAGAGGTTATCGATGATGAGCGCCTCGCGCTCCATAGTCACGTTGCCCGCTGGGTCTGCTGTTGTTCCGCGTAATAGCGCGATCTGTATTGATGGTGCCTTATAGAAAAGATACTCCTCGCCGCCAATCGTGGTCAGCTCGACAAGATCTTCAGAGGTGCGGTCATTGATTTTGCCGCCTTCAATACGCGGATCGACGAAGGTCCCGAGCCCAACGTGTGTAAGCGTTCCCGGTTTGCCGGCAGCAATGTCGCGATAGAGATGGCTGATCACGCCTTGGGGCAGATTGTAGGCTTCAATTTCGCCTGAGGTCGCAAGTTTTCCGACCTTTGGGATCAACCCCCAATGTCCTCCGATCACTCGTTTCAGCAAGCTGTTGTGACCGAGGCGATTTAAGCCGCGTGAATTGCCGTCGCCTTGTCCGGCAGCAAAGAACAGCGTCAGATCTCTTGGTGATCCAGTCTCAAGAAACCTCTCTTCCAAGGCAACGAGAAGTTCGTCGGGCACGCCGATGCCGACAAATCCCGAGGTCGTGACAGTATCTCCGTCGTGAACTAATGCTGCTGCTGCAGCCGCGGCTACGATCTTATCGGTCATCGCGCCCCCCTATTGGTTGGCTTGGAAAGAGCCTCCACGAAAATCATGGACAGTTGTTTGTAAGACTATGATGCCGCACAGGTGATGTCGACGTTCATAGCGCATGTCTTGATTGAACCACCTCGTTAACGATTAAGGCGCGTGACGACCCTCAAGCCCAGATCGTCGCCGCCTGATCCTTCAGGCAGTCACCAAGATCCGGCGATAGCTCCTTCCGAAATATACTGAACTTCAATCGCACAAGGATCCTCCATCCTCACTTCGTGGAGCTCATTGACCTGTCAGACATGCCAAAAGCGCGTTTGCAAGTCGCCCAAGTTCACGCGGACACTATCACCATGTTCGAACAACTTCAGAAGGCCGTCTGGGCCGAATGCTTACATGCAGCAGACGAATCCCAAACAGCACTGTCCACGAGAGCCGACCTTCGATTATGTTTAGCAATTGGGTCTCATGAGCGGTGCCTTGACCTGGAGTGCCATCGATAGACAATATGCGCAACCGGCCTACGGACAAGGACATAAGGCAAGAAACCCAATACGACAGCAATTATTAGTGCTTCGCCAGGATAGAAAGCTTTGAGCACAACGAGCTGGTACACCGTGTCGAGTATAAGCGCGGAAATCATAATTTTTCCCGTCGCTTTAAAGCCGTCATTCAGATATGTGCGTCGTTTGTCTCTCTCTTTAAGTATGGTCCCTAAGTCTGGCGGACGCCCAGAGCGCCCGTCTCGAGTACCATCGCGAACTGCCAAAATCGCGGACACGAGTGGTTGAATCGTGAATCGGAGAGCCATTGGCCCGCTAGGTCGAGCGACAAGGTCGCCCCAAATGCGTTGAAAAACGTCCAGAACGTCCATCGGTATGCTCTGCCTAGAGTATGCCCGCAGATGATCGACAGTTCGGCACCAGCAATGTCGCGAGCGTTGAAACCAATCTGCAAGAGACTGCCCGCTGCGTGATTGCTACGCAAGCTCGAGCAACAACTGACTCAGGCGCCCACTCTGAGTTCGAGGCGTAAGCCTTCACTTTCCCTGTGGAATGCTGACGTCGTACGGATTGCGCAACATATGGTGTGCGACCGCATTTGCCATTTCCGGTAATGGAATGGTCCGGCCCGGCTCAGTGCCCTCGATTGGCACTGAGCGTGTGCGGTCCTTGGGATCGATATCGACAAGACCACGTTCCACCTGATTGGGCAGGATGAACGTGGCGCTAATCGTCATGCGCGCTAAGTTTTACGCAGGCAACTCGTCGAGCCGCAGCAGCCTCTCGTGCGCCGGCAATCGCATCGTGACCCGCCGTGATCAACGGGACCGAACGGTCGAGTGCTTCGATCTCTATCTTTAGGCGCGCTTCATCGTTGGAGTTGGGCGCAGCATAATTGAGGTTCTTGAAGAGACCGGTCATCTTGGTGAAGTACGTACGTGCGGCGATCTTGTCATCAAAAACGTAACTGCGCGTGGAAATAGTATAGGCCATGTCGAACCGCTCTTTCTGCTGATCGATAGCCGTCGCCGCGTCAATATTGTCGAAAGCGTCCTGCTGAAGATAAACCATATCCAGGAAAAGCGCGACCTGGTGCAGGATGAAATCGTCCAGCATCACCCCGTCCTCGCCGGTCACCTGCATCATTTGATCGACTTCACTGCCGCGCATCAGCAACCTTTCCATCTCCTCGACACGCATGGTCCAGTCCCGCCCCATGTGCTCGGCATACCAGGGAGCAAGCTGTTCACGATACCGCGACCATGACAGCAAGGGATCGACGGCGGGATAGAAGCGCTTGTAGGCGCGATCAGCCGAGAGGCCGAGGAAACATTTGACGGCGCCGAGCGTCGATTGCGTCACCGGCTCCTCGAAGTTGCCGCCCGCCGGTGAGACGGTCCCGATCATGGTCAACGCACCGATGCTGCCGTCATTGGTACGGATCATGCCAGCGCGCTCGTAAATGCTCTTGACCGAGCTGTCGAGATAGGCCGGGAAACCCTCCTCACCGGGAATCTCCTCGAGTCGCCCGGAGGTCTCGCGCATCGCCTGTGCCCAGCGCGAAGTCGAGTCGGCGATCAGTAGGACCCGCAGGCCCATCTGTCGATAGTACTCACCGATGGTCATTCCGGTGAAGATAGAAGCTTCTCGCGCGGCGACCGGCATCGATGAAGTGTTGCAGATGATGACCGTGCGGTCCATCAGCGAGC
>JBPCVZ010000122.1:0-18387 GCA_051010015.1 Hyphomicrobiaceae bacterium
GCATGGTTTTATTGCGGCATCGCGAACTGGAAAAACTCTGCTTATCAGCCTATGATTGAAATTGTTCAATGAACACGCGGGGGGCCCTTACTCAAAGGAGCATGCCATGCAAGTCCGCGAAATAATGAGAGGCAAGTCGCACAGCCAGCTCAAGTACGCGAAGATCACGGATACGGTCGAGGAAGTCATCTGCCGGCTCCGTATCGAAAACGTTGGCGCCGTCCCGATCCGCGCTTCGAACGATGACATCGTCGGCATGATCTCAGAACGCGATGTCGTTCGCGCAATCGCGGATTTCGGGCCGCGAGCGTTGGCCATGAACTGCACCGAAATCGTCCAACGAGACCTGCAAACCTGCAATCCTGACGACTCGATGGCGCGTGTTGCGCGGCATATGACAGACCGACGCGTCAGACATCTGCTGGTCACCACGGACGATGAAATTACGGGCATCGTCAGTATTGGCGACGTGGTGAAGCATCGCCTCGAGGAACTTGAGCTCGAAGCCGGTGTACTGCGGGATTTAGCTGTCGCCAGGGCATAGGTATGACAGGCACATGTGGTGCCGGTCGGGGGCAAGCGGCGGATACCACTAAACCTGCGCCGCCAGCAGCGTCTTGAGGTCGGCAAGCGTGCCGGCTTCTTCCTTGGGCTTGTCGTGGCGCCAGCGCGCCATACGCGGGAAGCGCAGCGCGATGCCGGATTTGTGGCGTGTGCTTTCCTGTATGCCCTCGAAGGCGATCTCGAAGACGTGCTCGGGCGTCACCTGGCGGACGGGACCGAAGCGGGCAAGCGTGTTGCGACGCACCCAAGCGGTAATCTCGCGGAACTCGGCATCGGTGAGGCCGGAATAGGCCTTGGTGAAGGGCACCAGTTCTGCGCCATCCCATACCGCGAAGGTGAAATCGGTGAACAGGTTGGCGCGCCGCCCGTGACCCTGCTGAGCGTAAACCATCACGGCATCGACTGTGAGCGGGTCGATCTTCCATTTCCACCAGTCACCACGCTTACGGCCCGACAGATACGGACTGTCGTGGCGTTTCAACATCACGCCCTCGGCGTGCATGCCGCGTGCGCCCTGGCGAATGGTGGCCAGTTCCTCCCAGGTATCGAACCTTATGAGGGGTGACAGACGGAGATTGGCTTGCGGCGGACAGTCGGCGATCAAGGCTTCGAGTGCACTACGGCGATCGGCGAAGGGCCTGACGCGGATGTCGTCGCCGCTATGTTCGAGGAGGTCGTAGGCGCGCAGCACGACGGGCGCTTCGGCAAGCAGCTTTTTCGGCACGATCTTGCGTCCGATGCGTTTTTGCAGATCGTTGAATGGCAGCGGCGCATCACTGCCGTGGTTCCAAGCCAGCAGTTCCCCGTCGATAACGGTGCCTTCCGGGAGGAAGTCGCGCGTCGCCACCAATTCGGGAAAGCGGTCGGTGATCAGCTCTTCGCCGCGCGACCATAGGAAATGGTTGCCGCCACGGACGATAAGTTGACCGCGGATGCCGTCCCATTTGTGCTCCGCCGACCAGTCGGCCGGAGCGCCGAGGTCCGACGGCCCATCGTCGAGCTGATAGGCGAGGTAGAACGGATAGGGCTTGGAGAGGTCCGCAGCCGGATCGTAGGCATGGAAGAGATTTTCGTACGTGACCGTGTCCGGCGTCCAATCGCCCATCAGGCGGTGGCTCAATTCAGCCTCATCGATACCGGTCGCGCGCGACAGAGACCGCGTCATGAGCTTCTGGCTGACGCCCATGCGAAAACCGCCCGTGATCAGCTTGTTGAACACGAAGCGCTCGGTTGGCGCCAATAGGTCCCAGGCGGCGAGAATTTTGTCGCGTTTGCCGGCTTCGTCGAGCGCGGCAAAAGACTTCGTCACATCGATCCAGTAGGTCAGGCTTTGGTCGCTGCCGCAGGTGGCCTCGGGCAGAATGACGGCGATAGTCTCGGCGAGATCACCGACGATGGCGTAAGACTCCTCGAACAGCCAGAGCGGCAGGCCGGCATGTTCGGCCGCCCACTGACGCAGCAACGTTGTCGACACGCCGCGGCGCGGCCGGCGTCCGGAAAGCAGCCCGATGGTCCAGAGGCGGTCCGCTTCTGGTGCTTCCATGAAGTATGCGGCGAGCGCGTCAACCTTGACGGTCGTCTTCGTTGTCTGGTCGAGCGCGGTGAACAGGGCGGCGAAGCGCTTCATCAGGCGACCTCTCCGTTACCGTCTTGTTTTTCGGCGGCGTTTTCCACTGCAACGTCGGCGATTTCACCTTCGAATTCGGTTTCAACGATTTCAGCCTGATAGCCCTGTTCCTCGAGCCAACGGCGAAAAACGGCCGTGTAACCGTGGGTGACGAAGATGCGCTCGGCGCCGGTTGCCTTGATCGCCTCGTTGAGACCTGACCAATCGGCATGATCGGAAAGGATGAACCCGCGGTCGACGGACCGGCGGCGGCGGATGCCGCGCAGCGCCATCCAGCCGCTGGCGAACGCCGTCGCGATGGGCCCGAAGCCGCGTGGCCAGTTGTTGTTCAAGGCCGAAGGCGTCGCGATGATCAGCGCACCGGGATAGGCCTTGCGGTCGAGATCGCCGGTGAGGCGCACGGTTTCGGGCAGGTCGATCCCCTGCGCGCGCAGTACCTCGTTGGTGTTCTCGATCGCGCTATGCGTCAGGATCGGGCCGATCGACGTGTCAATGTTGGCCAGGATACGTTGCGCCTTGCCAAGCGCGTAGGCGCCGATTGCGCAGGTCTTGCCGGCATCACGATTGACCTGCCACCAGGCGTTGATGTCGGCGATGACTTCGGCCTGCGGCAGCCATTTGAAGACCGGCAGGCCGAACGTGCACTCGCTGATAAAGGCATCGCAGGTGACCGGCTCGAACGCTTCGGACAGGCCATCGGGCACGGTCTTGTAGTCACCGGAGACAACCCAGACCTCGCCACTCACCTCGACGCGGATCTGGGCCGAGCCCGGCACGTGGCCGGCAGGGTGGAAGGAGACGGTGGCGTCACCGATTGTGATTGGGGTGCCGTAGGTCGTGGTCTCCAGCTTGATTTCGTCGCCGAGACGGTAGCGGATGACGGGGGCCGCGGTTTCCGTCGCGAGATAGCGCTGCATGTTGGGGCGTGCGTGATCGGCGTGACCATGTGTGATCAACGCACGGTCGACCGGTCGCCATGGATCGATGTAGAAATCTCCGGCCGGACAATAGATGCCGCGATCCGTGAATGTGAGCAGGTTAGACACGACGAATATATAGGGCGTGCGGCTGCAAATTTCAGGTCCCGAGATGCGGGCGGCTAGCCGCCACCACGCTGGAAAGTCTGATCGAAGATGCCAAGAAAGGCGCGCCGCGCCTCGTCACTGAGACCTTCCAGGTAGAGCGTAACCTTGGCGCGCGGCAGGCGCATCAGGCCACCGAGCACGGCAGGTTCGAGTTTTTCGAAGACGATCCGCACGGCGGCGCCGCCGGCCGCTGGATGGGCCACGGCGTAGGTCGTGATATCGCTTGCGCTCGTGGCGGATGCCGGCGCATCCGGATCGAGGCGCACAACCCCGGCCTCGAATTCTACCGGTTTAATCGACATGATCTTTTCGACTTGTGCCGCGACAGGCTTTTCGTCCGCCATGCGCTCAACCACCCGCCACGGGTGGCCAGACGGCGAGATGGTCGCCGTCCTTGAGACGCGCTTCGCCACGCTCGAACGGGGCCTGGTAGATGCCGTTGAGCAGAACCAAATGGCAGGACTCGCGCGGGACATTGTGGGCGTCGAGGATGCTCAGAATCGAAGTACCGTCGGCAACATCGATTATTGCTTCATTGCGCTCGGCATTGGCAGGCAGATGCTGGCCGAGCGATGCGTAGAGCTTCATGGTAATCTTCATGTCAATGCGTCGTCTCAAACCGGAAGCGCGATCTTGGGACCGGACGGACCGTGGCCGGGCGTTCCCTGGGCCGTCGCGACGTACGCCTCGGGAAGCCGCTCGGGCGCCTCAAGAAGGCGCTCTTTCCAGGGACCAAGCGAAAGGCCCGTCTGAATCAAGCCACGCAGCATGCCGATGTTTTCTGTCATGCCGATGCATTGGGCGCCGACAAGTTTGTCGCCGCCGAATTCGAGGCGGATATAGCGATAGTTGTCGTCGTCAACCTTCGCGACGGAGTCGCCTCCATCAACGCCTTGCCACTGGCCAAACGATGACGAGATCAACCCCAACGTGTCGAGCACGTTCATGTTGAGCGAACCACGATGCCGGGTCGGCTTGCCGACCATGTTCATGGCGGCGAGATAGCCATGTTCGACGGCGACCGGCTGAATGGCAAGCATGTCATGGGCGCCGGTCGACAGGTCCATACCTTCGGCGACATCGCCCGCGGCATAGACATCGGATGCGCTGGTGGCAAGATGGTCATCAACCGTGATGCCATTGCCGACCTTGATCCCGCTGCCGTCGAGAAAGTCGGTGTTGGAGCGCACGCCAGTGGCGATCACGACGAGGCTGGCACTAATCGTTTCACCATTGCCGAGCGCGACCCGCAGGCCGTCACCGGACGCGACCGGCGTATTGTCATTGGTCGTTGGCGCTGCCGGTGCGGCACCTGAAGCCGGGTAGGACGAGGGCGATGGCTGCGATGACGACATGCCGAACAAACGGCCAAAGAAACCTGGCTCTTGCTGCGCGGAATCGCCCGCCTCGCCCTGACTCTGGGCCTGGTCGGCGGTGCCGGCAGCGGGTGCAGCAGCGCCGGCGGCGCGGATCGCTTCGACCGTCGTGCCGGTGATGACACGCACGCCCTGGTCCTCGCACCAGCGCTTGAGCATATTGCCGGCGGTTTCGTCGAGCATGCGCGGCACCATGCGATCGCCCATTTCAACGACCGTCAGCTTGACACCGGCCTTGGCCAGCGACTCAAGGATGATCGAGCCGATAAAACCGGCGCCGACCAAGACGACGGGCGCGTCCTTCTGCGCGCGATTGGTGATGTAGCGGGCATCGTCAAGCGTCCAGCAGGTATGGACACCCGGCTGGTCGAGACCGTCAATCGGCGGCCGCACGGGACTGGCACCGGTTGCGATGAGCAGCTTATCGTAGTTCAGTGTCGAACCGTCTTTGAGCGAGACGGATTTGGCACCGGTATCGACGGACGTGGTCGGCCCCTCGACGACCTTGATGGCCTGTTCTTGGTAGTGGTCGTTTGTCTGGCGCAGATAAGTGCCGTCCTCGCCGATCTTGCCTTCGAGAAGATAGGGAATGGCCATGCGAGAGTAAGGCGGCTCGCCTTCGCCGGCGACGAGCGTGATCTCGGCTGAAGGATCCTGATTGCGGATCGTTTCGGCGGCGGTGACACCGGCGGGGCCGGCACCGAGGATGACGTGATGCATGCTCAGCCTTTCGAGTAAGTGCGCACGCGGTCAGGAAAGGTGCGCGTCAGATAATCCTCAAACATCGGCACGGTGAATGCGATGTCGCCGTGGGCAGGACTGTATATCATACCCTTGTTAATGATCGTAGCACGTCTTGGGCCGAGGCTCTGCGCACTTTCGCCGAGCCGGTCAGCGACGTCGGATGATCGGTACGGGCCTTCGCCGAGGCTTGCCATGGCGAGCACGTATTCGCGCTCTTTCGGCGTGAGACGTTCGAAGCGAACGCGGAAGAAGCCGTCATCGAGACGCTTGAGCACGAGCGGCGAAGCCGCCTCAACATCTTGCAACTGGAACGGCGAGCGATCGGCGGCGTTCCATGTCTGGTACCCCCACTCCTGCAGGAAGTACGGGTAACCCATTGCGCGATCGACAATGGCATCGAGTGCCTTGTTCGAAATCTTTTCGCCTTCGTCTTCGATCGGTTGGCGGATGGCTCTCTTAGCTGCTGGTTTGTCGAGCGGGCCAATCGCAGGGTAGTCGAACAAACGCTCAGCGTAGGACTTGGCATCACCTGACAGGGCCGCAACCTGAGGCAATCCGGCGCCGAACAAGAGAATTGGCAAGCGCTTCTGGTTGACCCGGTGAATGGCGACGATGAGCGCGGCCAGTTCCTTGTCGGAGAGGTACTGGATCTCGTCAATCAGCAATGTCCACGCGCGGCCCGCTGCCTTGGCGGCTTCGCCGACCCGTAGGAACAAGTCGACAAGGTCATATTCAAGATTGCCGCTATCAGCAACGCCCGGCTCGGGATCGACAGAGATTGAGAAATCGCCCATCGAGACCTTGAATTTGCCGGCGATCGATTTCAATGCCTGCAACGCCTTGTGCGCGGCCGCCTTGGCGCTTTCCGCGTTCGAGAGCCGGCGCAGGACTTGATGGATCTTGGGATAGACGAGCTCGACCAGCGCCTCATCTTCGGGCGCCTCGATGAACGAGGCGAGGTGATTGTGCGTTTCCGCCAGTTCCTCGATCGCGTTGAGCAGGACGGTCTTGCCGGTACCGCGCAGGCCAAGCAGGATTTGCGACTTGTCGTGACGACCGAGCACGATGCGCTGGATGGCGATATCAGCGCTTTTTATGACGCTGTCACGTCCGGCCAATTGCGGCGGGCGCGATCCAGCCCCGGGGGCGAATGGGTTACGTACAGGGTCCATGCCACATATAGGCATATCTATCAAAATATAACAATGTATATGGATAAATTGTTATACTAATGTCAATTTTACTAGAAATGCCCTTCGCGGCACTAATTGACAACGCAGTGATCCTGTCGATCGCGTGCATCTCGCAGCGCGGGCACCGCCGGCCAAGTGCCGACAGCGACTTCTAGACCGCGATCGCCTGCCGGGGTTTGCCGACATGGTCGTTGATGTCCATCAGCGACATCAACGACCTGCCCGTCGTCGCTATACCGCGAGGCGGTCTATGGTCTCGTTCGTCGGAACACCTTCCGGCGTCCAACCGCGCAGCTCGTAGTATTCCGGCAGCATCTTGTCGAGGCCGTTGACGAGCCCCTTGGCGGGACCGGTTTTGGCAGCATCCTTGAGCATGCGCTCTGGAAGCTTGTCGTCGGCAGCAGTGAAGCCGGCGCGATTGTTGAACATCCGCTCCATGTTCCAGATACGCTCGCCAACTTCGAGGAGCTTGTCGGTCGTCCAGTCACCCGGGATGGCGGCATCGATCTGCGGGGCGATGTCGTCGAGCGTCCAGGCGAACGTCGTGAAGACGCAGAGGCCAGATGAGTCGACGGCAGAGGTGGCGTCCTGGAATGCTTTGACGAGCGCAGCCTTGCCTTCGGTGACCAATGGATCGGTCTTTTCCGGCACACCCATGATTTCCGAGGAAACGGTGTAGGAGCGCAGGTGGCAGGCACCCCGGTTCGACGTTGCGTATGTGAGGCCCATGCCCTGCACACCACGCGGATCGTAGGCCGGGAACTCCTGTCCCTTCACCGTCATGGCCAGTTCAGGGCGGCCGTACTTCTCGGTAAGACGAGCGGAACCCATGCCCAACTCCGCGCCAAAACCTTCCGCCTTGCCGGTCAGTTCAACGGCTGTCGTCAACGCTTCGGCAGAACCAAATTTGAGCTCGAGGCCGCCCGTTTTTTCCTTGTCGATCAGGCCGAGATCATAAAGCTCCATTGCCGCACCAACGGTGGCGCCGAACGAAATCGGATCGATGCCTTGCTCGTTACAGATGAAGTTGGTGTAGGTCAGTGCTTCGAGATCATTGACTCCGGTCGCGGCACCGAGCGCCCAGGCGGCTTCATATTCGAGGCCACCGGAAGCATCCCAATACTGCGGCTTGTTCTGGACCGTATAATGCTTCTCATCGATCTTGGAGATGCGACCGCAGGCGATTGTGCAGCTGAAGCAGGCCTGGTTCGTAAGCAGGTTCGGTTGGCCATCGGACTTACGCGGCTCGGCCATGGCTTCCGCCGAAATATCCTTGGCGCCTTCGAACTGGACATCGCGTCCGTTTCGCGTGGGCAATGCGCCCGATTCGTTGATGACGTTCATGAGCACCTGCGTCCCGAACGTCGGCAGCCCTTGACCGGTGACGGCATTTTCCTTGAGGACTTTCTTGCCATCGTTGGTCGCCTTCATGAAGGACTTGAAATCCTTGACCGATACGCCACCGGTGCCCCGCACACCGAGCGCTTTGACGTTCTTCGATCCAAGCACTGCGCCGACGCCGGAGCGTCCGGCAGCACGGTGCAGGTCGTTGACGACGCAGGAGTACAGCACCTTGTTTTCACCGGACACGCCAATCGCGGCAACATGCATCATGGGATCTTGATGAGTCGACTTGACCCAGGCATCCGTTTCCCAAACCGACTTGCCCCAGATTTCGCCGGCGTCGCGGATCTGGACGTCGTCATCGAATATCGTGAGATAAACAGGCTTGGGGGATTGACCCTCCAGGATAACCATGTCCCAGCCAGCGAACTTGAGCTCCGCGCCCCAGTAGCCGCCGGAGTTCGAGCAGGCAATCGCACCGGTGAGGGGCCCCTTGGTGATGACCGAGTAGCGGCCGCCGGTTGAAGCGCAGGTGCCGGTCAATGGTCCGGTTGCGAAAATGATCTTGTTTTCCGGCCCGAGCGCATCCGCCTTCGGGTCCATCTCTTCGGAGAGATATTTCGAGGCGAGGCCGCGCTGGCCAAGGTACTTGTCCGCCCATTCCATGTTTAGAGGTTCGGATTTGGTGGTGCCGTTAGTGAGGTCGATGCGGAGGATTTTTCCGGTCCAGCCCATGAGATTGCTCCCTTGAATGCGGTGCCGCGCAGGCGGCGTATTTCAATGAATTTGACGGGGTGATCGCCGTGGCCGATCAGACCGGCGTGTTCGGCCCGTCAATTTCGACGGCGGCGCCGGTCTTGCCAGCCCAAAGCTTCATCTTGTCGAAGCCGGTCTGCTCGACGTCCTGATAGGTGATCGCTGCCGTCGGGCAAGCGTCGGCGCACGCCGGGTTGCCACCGCACAGATCGCATTTGATGACTTTGCCGGTCGATGCGTTGTAGTTCACCGTCCCGAACGGGCAGGCGATGGTGCACACTTTGCAGCCAACGCAGAGGCTGTCGCTGACGATCTTGACGCCCATCGCGTCAGTCGTGATCGCGTTGACCGGGCAAGCCTGCTGGCACCAGGCTTCATCGCATTGCGTGCAGGTATACGGCACGAAGCGGGCATCTTCATGGAAGTCGAAGACACGAATGCGCGATTTCGAGGGGTTGAAGACGCCTTCATTTTCGTATGAGCAAGCCATCTCACATTGCTTGCAACCCGTGCATTTGCCGGGATCAATTACCAGCGCCTTGAGCATTATGTCTCTCCCTATAATCGATCTTGCTTTGAAGACTTAACACGGCAGTCTATACGTTTCGCGGCCTAATGAAAGTGGGTTGACGCAAAGTTTCGGTGATTGTCCTGCGAACGGCGGTCGCATTTCGCGGCGCACAAATCGTGTCGTGGTACATTGTGTCCGTTGCGGTGAACACCGGTTGCGATAAAGTCGGACGCCGGCGGCCGGCACCGTGCAGGCCGATTGAAGCGAGGCCCCAGAATGACCCGCGAGCACAGCCATGTCTTTCCGCGCCACACCAAGGCGGTGCCGCCAGTGGCAGTGTCGGGTGACGGTGTCTATCTCTACGATGCAGATGGCCGACAATATCTCGATGGCTCCGGCGGGGCAGCGGTGTCCTGCCTCGGGCATGGCGACCGCGAGGTCATCGACGCGATCAAGGCGCAGCTCGACAAGGTCGCGTTCGCGCACAGCGGCTTTCTGTCGAGCGAACCGGCCGAAGCGCTGGCGGACCTGTTGATCGCCAACGCGCCTGCGGGGATCGACCGCGTCTACTTCGTATCCGGCGGATCCGAGGCGGTTGAAGCGGCCATCAAACTCGCGCGGCAGTATGCGATCGAAAGCGGCAAACCATCGAAGCATCGCCTGATCGCACGACGCCAAAGCTATCATGGCAATACGCTCGGGGCATTGGCCGCCGGTGGCAACGCCTGGCGCCGCGAGCCGTTCGCGCCGCTCCTGTTCGAGGGATCACATATTGCGCCATGCTTCGAGTATCGCAACCGCGGCGACGATGAAACTGCGGAGGCCTATGGCTTGCGCGTCGCCAACGAATTGGAAGCTGAGATCGAACGGCTCGGCGCCGATAACGTGATGGCGTTCATCGCCGAGCCGGTGGTTGGCGCGACACTTGGTGCCGTTGTACCGGTGCCAGGCTATTTCAAGCGCATCCGCGAGATCTGTGACCGCCATGACGTGCTGCTGATCCTAGATGAAGTGATGTGCGGCATGGGCCGAACCGGCACGCTGTTCGCTTGTGAGCAAGAAGGGATTGCGCCGGATATCGTGACAATCGCCAAAGGTCTCGGCGGCGGCTATCAGCCGATCGGGGCGATGCTGTGCAGCGGTAAAATCTATGAGGCGATCAAGGACGGCTCCGGCTTCTTCCAGCACGGGCATACCTATATCGGACATCCGACGGCGTGCGCGGCAGGCATTGCCGTGGTGAACGCCTTGCTTGGCCGGGGCCTTGTGGGGCGCTGTGCCGAGCAGGGCGAGAAGCTACATGCCGCCCTCATCGAGCGCTTCGGACAGCATCCGCACGTCGGCGACATCCGTGGGCGCGGACTGTTTCGTGGCGTCGAACTGGTCGCGGATCGCGAGACCAAGGCTACATTCGATCCAAAGCTGCGGGTCAACGCTCAAATCAAAAAGGCGGCGTTCGAAGCCGGGTTGATCTGCTATCCGATGGGCGGAACGATCGATGGCGTGCACGGCGACCATGTGTTGCTTGCGCCGCCGTTCATCATCACGGATGCGCAGATCGGTGAGTTGGTCGACAAGCTTGGCGCCGCAATGGATCGCGTGTTGCATGAGGTTGCATGACCTTGTGCCATGTGGTCGTGCCAGAAAATTAGAGATCGACGCGTCCTCCGTCAGCTTTGGCTGATTGGTAGATGGCTTCGATCAGAGCGACGGCACGGCGTGCTTCGGTACCATCGATTGTTGGTGCACGCCCGGCCCGAATCGCTTCGACGACGTCCTCGAAATTGCGTTGATGCCAGCTGAAATCGATCGCGGACGGATCCGCCGCACCGGCGCCGGCCGCGTTGGCGTCAAGGCCGAAGCTGTCACGGATCCGGCGATCGGCGCCGCTTTCTCTGGCGAATTCCCAGACCTTGAAACGATCGTCTGACATGAACACGGATCCATGCTCGCCACAAACCTGGATTTCGGCAGGATGTCCGGCCGCCGACCAGCACGCGGTAGATCCTTGAACCGTGCCGAGCGCGCCGTTTTTGAACGTCAGCATAGCGGTGGCAGTATCCTCGACTTCAATACCTTCGTGCGCAATCAGACGCGTTTGCGCGCGCACCGATTCAACATCGCCCATGATGTGAAGCAGCAGATCGACGGTATGGATCGACTGATTCATCAAGGCGCCGCCGCCGTCGAGGGCCCAGGTGCCGCGCCAGGCGCCGTTGTCGTAGTAGCTCTGCGGACGCCACCACTTGATGATGGCATCGGCCAGCGCGATGCGCCCGAAGCGGCCGGCGGCGACGGCCTCGCGGAAATGGTCGGTCGCCGGGTTGAAGCGCCTGGGAAAAATGCCGGCGAGGCAGACGCCGGCGTCACGGCAGGCGGCGATCATACGGTCGATGCGTTCGGTCGTGACCTCGAGCGGCTTTTCGCAGATGATGTGCTTGCCGGCCCGCGCCGCCGCGATCGCCGGTTCGAGGTGGGCACCGCTCGGCGTGCAGATGGTGACGACCTCGAGGCCGTCGTGGGCGAGGAAGGCATCGAGATCGTCGTAGGCGGTGCCGCCGAACTGGCCGGTCAACTCGGTGGCGGCCTCGGCGCGGCGCGCATAGACGGCGACCAGTTCCGCGCCGGCCATGGCGGCGATCGCCCGGGCGTGAAAGCCGGCGATCATGCCGGCGCCAATTATTCCAAACCGCATTGCTGCTCCCAAATGTTGCTGCACAGTCAATTGCGCACGCAAACAGACTATAGCGCGGCGGACCGCAGACCAGTCGCAGCGCTGGCGCATCGCGTGTTAGCCATGCAATAGCCCGATGGCGATGGCTCCGGCAATCAATGTGTCGGCTACGATAACACCGTGACGTTCCATGCCCGGTTCGGCCGCCACCATATCCGGCACCTGTACGACGCGCATCCCGGCCGCCAGTGCGCTGCGCACGCCGGTTGGCGAGTCTTCAAAGGCCACGCATTCCGACGGCGGCACGCGCAGACGTTCGGCGGCCAGAAGAAACACATCGGGTGCCGGTTTACCGTTGGCCACCTCCTCGCCGGAGGCAACGGCGTCGAGGCGTGCCAAGAGCCCGGCCGCAGACAGTTTTCGCTCGGCAAGATGCACCGCCGAAGAGGTGGCGACGGCGCAAGGAACCTGCTGGGCAGCAAGATGCCGTACCAAGCTGAGCGCTCCAAACTTCAAGGGAATGCCGCGCGCAATCTCGGCATCGTAGGCGGCATGGACGGCAGCGTCGAAATCGACTGCGCCGATCTCGGCAGGCACATGCCGAGCGAGAACATCGAGCGACATGGCCCGGTTGAGACCGATCATGCTTTCGAAAACGCCCGGCGCCAACGTCCAACCCTGCTGTGCCGCGATGCGATCGAAGCAACGGCGCATGACCGCCTCGCTGTCGAGGAGCAGGCCATCCATGTCGAAAATGACGGCAGCCGGCAAATTCAGCGGACGATCGGCCGGCATGTGCATGCCCCACTATTCAAACGAGCCTCACTCTTCCTCGCGCTGCTCGAGGCCGTCGGCGATGTCATAGTAGTCGCCCTTGGTCGCGCAATGAATATGGCCGGTCAGGCGCAAACCGGTCGCCCCGTCGAGGCAGCCGGCCCCGATGCTGGTCGAGTGGCCTTCCAGCGACCGATAAAACAGGCTGCTGCCGCAGCGCTTGCAGAACCCGCGTTCGGCGGTCTCGGAGGAGCGATACCAGGCGAGGGTGTCGAGCTTGTCGAACTTGAGGTCATCGTCGTCGCAGGCCGTGGCGGCAACGTAGTGGCCGCTGGTCTTGCGGCATTGCGTGCAGTGACACGCGATCACTTCTCGCAGTTTTCCGGTGATTTCAAACGTGACGCCACCACACAGGCAGCTGCCGTTGACGGTCGTCGCCATGTCGGACTCCGGACGGTTGCATCGACGGTTAGGATCGACGCCATCAAGCTATCGCGGAAACGGGGGCGAGCGAAAGGGGGGAAGACGATAATCTGTATTGCACACGACCAGCGGATTGCAACCATTCGCGCCAAGATGAGGCGGCTAGCACCAAAGCGATGACGAAATGTCGTGCAATATCGATGAACGAAAAGCCCCTGCCTCACCCACTGACGTCATGCCGGCACATGTTACCGGTATCCATTGAGCCGCAAGTGCGGACTTCGCCAAGGCGGACAGCCGCGCAACAATTGCCACCTTCATGCGCTCCGAGAAATGGACCCCGGTAACCCCGGCCTAACGCCGGGGCAGGCATGTACCGGGGTGACTCCGATGCGTGGTTCGAGCGCGGCAAGGCGGCGCACGCGCCGCTCAGTAGCTGGCGTCAGGCATCTCGGATTTGCGCTTGGCGATGAACGCTTGCAGCGCCTCGTCGATGGCCGGATCGAGCGCCGGTGCCTGATAGTCGGCCAGCATGCTCTTCCACTTGGTGTTGGCGCGGGCGGCCATGTCGAGGCTGCCTTCGGCCTGCCACTGCTCGACCGAATTGCTGTCGTGCAGCTCGTGGCGGTAGAACGCGGTCTCGAAGTTCGCCTGGGTGTGATCGCAGCCGAGGAAATGGCCGCCGGGCTCGACTTGCTGGAACGCCTCCATCGCCTGGCCGGCTTCCGACATATCGATGCCGGCGGCGAGCTTCTGCATCGCACCGAGCTGATCGCAGTCCATCACGAACTTCTCGTAGGACGAGGCGAGGCCGCCTTCCATCCAGCCGGCGGAGTGGAGCACAAAATTGGCGCCGGCCTGCACGGTCGGCAGGATCGTGGCCATGCTCTCGTAGGCCGCCTGCGCGTCAGGCCGCTTCGAGGCGCACAGACTGCCACCGGTGCGGAAGGGAAGGCCGAGGCGGCGGGCGAGCTGGGCGGCACCGTAGATCGCGTTGGCGCCCTCCGGCGTGCCAAAGGTCGGGGCGCCCGACTGCATCGACAGCGTCGCGACGAACGCTCCGAACACGACCGGTGCACCCGGCCGCACGAGCTGGGTGAAGGCGACGCCGGCCATTACTTCGGCGAGCACCTGGGTGAGCGTGCCGGCGACACTGACCGGACTCATGGCGCCGCCCATGATGAACGGCGAGATGATGCAGGCCTGATTGTTGCTCGCGTAGACGTCGGCGGCGCCGAGCATCGCGCCGTCCCAGACGAGCGGCGAGTTGGCATTGATCAGGCTGGTGCAGACCGTGTTCGAGAGGAGGAATTCCTCGCCGAACAGGATCTTGCACATCTCGACCGTGTCGGCGGCGCGTTCGGGTGCCGTGACCGAGCCCATGAACGGCTTGTCGGACAGCGACATGTGGGCATAGACCATGTCGAGGTGGCGCTTGTTGACCGGCACGTCGACCGGCTCGCAGACGGTGCCGCCGGAGTGGTGCATCGCCGGCGCCATGTAGGCGAGCTTCACGAAGTTGCGGAAATCCTCGATCGTGCCGTAGCGCCGGCCGTTGTCGTAATCGTGGACGAACGGCGAGCCGTAGACCGGCGCGAAGACGGTGTTGCGCCCGCCGATCTCGCAGCTGCGCTCCGGGTTGCGGGCTGCCTGCGTGTAGTGGCCGGGCGCCGTCTTGCACAATTCGCGTGCGAGGCCGATCGGGAAGCGTACGCGGTCGCCCTCGATGTCACAGCCGGCGGCCGCGAACATCTGCTTGGCGCGCGGGTAGTCCATGATCTGGACGCCGACTTCCTGGAGCAGGCGTTCGGCATTCGCCTCAATGATCGCCAGGGCGGTTTCGTCAAGCACCTCGAACGGCGCGGTCTGGCGCACGAAATAGGGCTTGGTGAGCGCTGTTGTCGCCTTGCGGGCGGCACGACGGGCTTCACGGCCACGGCGCGCCGGACGCGGTCTGACAGGTGCATCCGCAACGGCCAGATCGGGCTCAAGCATTGCGGTATCAGCGGCATCTGCCGGGGTTGCATCATCAACGAAGACGTTGCTGTATTCCTGGTCCATGGCGGGTCGCCCTGTCGCTAAGATCGAACATCCTAGGACCATTGGACCTAATTTCGCGTTACCGCTCTAACGCGATTGCGTCGCCAGCTTGCTTCGCCGCGCCATTCGGGCGGTCGGACCATGGCTGGAATCCGATCGGCCAGGCGTGCGGCCGCGCCTTTCTGTGCTCGGTGTGCAGCCAAAATGCTCGCTGTAACTCTTCGAAAAATGCGATGCAGATACAAAGCCACAGGCCATCGCAACCGACAAGATCGGCATCGAGGTCTGCAAGAGCAGGAAGCGCGCCCGCTCTAGCCGCACAGAAAGATAGTGGCGCGTTGGTGAATGCCCCAGGTATTTTGAGAACAGGCGCTCGAGTTGGCGTGACGAAACGCCGGCCTGACGGGCAAGTTCGGCGCAGGTCATGGGGTTCTCGACGGTCTCTTCCATGCGCTGGATGACGGCGAGCAGTTTTGGATGCGAAACGCCGAGGCGATTGCGCAGGTCCATACGCTGACGCTCGGTGCCCTCGCGGATTCGATGGTAGACCAGCAAATCGGTGGCGTGAGCGGCCAAATCAGGGTTGTAGTCGCTGGCAAGGATAGACAGCATCATGTCAGTGGCAGCGGTGCCGCCGGCAGACGTAAAGCGGTTGCGATCAATCTCGAACAGATCCTGTGACACATCGAGATCGGGAAAATCCTGCACCAGACTGGCAAGGTTCTCCCAGTGGATCGTGCAGCGGTGATTGTCGATGAGGCCCGCCTTGGCCAGCACATAAGTACCCGTGCAAACGGCACCGACGCCGGAACCGAACGACGACAGGCGGCGCACCGTAGCAATCAGGTCGCGGTGGTCGTGGTGCTGGACATCGACCCCGGCGCAGACGACGAAGGCCGCCAACTTGTCGGCGTCACGATAGGTGCCGTCCGCCGAAACCCTGACACCATTCGACGCTGTCACCGGTTGCCCATCTGGCGAGAACAACGACCATCGGAACAGCTCCTGCTCTGCACAATGGTTTGCCGCGCGCAACGTCTCGATTGCTGAGGTGAAGGCGATCAGCGAAAACGAGGGCACCAGAAAAAACCCGATCTGGCAGGCGTCGCCTTGCGGGCGAAAGGGCAGCGGTTGATGTCCTGTGCGCGTATCGTGAGCCAAATGCGTCGGTTCCCGAAGTCGAGTCAGAGCTGGCGCTCAAACTGATCTAGGCACAATTCGACGCATCGTGAAAGCACGAAAATGCCACTGTTTACAGTCGTGTTTAAGGGAAATGATGTGGCTCGTCGGCGAGGAATGAGCCGTTAGCGGAGCAATTAGCCCTGAGCGGGAAACTGCGCATCCAGGGAAACGGCGAGATCACCATAGCCAACCGGCCGATGTTCGAACGCCAAATCAAGCTTAACGGCGGCTGATCGCGCCTTCGCAAGGAGGTCCTCCGTCGGTGTCTGGGAGATGTAAACGACTTTCTCGTAATTGCCGAAATACATGTCGCGAAGTTCAGGATGGCGGTCGATGCCAAGGCCCTTGACGATAAGGCTGTCGAACTGACGCACGAGGAAGTCCGTCAAAAAGAAAGACGTCATGTCGTCGTCACGCGCAGCAAATGCCTCCACGCCGGAAAAGAACGCGTAGCAATGCGTGCCTGGGAGACGTTCGACGCCGGCAGCGTCAATCACGCGGTCGAGATCACCGCCGGTCCCACAATCCGCATAGGCGACGAAGATGTGATCATAGCGATCGCCGGCCGACGCAATTCGCTCGGCGACAGCCGGCGCGATTTTTTCAGGACGGTTGTGGTAGAGCGCCGGGATCGCGGCGATGTCGATAGCGGACAGCCTGTTGGCGCCAAGTACGTCGCGGATCTCTCGAACCAGCGCGCCGCAAGCAATGATCAAGGCTCTTTTCTCGCTCACCGCACACATCCTCGTTGCGCCCGCGCACAATCACAAATGCTGGCGCCACCCTCAGCAAACACCTTCAAACGTTCGCCCGAACGTCGCCGCAGCGCAACAGCTGCATCCGGATACCTCAGGCCCTGCCGTTACGCCCTGGCTAGCTGGTTGTGCTTGCGCGCCATGAGTTCCTTGGCGGTTTCGACCGCGACAGCAGCGTCGCGGCAGTAGGCATCAGCGCCAACGGCGTTCGCAAAATCCTCATTGAGCGGCGCCCCGCCCACCAGGACAATGTAGTCGTCGCGGATCCCCTTTTCCTTCAGTGTGTCGATAACGACCTTCATATACGGCATCGTCGTCGTCAGCAGTGCCGACATGCCGAGCATGTCCGGCTTGTGCTCCTCGATCGCGGCGAGGAATTCGTCGGCGTCGGTATTGATCCCTAGGTCGATGACCTCGAAACCGGCGCCTTCCATCATCATGCCGACCAAGTTCTTGCCGATATCGTGAATGTCACCTTTCACCGTCCCTGTAACGATTTTGCCCTGGCGCGGCGCACCGCTCTCGATGAGCAACGGGCGCAGGATAGCCATGCCGGCTTTCATCGCGTTGGCGGCGAGCAACACTTCGGGCACGAACAGAATGCCGTCACGAAAATCGATCCCAACGATGCGCATGCCTTCAACCAACGCTTCAGTCAGAACGCGATAAGGCGCCCAGCCGCGACCGAGCAGAATATGCACGGCCTCTTCGATCTCTTCTTTGAGACCGTCGTACAGGTCATCGTGCATCTGTTGCGTCAATTCCTCATCGTTGAGGGAATTGAGGTCGAGATCGTCTTCTTCACTCATCTGGCCAAGCTCCTGAAAAGCCATACGCATCCTGCCAACCACGGCCGGCGCGCAAGTTGTGTCATGAACACTAGTCGCACTCAAGTCTAAGGTCTGCGCCTTAGTACGACCTTAACAGATCAGAAATCGACATTTCGCGTGCTCGCAAGCCGTAGTCGCAGCGCTACGAACCAATTAGGATGGGGTACCGGGTGCTAGTTTACGGCCGCAAAGAGATGACGGCGATGAAGATGCCGAGGCATACGAGAGCGCAGCCGAACATGATGGATATGGCCCGTCCATGGCTTGAAAGCTTTTCCAGCATGACATACCCCGTCAATCCGGCGATGAACAAAAGATTGAATAGTCCGCCCGCAAACAAAGCACCAATGAGCATCCAACAACTACCGAGCATATAGCCGCCCAAGTTCAAACCCATGCGAATTGAGCCGGTCGCACCGTCCTGCCAGCCCTGGAAAATATGCTTGTCCGGATGCCGAATATGTTTGAGGCAGTTCTGCTTGATGCCGGAAAACTGATAGGCTCCAGCG
>JBPCVZ010000123.1:0-6140 GCA_051010015.1 Hyphomicrobiaceae bacterium
TCGTGAACGATACCTTGTATAACGTGGAACGCCATAAACATTAGAATTTGGGCTGATCGGCGTCCTCCTGGGCTAATCGTTCCCTGCAATGATTTGGGAGAAAGTATGAAATAAAATGGGTGGGTACGGCAGCGGCTTCAACGGGATCAAGAAACAAACGGTCGAGGATGGGCTCACGCTCTCCATATCTGTCATGATGCGCAAAGGGGCATTGCAGCCGGGCCGGGCGACAAGTGCGAATGGTTATGGCTGTCCGCCGGGCATGAGCCGCACGCGCATACGGGCCACCGTGCGGATATGACGGATCTTGATCACGCTAGTATCCGGTTGATCTACATGGTCAACAACAGGCCGATGGACGATATGGTTCGCCTCGTCTGGACCACGCTTCATAATGGCAGGCGCCGGTGATGGTTTCTCTGCACGATCAGGCGCGACGATGGGAAAGATGCCCGCCATGTCGGCAAGCTTCACCTGCCGCCTGGCGAAGTGTATTTCGGAAGCCGCGAAGCCTATGGCCTCACCTATCGATCGAGCCAGGAGAGCGGGAAGTTCAATGCGATACTTCCACAGCTTGCTCGTGACGTTGAAACCGATGTGGCGACAATCAAAAAGGTAATGGCCCGCGCTTAGTTTCAACATGGTGACGTTTGCCGGCGGTGCAACCGGGAGGACCTGCGCGAGGCCTGATCATACATCGAATTTCCCGGCGGATGCCAGAGCGGAATCGCGGTGCAGCTCCTGGAAACGGGCTATAGGAAGGATGATACTGGGTTCCAGTTCAAATTCGTTCCAAATGCGGGAGGTGGACCTATGCTCGTGATGGACGCCATGGCCAAAATCCTGAAGCAGGAGGGCATCGATACGCTGTTCTGTTTCCCCACGACGCCGCTCATCGAAGCGGCGGCTGCAGCCGGAATCCGTCCGGTTATCTGCCGCCAGGAGCGTGTCGGAGTCGATATGGCAAGCGGATTTACACGGATCGCCAACGGTCGACCGCCAGCTGTATTCGCGATGCAATACGGACCAGGATCGGAAAACGCCTTCCCGGGGATCGCGTCTGCATATTCGGATTCGGCGCCGATCCTGTTGTTGCCGCTCGGGCATGCGCGCGACACGGCGCAGATCTTCCCCACGTTCAAGTCTTCGCGCACCTATGCATCGGTCACGAAACAGGTCGAGGAGTTGAACCTGCCCGGTGAGGTTGGCGCCGTGATGCGGCGTGCCTTCAATGCCCTGAAGAACGGCCGCCTCGGGCCCGTCATGGTCGAAACGCCGACAGATGTCGTTAAGCAACCGCTCGACGTGGAGCCGGATTATCTTCCACCGAAACGGGTCCGTTCGACTGCCGATCCCGACGACATCGATCGTGCCTCAAAGCTACTCGTGGAAGCGAAGTTACCGATGATCCTCGCAGGCCAGGGTGTGCTTTATGCCGATGCTTCCGCCGAACTCGTTGCGCTTGCTGACCTGCTGCAGATACCGGTAATGACGACCAACGACGGCAAAAGTGCCTTCCCTGAAGATCACGAATTGGCACTCGGCAGCGGCGGCATCGTCTACACCAATCATGGCAAGCAGATGCTCGCGGATGCCGATGTCATTCTCGGCATTGGTTGTTCACTCACACCGCACCGGATCACCAGTCCGGCGATCCCGAAGGACAAAAGAATCATCCACGCAACCAACGATCCCCGGGACCTCGCTAAGAACTACGATACGGATACACCCATTTTGGGGGATGCCAAGCTGGTGCTCGCAGGCCTCGTCGAGGCGGTAACTGACCGGCTTGGCAAGACAAAGCGTGACGGCAGCACGGCGGCACGAATCAAGGCAATTCGCGATCCGTGGCTGCAGAGGTGGCAGGACAAATTGACGAGCGGCGAACAGCCAATGACACCCTATCGCGTGATCAGCGAGTTCATGCAGGTGATCGATCCTAAAGAGGCCATCGTCACGCACGACTCAGGCAGCCCGCGCGACCAGATCCTGCCCTTCTACCGGGCGACCGTGCCGCGATCCTACATTGGCTGGGGGAAGTCGCATCAGTTGGGCACCGGCCTCGGACTGGCGATTGGCGCCAAAGTTGCGGCTCCCGACAAGTTCTGCGTCAACTTCATGGGTGATGCCGCCTTCGGCATGACCGGGCTCGATCTTGAGACGGCCGTGCGCGCCAACATTCCCATGTGCACGATCGTACTCAATAATTCGACGATGGCGATCGAGATCCCGCACATGCAGCTAAGTCACGAGAAGTACAATGCGCGGGACCTTGGTGGCAACTACGCAGCACTTGCCCGCGAACTGGGCTGCTGGAGCGAGCGCGTGGAAGACCCTGATGATGTCGGCAACGCCCTCCTCAGGGCGAAACGTGCGACGGAAGACGGCAAGACATGCCTGCTGGAGTTCATTACAAGCGCGGAGACTGCATTCTCGAACCGAAGTTGATGCGGCCATCATTCGCGATAGAAGCTAAGTTGCTGATATTCTAGAAGCGTCGCAAGTCAATCATTGTCAGGAAAGTGCCCAGTACGGTCGATGTTGCGGTGGTTATGACCCTCGTCAGTGACCCAAAACGACTGTGGAATTGATCCGCAGCGTTTCACACTGGAGCGACGTGACCCTGCGGGGCTTCCGGACGACGAGCCCACATGTGCCGTTCACTCAACGCAACGACCGACAGAAGAGCTCGATCCGCCGCAACGCCTCCTCGAGCTCCAGTTTCGCCATCGCGTAGGAGATGCGGAAGTAGGGCGAGTACCCGAAAGCCCCGCCGTGCACAGTCCCGATGCCCTCGGATTCGAGCATCGATACAACGAAGTCTTCATCCGTCTCGATGCGCTTTCCTTGCGGCGTCGTCTTGCCGATCACCCCCGCGCACCCCGGATAGAGATAGAACGTGCCCTCGGGCTTGTGGCAGTTGAGGCCCGGTATTCGATTGAGCCACTCTACAGCCAGATCCCGCCGCGCCTGGAACGATCGCGCATTCCGTTCAATGTAGGTCTCGGTGTTCTGTCCTTCGCGCTGGGGCTTGCCTTCGAGCGCCACGATTGCGGCGGCCTGCGCGATCGACGATGGCGAGCCAAGGTTCTGGCTCTGCAGCGTATCCATGGCCTTGATAATGTCGCGCGGTCCCGCCGCGAAGCCGAGCCGCCATCCGGTCATCACATAACCCTTCGACATGCCGTTGCACGTGATGATGCGATCATAAAGTTCAGGACACGCCGCCGCGAAAGAGGCCGCCTTGAAACCGTCGTAGACCAAGTGCTCGTAGATCTCGTCGGTGAGCACGATCACGTTCGGGTGCCGGCTGAGAACGTCGCCGATACCGCGGAGATGCTCGGCCGAATAGGTCGCGCCCGCCGGGTTGTTCGGCGTGTTGAGGATCAGCATTCGCGTGTTCGGGCCGATCGCTTTTTCGAGGTCATTCGGGTCGAGCCGGAAGCCGTTTTCTTCTTGGCAGGCGATGAAGACGGGCTTTGCGCCGGCGAGCATCGCGATGTCCGGATAAGACACCCAGTAGGGCGCCGGAATGATTATCTCGTCACCGGGATCGAGCGTCGCATAGATGGCGTTGAAAATAATAAGTTTGAGCCCGCTCGACACGATGATCTGGTCCGCGGCGTAATCGATGCCGTTGTCGCGCTTGAACTTCTCCGAAAGCGCTTCGCGAAACGCTTTTGTGCCGCTGACTTCGGTGTATTTCGTCTCGTTCCGGCGGATCGCCGCGATACCCGCTTCCTTGATGAACCCCTCGGTATCGAAATCCGGCTCGCCCATACTGAGGATGATGACCTCACGGCCCTGCTCTTTGAGTTTCCGCGTCATCGCCGCCATGTTGAGCGTCGGTGACGGCCTCACGGTTTGCACACGTGATGACAGCCTCGCCAGAGCAGCTACCGTGTCCATCTGTGCAGTGCTCCTCTCCACCTTTCAGCGTCGACTCTCTCAACCCCATCACTGTCATCAATCGCAGCGGCGTGGCAAGACTCCGGAATACTGGGCAGCGAGCTTGCCTATTCCAACTTGTTCTTTCGCTCAAATCTCGGGCTTCGCCAAGGGAGCTTTGCGCATGATCCGCCGTCCTGACGAACCCGAACTCCCGACCTTCGTCACACACTTTGGTGTCGTCTTACCGGCTAGCCGGCACGAACCTCAGTGCGGCCGGGCTCGACATCCTTGTAGTAGATCTTTCGCTGCTCCTCGTCGGCCTTTTTATGATAGGCGAGCGCTGCGGGATCGAAGTCCTTTTCGGGTTGTGGCTCCAGTTCGAAGTGGCCGTAGCGATCAATCCCGCGAACGAGCGACGCACAATCCCACTCTGCGCGAACCTGCTTCGCGCTCGTTGGGATATAGCGTATGCCAATACCGATGCGCCGGTCGTTGCTGCGGTTGGCGTCCGAGGCGTGGGCGAGGCGGTAATCGAACAGCGCCACGTCACCTGGTTCAAGCTCAAGGTTGACGGCATCGCTTTCATCGACGTCCATGATCGTTTGTCCACGCGTGAGCATGTTGTCGGCTTCCCACGTATCGACATGCGCGAGGTCAGGTCCCTTGTGCGATCCGGGCAATAGACGGATGCAGCCGCTTTCAATCGTCGCAGGCGAGAGCGCCAGCCACGCGGTCACGAGGCGATCCGTCTCAACGCCCCAGTAGTTGCTATCCTGGTGCCAGGAGACGTAGTTGGGCGAGTTGGCTTCTTTGATGAACCAGTGTGTGGTCCAAACCATGATCTCCGGGCCCACCAACGGTTCGACTGCATCCAGCAGGCGTGGATCGCGGATCGCATCGGCGAGCCACTTGAAGATCAGATGACTCTTGAAGCGATACGACCCTTGGAACGGATCCCCCGGACGCGGCCGGTCTTCGCGAAATATCGGGCCTCGTTCATGTTCCTCGGCCTCAATCCGGTCGCGCAACTGGCGCGCCTCTTCCAGGGTGAACACGCTGAGGGGCGAATAGAAGCCATCTTTCCAGTATGCATCGATGGCGCGAGAGTCCAACGCCTGGGACATGGATGCCTCCTCTGATTCCGGAGTGTTTACGGTGTTGCTTGCAACAGGCTAGGTCGTTCCTTTCCGCCCTGTCAAACACGTTTGTGTGCGGTCATCACGAACTGCGCGCCGCGAACGATCAAGCAGATGGCTGGATGACAACAGAAAACACACTGGTCGTGCTACCCGAGCCTTTGAGTTCGCGGTCACCGAGGAGTTCCAATTCGAACTCGCCGGATACTTCGGTCGCGAAATTTTGCCGGATGCAGTGCACTTGTTCTGGCGAGATCATCTGGATGAGCACGAAGCGTTGCGTCCGGCCGGCCCGGTCAAGGAAATGTATGAGGCAAGAGGCGTGACAGCAGACAAGACGATCATTACATTCTGTCGAGGTGGATATCGCTCGGCCAATACCTTTCTCGTGCTGTCCGCACTAGGCTATCCACAAGTGCGCAACTACGTCGGCTCGTGGGCCGAATGGGGAAATCGCGACGACACGCAAATAGTTGTGCCTCGTTGATTTTGCCTCGAACTGGTCACGGGTGATAACGCAAGAATAGAGTTAGTCGTGATGAAGAAAATATTAGTGGCAGGCGCCAGCGGACTTGTCGGCGCGAATATCGTCAAGGCCGCCCTGAAACGGGGGTATTTGATCACGGGTGGCATGCGGAACCCGTCAGGAGCTGGCCAAGGCCTCAAGGAACTCCCAGGAGGTGACGAGAGACTTGAGATTGCCGCAGCCGATATGTTGGTGGAGGGATCGTTTGATGAATTGGCGCAAGGCACGGATGGCGTTTTTATTGCTTGCCTTATTCCCGTCTATGCTGCGCCCGATGGCACGCCGGCTCGTGATCTTGACGACACGCGAGGCTATTCAGAAATCATCAATCCGACGGTCAACGGATGCCTGAACATTATGCGATCGGCCATTCGGGCCGGCGTTAAAGACATCGTTATCTGCTCATCGACATCCAGCACCAATCCCATTCCGCCCGTTGCTTTAAAAAATGAAGTCGACCATTGGTCGGATGCCGACCAACAATGTGCAGCGAAGAAGTACACATCTGCCACCAAAACGGTGATGGAAAAGGCGGCAATGGCACTCGCCGCAGAACACGGTGTGCGACTTCGGATACTGCTTCCGAC
>JBPCVZ010000124.1:0-2839 GCA_051010015.1 Hyphomicrobiaceae bacterium
AGTTGCGGGTTGAAAGCGGGCCGGCCAAGCAGGCGGCGGAATAACCGGTCAGCAACTATCCGGCTCATGCGTGCGACGGGCATCGCCGCGTCGCGCGCAATCCGACGCCTGTGACGATCAATCATCAGCGAGACAAAAAGCATGCGCATGCCGGAACCTTATCAGGGCACCGTCAAGCCCGAGTGGATCGACCACAACGGCCACATGAACCTTGCCTACTACGTGCTGGCGTTTGACCTGGCATGCGAAGACTTCTTCACCTGTTTCGGCATGAGCCAGCCCTATCGCGACGCCACCGGGTGCTCGACATTCACCGGTGACATCCACGTCTTCTACAAACGCGAACTGCGCGAAGGCGAAGCCTTCACGGTCACCAGCACACTGCTCGGCTTCGATGAAAAGCGTATCCGCTACATGAACCAGATGTACCGCGCAGACGATGGCTCAGAGGTTGCGCTGATGGAGGCGATCTCACTCCACGTCGATCTCACCGCACGCCGCGTCTGCCCGATTCAAGAGCCAATTCCGACCAGGCTCGCTGCCATCCAAGCGCATCAGGACCCCATCGACGTACCGCCAGAAATCGGACGGACCATCGAAAAGCCACCGGTTTGCTTCGGTCGCACTTGATCTCGCCGTCCGCAGACGATCTATATTAGCGGGCGACACCGGCATCCACCACGCGCCACACCAGACATCTCAGCGAGGAAACAATGGCAGACAAGCGCAAGACCGCACTGATCACCGGCGCCGGCCAGAACATTGGCAGGGCCTGCGCACTTGCGCTCGCCGACGCCGGATTCAATATCGTCATCAATGGCCGGCGCAAGCAGGAGCCGTGCGAAGCCGTCGCCAAGGAATGCCAGGCCAAGGGCGTCGACGCCCTGGTCGTGATGGGCGATGTCGGCTCCGGGCCCGCCTGCAAGGCGCTTGCCGAAGCCGGTACATCGAAATTCGGCCGCGTCGACGTGCTGGTCCACAACGCTGCGATCCGTCCGGAAAAACCCTTCCTCGAGATGGACGAGGCCGAGTGGCACGAAGTGCTCAACGTCAACATGAACGCCTCGTTCTGGCTGGCGCGGGCCTGCCTGCCGGGCATGGTCGAAGCCGGCTGGGGGCGAATCATCAATTTCGCCGGCATGAACGCGATGCACGGCTACAACGGCCGCGCGCACGTCTCGACGTCGAAGCACGGCAACTGGGGCCTGACCAAATCGCTGGCGAAGGAGTTCGGCCCCAAGGGCATCACGGCGAACCTCATCTCGCCTGGCCCGATCAAGTCGGAACACGACGATCCGGCGATGACGCGCCACATCAACGAGCAGGCCTCGAGAATTCCCGTCGGGCGGCTCGGCGAACCGAGTGAGATCGCAACGGTCGTTTCGATGCTGGTGTCCGACGGCGGTGCGTTCGTCAACGGACAGATGCTCCAGGTCAACGGCGGCACGCAGACGTAGGGCGAGCCTGCCCGGTGAGCCGGGCCGGGGCCGATCCGCAAAGGCAACCAAGCCTGAATGCGCGGCGCCTGGCGGAATGCCGGCAAATGCGCGTGCCGCACTGACGTCGTAACAGGCCACCTGCAACACCGCGTCATCACCTGCGCAATCAAATAGCCGTTCCGCTGCATTGCCCGATCTGCTTAACTGTTTTGAGCAACAGTGAGGCAGTGCCATGTTAGATCTGATTATCCGCGGCGGCGAGGTGGTGACACCACAGGCGACCGGTGCTTTCGATGTCGCGGTCAAAGGCGAGACGATTGCTGCCGTCACGGCGCCCGGCGCGCTGCCGGATGACCAGGCCGGGCGCGTCATCGACGCGACCAACAAGATCGTGATGCCCGGCGGCATCGACCCGCACGTTCACATGCACCACCCATGGATCAAGCCGGACGGCACGACGCTAACGACGGCCGGCCCGGATCAGGTCGGGCAGGCCGCCTTGTTCGGCGGCACGACAACGCTCATCGACTTTTCCTATTGGCGTGAAGGCCAGACGGCCCTCGAGGGCATCGAGTCGCGTGACAAGGATTTTGTCGGCCGCAGTTTCTGCGACTGGGCCTACCACATCATGCTGCACAGCGAGCCGCCGCACACGTTCTCGGGCCAGCTCGCCGAGGCCATTCAGGCCGGTTATCCGACGCTCAAGATCTTCACGACCAACATCCTGCCCGGGCGGACCGGACGCATGATCGATTTCGGCGATATCTGGGAAGCGTTCAAGGTGCTCGCGAAAGAGGGTGGGCTTGGCGTCATCCACGCTGAAGACCACGACATCGTCATGCACATGTACGACAAGCTGATCCGTGAGGGTCGCGTCGGATTCGAATACCTCTCCGAGGCGCACAACGCGCTGTCGGAGGACCTCAGCTTCCGCCGCGTTCTGCGGCTGGCCGAAAACGTGCCCGGCACGGCGCTCTACATGATGCACGTCAGTGCCGGCACCGGCGTGCAGGCGATCGCGGATGCCCGCGCCAAGGGCGTGCCCGTCTACGGCGAGACGCTGCACCAGTACATGCTCTATTCCGACGAGGACTATAAGCGCCACAACGGCCAGATCTATCACACCTATCCCTCGCTCAAGTCGAAGGCGGACCAGGCCAAGCTCTGGGAGGGCACATTGACCGGCGACATCAGCTGCGTTGCAACGGACGAATTGTGCTGCACGCTCAAGGAAAAGACCCTCGGCGACCGCATCGACAATACGACCGGCGGCAATTCCGGCGTCGAGCCACGCCTCGGTGTGATGTACACCGAGATGGTCAACCGGCGCGGCTATTCGCTGCGCAAGTATGTCGACATGGTCTCGACCAACGCGGCCAAAATCATGGGGCTCTATCCGC
>JBPCVZ010000125.1:0-16382 GCA_051010015.1 Hyphomicrobiaceae bacterium
GCGACCTGGTCGGCGCTCGGCACCGGCCGGTTCCAATTCGAGGTCAACAAGTGGTGCCTCGAACTCGGCGGCCACACCCGCACCGGCTTCGAAGACAACCTCAAGATCGGCCGCGACCGGCTTGCAGCGAGTAATGCCGAACTGGTCAAGCTGGTCGTCGATGCGGCTCCTGAATATGGCCGGCATGTCGCCGGTCCGGCTGAGGCGCGGGCCATTCTCGGGTTGCGACCGGTCGCGCAATAAGGATGGCCGCAGGACATGAAACCTTCTGATCCGCTGTTCGATGTCGCCGGGCAATCGATCGTCGTTGTCGGGGCGGCGGGCGGTCTCGGCCGCGTGATGGCGCGAGGCCTGGCTGATCGCGGCGCGCGGCTCATGCTGTCGGACCTCGATGCGGGCGCACTCGATGCGCTCGCCAATGACATTGCCGGCGACGTGCGCTGGCAGATCGCCGACATCACCGACGAGACGGCGACGGCCGGCTTGATGCGGGCCGCCGCCGATGCGTTTGGCGGTATCGACGTGCTGATCAATGCGACCGGCATTTTCACGGTTGGCCCGGCGCAGGAGCTGCCGGTTGACGATTTCCGGCGCACGCTCGACGTCAATGTTACCGGTGCGTTGCTGTTGTCGCGTGCGGCCGCGGACCACATGGGGCGCGAGGGCGGGTCGATCCTGCACATCGCATCCGTTTCGAGCCAGGTCGCGAACCTTGACTACGCGGCCTATGCGAGTTCCAAGGCGGCGCTTGCGCAACTCGTCCGTGTGCTGGCGCGCGAGTGGGCGCCGCGCCGTATCCGCGTCAATGCGCTCGGCCCGGCGATGACCGAAACATCGTTGACCGCACCGCAATTGTCCGACCCCGCCTTTCAGGAGCAGGCCTTGGCCGTGATCCCGCTTGGCCGTTTCGGTCTGCCGGAAGACCTGCTCGGGCCAATGCTGATGCTGGTTGGCCCCGGTGGTGGCTTCATCACCGGCCAGACGATCTACGTCGACGGAGGGCGCACGCTTGTCTGAGGCAATTGCAACGCGCTGGTTCGTGACAGTGTCGGCCAAGATTGTCCGGGATGATTGATTTCCTCGGCGCTGAAATCGTATCTGACGAACGGCTCATCGTGCTGGTCATCGCGGTCTGCGTTGGTGGCATCGTCCGCGGCTTCACCGGATTTGGCTCCGCGCTCATCATCATCCCGGCGTTGACACTTGCGTTCGATCCGCTGCAGGCGGTGGTGATGCACTCGATCATGGAAATCCCGGTTATCCTCGGTCTCGCACCGACCGCCGTGCGTCATGCCGATCGGCGCATCGTTTTGCCGATGATCGCGCTGATTTGCATCACGACGCCGATCGGCGCCGCGATCTTGAGCACCGTCAATGTTGACTTCCTGAAGATCGCCATATCGTTCGCGGTTCTCGCAATGGTGTGTTTGCTCGCCGTGCAGGATCGCGTGTCGGCGCTGCTCGGAACACGCGGTACACTCGTCGGCGCGGCGGCGGGCGGCCTGATCCAGGGGGCGACCGGGGTCGGTGGCCCGCCGATCGTCACAACATTGATGGCGCGTGGCGACCCGCCAGTGACGGCGCGCGGCAACGTCATCGCGGCGATGTCAAGCGTGATCGCGATCTCGCTGGTCGCCTTCACGGCGTTCGGCCTGATCACGCGCGAAACGCTGGTCACAGGCGCTCTGGCGGCGCCGATCTGCCTGCTCGCGACCGTCGGCGGTATGTTGGCCTTCCGGGCTTTCGGCGGGCGCCACCACCGCAGCGTTACGCTTGTTGTTCTGGTACTCACCGCGCTCGAGACGATTTTCGTCGTCCTTTCAAGTAGCTGATTGAGGGCTCGGCGGGGCTCGACGGTCCTGTGCCGGCCAAGTAACGTCGCCGAAACGATCATGCATGGATGGAATGAAACGTGTCGACACCCGATAAGACGCCGCACCAGGACCTGCTCAACGAATTCGCCGAGCGGCAGGAAAAAGCGCTCGGCATGGGCGGCCCGGAGAAACTCGCCAGGCGCAAGGCATCGGGCGCCTGGAACGCGCGCGAGCGACTCGACCACCTGCTCGACAAGGATAGTTTTACCGAGTCCGGCCTCTTTGCGACGTCTCACCGCAAGGAGGTGGCCGACCGAACACCAGCCGACGGCAAGGTCGCGGGCTTCGGCCGCATCGACGATCGCCCGGTCGCGATCGTATCCAACGATTTTACGGTTCTCGGGGCGTCGTCGAGCGTGATCAACGGCAAGAAGATCCGCCACGTGAAGGATGTCGCGAACCGCCGCGGCATGCCGTTCATTCTGCTTGGCGAATCCTCGGGCGCCCGCATGCCGGATCGCATGGGCGCAGCCGGTCGCGCCATTCTCGGCCAGGACCCGACCGAATACCGCCGCATGCGGGAGACGCCGTGGGTCTCGGTGTTGCTCGGGAGCTGCTATGGCTCATCGACCTGGTACGCCTGCATGTCGGATTTCGTCGTCATGCGCAAAGGTGCCGCGATGGCGGTCGCTTCGAGCCGGGTGACATCGATCGCCATCAACCAGGAGGTCGATGCGGAAGAGCTCGGTGGCTGGAAACTGCACACCGAGACCACCGGCCTTGTCGACTATGCAACCGAGACCGACGAGGAGGCGCTCGACCTCGTCAAACAGTTCCTCAGCTACCTGCCATCGAGCGCGGCGCAGTCGGCGCCGACAGCGCCTGTCCCGGCCGATGCCGATGCGGCGTGCGCCAAGGTCGTCAATATCCTGCCCGAGACCCGGCGGCAGACCTACGACATGCGCAAGATCGTCAAATGCGTCGTCGACCCGGATTCGATGTTCGAAATGAAGCCGCGCTTCGGTCGCTCAATCGTCACCTCCCTGGCGCGGATCGACGGGCGCTCCGTTGGCGTCATCGCCAACAACCCGATGTTCAAGGGCGGCTCGATCGACGTCGATGCCTGTCGCAAGGTGACGAGTTTCCTGGTGCTGTGCGACAGTTTCAATCTGCCGATCGTGCTGCTTGTCGACCAGCCTGGCTTTCTCATCGGCATCGACGGCGAGCGGCAATGGGCGCCGGGGCGCATCATGAATTGGATGAACGCGCTGTCGCTGGTCACCGTGCCGACGATCGCGATCACGCTGCGCAAGAACTACGGGCAGGCCTATTTGAACATGGCCGGTGGGCGCAATTCCGATGAAGCAGCCGCCTGGCCGACCGCCGACTTCGGCTTCATGGACCCGGTCGTCGGCGTCAATGTCGTGCACGGTGTGAAGCGCGAAGATGATCCTGAACGCTTCGACCAGTTGCTCGAGGAGATCTCACAGGACTCTTCGCCGTGGTCGCTGGCGGCACTCTACGAAGCCCAGTGTGTGATCGATCCGCGTGACACGCGCAGCTACCTCAAGGATATGCTCGACGTCCATTGCGTCGCGCCCGGGCAGGGCCGCGGCGAAAGGTTGCTCAGCAATTGGCCGACGAGCTATTGAACGGCGAACCAGCGGGCCGGCTGCCATGAAACCAGATGATGCCCACAACGATGCCGCGACCGATCGCGATGCGGCAGCCGGCGACATCCTGCAGCGCGCGGCTGCCGCCAGTGCAACCGCGCTGACCGAGCAGGACGGCAAGACAATCCTGCACCATTTCGGCATCCGCGTTCCACGCAACGCGCGCGTTGAACGGTCAGCCTCAGTGGACGACCTCGAAGAAGCGACGCAATCTCTGGCACCGCCCTTCGTCCTCAAGGCGCTTTCGACCGGTGTCTTGCACAAGAGTGAAAGCGGCGCCGTTCAGCTTGGCCTCAACGACGCAACCGAAGTAGCCGCCGCGATCGAGGCGATGCAGGGCCGGCTCGATGCACATGGCATATCGGCGGTTGGTTTCCTCATCGAAGAAACGGCGCCGGCCGGCACCGAACTGATCATCGGCGGTCAGGTCGACGCGCGGTTCGGCCCGATCCTGATGGTCGGTCTCGGCGGCATCTTTGTCGAGATTTTCAGGGACGTCGCCTATCGCATCTGTCCGATCGATCGACGGGATGCGGAAGAGATGCTCGGTTCACTGCAAGGGGCGGCGGTGCTCGGCGGCGTTCGCGGGCGTTCGGCGCTCGACCGGCGTGCGGTGATCGATGCACTGCTGGCGGTGGGCGGTGAGAACGGCTTGTTCACGCGGCATTCTGATCGAATTGCGGAGTTCGACATCAATCCGCTCATCGTGTCCGAGCGCGACGCCGTGGCGGTCGATGCGCGTGTTGTTCTGGCGCCGCCAGACCGTCAGCAGGCACCGCTCTTGGTTGCGCCCACTGACCAGCAGTCCTTTAAGGCGCTGTTCGAACCTCGCTCCATCGCCGTCGCAGGTGCGTCGGCCACCGGAACCTCACCCGGCAATCGTTACCTGCGCGCGTTGAAGGCCTACGGTTTCGCCGGCGACATCGTGCCGATCCACCCGACGGCCGAGACGGTGGAAGGCCTCCAGGCCTACCCGTCGCTTGGCGCCGTAGAACGTGACATCGACTTTGCCCATATCGCCGTCGCTGCGCCGCGTGTCGCCGACGTACTGGCCGGTGCCAACGGCAACGTCCGTTTCGCACAGATCATTTCGAGTGGCTTTTCCGAGGCGACCGGCGACGACACGCTGGAATCCGACGCGCTGCGTGTCGCCGAGGCCCAGGGTATGCGCCTGCTCGGCCCCAATTGCATGGGCACGCATTCGCCGCGCGGCAAGGCAACCTTCATGCTCGGCCTCAGCCCCGATGCCGGCAGCGTCGGCATCGTTTCGCAAAGCGGTGGCATCGGCATGGATATCCTGACACGCGGCGAGGCGCTCGGCCTGCGCTTCAGCGGCGTCGTGACCAACGGCAATTCGATCGACGTCGCGCCGCATGAACTGCTCGCGCACTTCCTCGACGATGCCGCAACCAAGGTGATCGGCTTCTATCTGGAAGACATCAAGGATGGTCGCGCCTTCCTGGAGGCGCTGCAGCGTAATAACTGCACCAAGCCGATTGTTATGATGGCCGGCGGGTTGACGACGGCCGGGCGCCAGGCCGCCGGATCGCATACCGGCGCGCTGACCAGCGAAGAACATATCTGGCAGGCCTTGGCGCGGCAGACCGGCACGCACCTTGCCTACGACCACGATGCCTTCCTCGACGCCCTGTTGGTGTTTCAGACGCTGGTACCGCGACCAGAGAGTACGCGCTCCGTCGTCCTGTTCGGCAATGGCGGCGGCACCAGTGTCCTTGGCACCGATCATATCGCGCGTGCCGGTTTTGCGCTCTCGGTGGTGCCCGACAGCGTACGCGGCAAGCTCGCCGACATCGGTGTGCCCGACTGGGTGGCGCTTGCCAACCCCATCGACGTGCCTGCCGTTCAGCTCAAGGAAAACGACGGTGGCACGGCCGGTGCGATCGTCGCCGCCGTTCTCGATGATGTCCGCCCTGACGCACTGATCGTCCACGTCAACCTTGCCGTGATCCTCGGCTACCGCGACATTCCTGACCTGTTGTCCAAGCTCATCGCCTCGGTCATGGACGCCTGCCGCAAGGCGCAGGCGGAGACACACCTGGCGCTTGTCTTGCGCTCCGATGGCAGCCCGGCCTGTGACGAGGCCCGCCGGTCGATACGTGCCGCCGTCGTGGCCGACGGCATCCCCGTTTTCGACGAAGTCAACCGCGCCGCTGCTGCACTGCGTGTGCTCGCGAACTTCGAAGCAGCGCGCGCCGCGCGGCACTGAGCGCAAATCGATTGGCGCGCTGCCTACAGTCGCGTCAAATACGCCAGTAAACGAGCGTACCCGCGTGCGTCATCAATCGCCCGGTGGGTGTGGAGATGGTGGCCGAGCCAGGCGGGCTCATAGTTTGTCGTCTCACACGCCCACAGTGGCCAGCCCAGCTTGCCGGCCGCGTACGATCTCAGACACAGACAACCGTGATAAAACAGCCGTTCACCCGCCCACGGCCCTTTCAAAAGCCGAATGCCCGCGAAGCGTTTGAGGTAGTACTCAATCCACGGTGCATCCATGGCAAGCGGATGGGACACGAAGATCGGTTGGCCAGGCAGCGACCTGACCCATCCGACATATTGCCTCATCACGTCTGCTGCCGGTTGCGGATTGGCCGTCGCCGCCGCCAACGCCGCGGGATGTGCTCGAAACCAGGCCATGGTGTCCGGGTCCGCGACACAATCGTGCAGTGGCGCGAGTGTGGCTTCAAAATCGTTGACCGAGTCACCGTTGGCATCTATTGCGACGCTCGCAAACGAGAGCATTGAGTTCTGACCGGGTAGCGGCCCGTCCACTTCGACATCGGTAACGACGTAGCAAGGCGTCATGATTCCACCTCAAGATCTCGCCGGATGACCACCGCCGCCCGCCCGGCGCTCTACCTGATCAAAAAAACTTCAGCCCTGTTACATAGGTCACAGCGGGTTCCGCTGCGGCTCTCTAAAACGGACATCAACCCGACCCAAAGGAGATGTCACAATGACTATTGCCCAATTCCGATCGCTTAGCGATACCGCCCGTCCCGCGACGCCGTCCCACGATGAGGCGCCGCTTCAGGCCTATGTCCGCCGCCTGCATGAGAGCCGCAACAGCCCGAGCAGCGATGGTGAGCCCGTGCGCGGCAAGGACAAGTGGATCGGCATGGTGCTGTAAGGCATGGTGATCAGCGCTCGCGGTTGTCCACCGCATCCCGACTGTCCCTGATCTCAACCCCCTTTTCACCGATCAGGCGCTCGTAGGCGCGGACCAGCGTCCAGTAGGGCGCCAGCGGATCACCAATGTTGTCGCCGCGCCGGATCTCGAAATGCAGGTGCGTCGTCGTTCCGCCCGACCGCGTCTTCCAGAAGTTTCCGATCTTGCCGATCACCTGGCCCTTCTTCACCCGCACCAGTTTGCCGCGTCGCATGCCCGCAGCTTTCAACGCCTGTGGGCTCATGTGCAGGTACATGTAGTAGAGCTTGTCGGTGCCGTCATCGGCATTGAGGCGAAGATGGTTTTCGTGGATGCCGGTCTTCCACCAGGCCCAGCCATCGGTTACCGCGACGACGTCAAAAATATCTCCCTTGCAACGGTTCCTGCTGCTGGAATTGACAAAGCACTTGGCCGGCCGCAGGTCCTGACCGGCATGGCCACGCATCAACGGGCACTTTGCCGGCTTTTCGTAGCCGCGCACCTCGCAGTAGGTGTCGCGCCAAGGATAGCTGTAATTCTCCGGGTGACCTTCAAAACCCTCGAGTATTTTGTCGGTCTGCCGGCACTTGTAGCGGTCGTAGGGACCCGGCCCGTCGGGAAGATCGATACGTTGCCTGAGGCAATTGCCCCAATGCATAAAAACCTGGGAATTGGCGTAGACCGGCGCCCGCTGGATCGGGAAGCGCAACGCACTGCCGTATTCGATGCGGCGTAGCGCACCGCCCTTGCCCGCTTCGCTGGTGCCGGGCATCAAGTCGCCGGGCGGATAGTAGGCAAAGGTCGTGCTCCGTTTTGTAGGATGAGAAGAGGATATGTCGCGTCGGCGCGCCGCCGTGCTTCGGCCATGGGCGAGTGGTGCACCACCGGCCAGGCGCAAGTCGCGCAGCACGACGTGCACGAGTCTGTCGGCATCCCGGCATGACAGACCAGCATGGTGCCGCGGCCCCGGCCGGCAGGCGGTATTGATGAAATAGGGCACGCCATAGCGCTGGAACGAAACCGTCAACTCATCGACGCCGACCGATTTATTGAAGCTGACAGGGCCAATCGATAGACTTCTCACCCGCACTGCGCTGCGAGCCGTGTTATAGCGCAATGCGCTGCCGGCGAGATGCAATTGATGGGGCGCGGCCGGCTTGATCCCGAGGTCACGCAGCAGCTGGGGGCGCACCGTAATAATGGCGTCGTAGCCGGACCTGCCAGCCACGAACTGGAGACGGTCAATCCACTGTGCCAAAACCGAATGCCGGCCGTGGCGGCGCCCGCGCTCATCAGCCGGAATGCCAGATTGTAGTGGCACCAGCACCGGGACGGGCGTCGCGGTGATCCCGGGCAGGACCGGGGCCATCAACGTGGCCAGGCGCGCTAGCGGGCGCATGCCGGGCCGGGTCGCGAATTTCTCGACGTATGTGCCAATCCGCCGGCCGGACTGCGAACCGAGATGACTGAGCACGCGCGATGTCTTGAACCGCCGCAGTTGTGCACGGGCATCGCGTGCCGCAGTTGACCAGTCGATCGATGCACGCTGTGTGCGCGCGGTCTCGCCCGACGCGAGGCTCGACATGCTGCACATCATGAACAGCAGCACCGTTGACTGAACGATCCGCCGACCGCCGGTCGTACTCGCATCAACCACGGTGATCCACCTCAGTCATAATCTTGATAGAGCCAGCCGGGCAGGGCCCAGCGTAGCATCGCCAAACGGCCGGCAAACGCGGCTTTGTGCAGGCGGATGATCTCTGCACACATGCGCGGATCCGGCGTGTCGTCATCGGCATCGTACTCGAGCGTGCCGCCCACCACGACGTGGTCGCGGCGTGGAAAGATATAGCCGCGGTGTCCGCTGTAGAGGTATTGCAAGCGGGGCTGTGCGGGCAGCATGATCAATTGGCCCTTGATCGGCACGAGTTGATCGTCTCGCCAAATCCGGCGCGACCCGAGGCCGGTGCAGTTGATCACGATCGGCTCATGCAGCGCGGCGACGTGTGAGGGGGCACTGAAGGTGCGCTTGTGCATCGCGACACCGGCGTTGCGCAGATCCCGGCGCAGGCGCGGCAGGAATATCTGTGGCTCGACGAGCAGCGTCTCGTAGCGCAATCCGGGCCCGATGTGCCCCTTGAACGGCAGGCGGGCGAGCTTGGTCGGTGCCGGTATCAGGTCTGTCGGCACCTTCTTGAAGCCGGACGTTGCGCGCCACGCAAAGTTGGGCCGGCGCGAGACGCCGAAGCCTTTGCCGATCATGGCGACGTAGCCGCGAAATGCGCGCCGCAGGATCCGCTCGAAACGTGCCTTGTCGGACAGCGTTTGACCAAATTCGACGAAGGACGGGGACCACTGTCCACCGGCGATGTCCGATGTCGTGTCCGTCACGGCTTCCGCGTAGATCGACACCTTGAGCCCCATGTCGCGCAACACGGTTGCAGCGGTCAGGCCCATGATGCCGCCGCCAAGGACCGCGACCGGCGTTGCCGCCGATGCACGTCCGGACGCCCTGACGATGTCACGCACTTCATGGGCGCAGCCGAGAGCCAGCGTGATGCCGCCACCGCCGTGTCCGTAATTGTGCACGACGAACTTTTCGGCGACCGTTTCCGCTTCAAGACGAAAGCTGACCTTGCGGTAGGGCCGGATGCCGGCGACGAGGTCCGTTTTGGGATTGTACGAAAAGTCAGGTGTTGGCAGGTTCTTGGAAGCCGGTTGCATTGGCCTGGCCTTGGTGTTGGGGGGCAATAGACTTGTTTGTTATTGGTATGGCGAAGAGCGATGAGCTCTCCGGCGGAATATCGATTATGCGTCGGGACGCGAGGCGCTGTGCTATCCGCATCACGGTTGGCAGGCGTTCACGAAGCCATTGAAAATTGCTTGTCCGGGATGGTCGACGCCGGCAAATCGTTCCTGGTGCCATTGCAGCCCGATGGCGAAGCGATGTTCGATGACCTCGATCGCCTCGACGATACCGTCATCGGAATAGGCGCTTGCCCGCACCGCCGGGGAAAGCTGGCGAACGGCCTCGCGGTGGAACGTATTGACGCGCATCGCCGTGGTTCCGACCAACTTGTGCAGCCGGCTGCGTCGATCGAGCTTAACGGGGTGCATCCGGCCTTGCTGATCGTGTGGTCGAATGTTTGGATGGGTTGACTGAATATCTGCCCACAGCCGGCAACCGTTGAGACAGGCCAGCGCCTGCATACCGGCGCAAATGCCGAGCAGTGGCTTGTCGCGTGCCAGGCAGGTCTCAATGATGCTGCGCTCCATCGCGACGCGGTCGCGTGACGGTGGCGCCTTCGAAACTTCGCCCTCGAGGTACCATTCGTCGGGAAATGCGTAACGCCCGCCGGACAGCACGACCCCGTCGAAGGTGTCGGCGACGACCGGGGCCATGTCGGCCATGTGGGGAATGCCGAACGGCAGGCCGCCGGCGTTGCGCACGGCCTCGAAGTAACCTTTCGACGCTTCGTAGCGGCTGGCATCGCCGCTCGTGTTTTCGTCGAGAATCACAGCAATTCGCGGTGTATACGTCATTTATATTATTTTTCGATTTGGCGATTTCAGCCGGGTCTAATCATTTGCGAACATGAGTGGCGTCAAAATAGTCGTGAATCGTTCAACGTGCTCTAAATGCGATGAAATTTCTCGAAAATCTCTTGAATTAGTCTTTATCGTTTTACATAGATCGCGCGTCGGCGTTTCGTCGTTTTTGCTTGGTCCGACGGCATAAACACAAGAAACCGTTGGTTGCCATATTCCCCTAGGACTGCCAAATGTCAACAGGGCGCCGCGTAGTTTCACCTGTCTGTCGACACGCTCGGGTACGAGTTGCATCAATCGGACCTTGCCATTCTCGAAAGCGGGCAGGCTGAGCAGGGCCTGGCCTTCATCCATGTAGATGTCGCCGGTGTACTCGAGATTCTGTGCTTGCTGCTCCTCCGACATGTAGTGGTGTCGCTCCACGAAAGACAGGCAGTCCTGGATTTTGCTTTGCGCGATATCGAGTACGCCGCAGGTGATGTCGCGTGCCGTCAGGAAAGACCGACGGTAGATAAGGTAGCGGCCGCATAGGAAGTTGAACTTGCTTTTCTGGTAGTTGCCAAAGCGATTGTCGGCGCCTCCTACGGTCAGGTTGAGGCCGTATGCCGCCGGATCGAGTTCGGCATGTGATAAAATATTAATCAGCTTACTGCGCTGCAGCGTCAGTTCGCCTTTATGTAGGGACTGAATGCATTTCTTGAATGTATTGAGTGATATTTTGAGAACTTCGTTTGCGTACGAATAATCATTTGCGCTGTATCCGGATCGATGATTGCGCAGGTCATTTACAAATTTCTCAAGGTGCTTTCCTTTCAGGCTCGTAGAAATGGTCGTCTCCTCCCTGATGAATTGTTGATCGATTGCGCTTGTTTGAAAGTTGATTGGAAGCGCCTGCAGAAAATGAAATTTTTTGATAGCAAAATGAAACAAAATGATTACGATGATTATTGTTTGACACGAATGACTGACAATTGACAGCAGCAATATGTTTTTGGACTCGCAGTTGGTTTTGCCAAGCGACACATACGGTGGCCTGCTGTCGTCATCGTGGTGGTTTGTACCGTCACGGGGAGAGGTGTGCCACGCTGCGGATGAGACGCTCGAGTCCGATGACGGGGATGTCGCCTTGTTATGACGTGTGCTGCGGAGGCCCTCGCATGTCGGATAAGTGCAAAACGCTGATGCACCCTGCAAGGGTGTGGCAAGGCGATGTCGTGGACGGCGTTCCGCTTGATGAATTTCGAGCCGCCGCTCCGCCGCCGAGTGAATTTGGTGATCTTGCGATCGATCAACGTGACGTCAAGGCAGGTGAAACTGTTTTTGGTGTTTCCGATCCGATCGACGAGCCAGCGCGAGACTCCCGGATGTCACGGCGGCTGGCAGCTCTCGTCCATGTCGAGGTCGCGACGGGATCGCCGACAGTCGTCCACTGCGGGCGCGCGATGCGTGCGGCTTGGCGCAGGCTTTGGGCGGCGGTGATGTGCGCAGATGAGGTGCGACAAAGCGGCATAGCGGTTGCCGAAACCGCAACGACGGCGACGTTCGAGTTCGCCAGCGCGGTTGAAGCCGTTCGCTGGGCGGCACGCGTGCAAGAGCTGTCGGAAGCGCATCGCGAGGTGGCGCCGTCGGACGGCTTGCGCTTGCGCATCAGCATCGGTGTTGGCGAGGTGCACGATGCCGCCAAGTTGCTCCGAGGCTCCGGTCTCAACGATCCGATGGCGATCAGTTGCTTCGGACGCCCGGGCGGCATCCTGACGACGACGACGGTTCTCGACCTGATCAGGTATGACCTGCAGCCGCGTGTCACCGGGATTGACGGTCCCGAGACACGGCCGTTCGACGATGCGACGCGCCTTTTTGCTCTGAACTGGCAATCCATGTCGGACGTGTCGTCCGCTCAGTAGCATTCTGAAGTGGCTCGCCGAGGCCCGTTTATCGTGTTTTGGCAGGGCAGCACGGTCGGATCAACGGCTTGATAAGCCTGTGTTGCCGATGGCGTCGCCCGGCGATCGTGATAGGCTGCCTGCCATTCAGGAATGGTCTAACAGAGACAGGATTGCGACATGCCACAGGACACGGCCGGCATCAGGTCTGGCGCAGTCGAAGCGCCGCTGTGCTTCATTGTGCCTCAAGCCGAGAAACCCGTCTTTCAGAGTGCAGCCTACACCGGAACGGTACCTAAGATTTTCTTCGAGATAGAAGATCGCAAGGTCACGATTGCCGATCTTCGAGACAAGCCGGCGCCGGCTGAGTTCGACCGTGAAGGTTTCGAACTCTTGAGCAGCCCGACAGTGGTCGATGACCTCAACAGCGATGCTGCCGTAGAAGACGCCTATTATCCGGAAATCAAGGCACTTCTGAAAGAGCGCTTCGGGGCATCGGACGTGGTCATCTTCGATGCAACGCGGCGCTCCGACAGTGGTCAGGGCGCGGATAACCCGGATGGTGCGCGGGGACCTGCAACGCGCGTGCACGTCGACTACACCGCCAAGAGTGGGCCGCAGCGCTTGAAAGACACCGTCGGCGAGGCGGAAGGCGAGCGGTTGCTGGCATCGGGCGCGCGGATCATCCAGGTCAATGTCTGGCGCCCCATCACGGGGCCGGTGCAGCGCGCGCCGCTGGCTTTGGCCGACGCTTCATCGATTGCCAAGGATGACCTCGTCGCCACTGACCAGGTCTTCCCCGACCGGGTCGGCGAGATCTATCATCTCGCACACCGCCCGCATCATCGCTGGTTCTATGCCTCTGAGATGCGGCGTGATGAAGCGTTCCTCATCAAGGGATGGGATTCAAGTGATCCGAACGGGTCACATTTCGCACCGCACGGCGCCTTCCAGCTGCCCGATCAGGATCCGAACGCGCCACCGCGTGAGAGCATCGAGATCCGGACATTCGTCATTATCGAATAACCATGATCAACATCGAAGGGAGCCTGAGGCTATGACCAAGCTGACGGGCGGCTGCCACTGCAAAAACATTCGGATCGAACTCGATACGGAAGTCGCGCCTGCGGCGTTTGAGCCGCGGGCGTGTGACTGTTCGTTCTGCCGTCAGCACCAGGCGCGTGCGATTTCCGATCCCAACGGCATGCTGAAGATATCGGTCGCGGACGGTGAGCAGCTGAGCCGCTATCAGTTTGCCTTGAAGTCGATCGAGTTCCTCGTCTGCCGCACGTGTGGCGTCTACGTTGCGCCGTTCATGCCAGACCCGACCGACGATAAAGCGTTCGGCTCGCTGATGATTAGTGCGCTCGATCAGCGCGACGCCTTTCGCGAACCCGAGCCGAAGAACTATGACGATCAGGACAAGGAAGACCGCACCGCGCGCCGCCGCCGGGTGTGGACTCCGGCGACGCTGACTATCGCCGGCTGATCGGACCTCAGGACAGGACTACTCGATGAAAGTAATTCAGACGCTGCCGCAGGCTGATCTCAACGCGGTGCCGGCGGCGGCGAAGGCCGCCGATGAGGCCGGCTACGACATGCTGATGAGCATGGAAAACCAGCATGAGCCGTTTCTTGCGCTGGCGGTTGCCGCCGTCAACACGTCGCGCGCCGAACTCGGCCCTGGCATTGCGATCGCATTTGCGCGCAGCCCCATGGTTGTCGCCAATGTGGGCTGGGATCTGCAGCGCGCGAGCGGTGGCCGCTTCGTCCTCGGCCTTGGCCCGCAGATCCGTCCGCACAACGAGAAGCGCTTTTCCGTGCCGTGGTCGCCGCCGATGCCGCGCCTGCGCGAATACGTCAATGCACTGCGCGCCATTTGGCGCTGCTGGGAAACCGGTGAAAGGCTCCGCTTCGAGGGCAAGCACTACACCTTCACCCTGATGACGCCGAATTTCACGCCCGAGGCAACCGGCCAGCCCCCGATCCCGATCACCATCTCGGCGGTCGGGCCACACTCGCTGCGTCTCGCCGGCGAGGCCTGCGATGGTGTGCGCCTGCATCCGTTCTGTACGCGTGCCTACGCCGCCGACATCGCGATGCCGCTGATCGGCGAAGGTATGGCCAAGACCGGGCGCACCCGCGATACCTTCGAGGTGACCGGCGGTGGCTTCGTTGCTACCGGCGCCACCGACGCAGAGGTCCACGAGGTTGCCGAGTGGACGCGCTATCGGATCGCCTTCTACGGCTCCACGCCTGGCTACTGGCCGGTGTTTGAGCACCACGACCTCGGCGATCTCGGCCGCAAGCTCAACGTCATGACCAAGGCCGGCGAGTGGGACAAGATCGCCGCTGAAATCGACGATGATACGCTGCGCCTGTTCACCGCGATCGGGCGCTATGACGAGATCGCCGGCGAGATCGAAAAACGTTTCGGCGGCATTTCCGACAGTGTCAATCCCGGTACCAGCACGGTGGCGCGCAAGCTGCTGCCGCCGGATGTGCTGCAGGACATCAAGCGCATCCCGACGCAATTCTCCGGATTCGCGCCGAAGCCGTAAGGCATCGCGCAAGGGCAAAGCCGGGAAGCCGGCGCCAGGCCGGCTGAATATCAGCGACCGGGTAGCGCTTTGGCCTGCTTCTCCGCTAGGTTTGCCGTGCTCGAAGCCGGCGACAGGCGTCGTTCCGCAATCGAAACACAGGAGGCTCAGCCCGATGCCGCATGCGATAATCCTACACGAACAAGGCGGCCCCGAGGTGATGCGCTGGGAGGAGATCGCTTCTCCCGTGCCTGGTCCCGGCGAGGCCCGTCTCAAGCAAACCATGGTCGGGCTCAACTACATCGACATCATCCAGCGTGCCGGCGGCTATCCACTTAATCTGCCGGCTAGTTTCGGCATGGAGGGCGCCGGCATCGTCGATGCGATTGGCGACGGCGTAACGGACGTCAAGGTCGGGGATCGCGTTGCCTATGTCATGGGCCCGCCCGGCGCCTATGCCGAAGAGCGCGTGTATCCGGCCGAACGCCTCGTACCCCTGCCCGATGACATTTCAGACGAACAGTCGGCCGGCATGATGCTCAAGGGCTTGACCGTTTCCTACCTCGTGCGTCGCACCTATCCGGTCAAGCCAGGCGACACGGTTCTGTTTCATGCTGCGGCTGGCGGCGTCGGCTTGATCATGTGCCAGTGGTTGAAGCGAATTGGCGCGCATGTGATCGGCACCGTCAGCACCGATGAGAAGGCCGAGATCGCAAAGGCGCATGGCTGCGATCATCCGATCGTCTACACCCGCGAAAATGTTGCCGAACGCGTCATGGAGATCACCAACGGTGAAGGTGTGCCCGTCGTCTATGATGCCGTTGGCAAGGATACCTACGAAGGCTCGCTCGCGTCGCTTGCGCGGTTCGGCACTTTCGTTTCCTTCGGCGCGGCGTCGGGTCCGCCGCCGGCGGTGCCGGCTTCGGCGCTTGCCGGACGTGCCCTCTATTTCACGCGACCGGGATTGGCACCGCACACGGCGACACGCGACCTGCTCATGGATGCCTCGAACGCGCTCTTCGATGCCGTGCGTGACGGCGTCAAAATCGAAATCAACCACCGCTACGACCTAAAGGACGCCGCCAAGGCGCATGCCGCGCTTGAAGGTCGTCAGACGACCGGATCGACCGTTCTGAAAGTCTGACCGCAACGTCCGTGCCGGGAGAAGCTGATGCAACTCACTGCCAAACGCCATCATGCCGACGATTATCAGGCGACGCAGGAATACTTTCACAGCCGGCAGTGGACCGATGGGCTGCCCATCGTGCCACCAACGCCGGAAGCGGTTGCCGCCTGTCTGGACTGGGTCGTCATGCCGCCGGAGCAGCTGATCGGTGTCGAGCCGGTGCGCGAGCGTCCGATCACGGCGGAAAAGCTCGCGATCAACGCCGTCATGGCCGGCTGTCTGCCGATGCACTTTTCCGTCGTCGTTGCCGCCTTCACCGCGATGCTGCGCGAACCGTTCCTGCTGCACGGTGCGACGGCGAGCACCGGCGGCTGCGCCGTGCTGATCGTCATCAACGGTCCCATCCGTGATGAGCTGGGGATGGATGGGACGTTCAATGCGCTCGCATCGAGCGATCGCGCGACGACGGTGATCGGCCGTGCGATCCGCCTTATCCTTGGCAATCTGATGGACGTGCGCCCCGGCCATATCGACCGCTCGACGCTCGGTCATCCCGGCAAGATCAGCTATTGCATCGCCGAAGACGAAGCCAATTCTCCGTGGCTGCCGCTCGCCAGCGAGCGCGACGTAC
>JBPCVZ010000126.1:0-11128 GCA_051010015.1 Hyphomicrobiaceae bacterium
GCGTCCTGTTCGCTGAGCAAAGGGAAGACCATCATGGCCCCGACCATCAAACCTCTCGATGCAAGCTTCGGTGCGGTCGTCACCGATATCAAAATCGCGGCGATGAGCGATGCCGAATGGCAGGCCGTCGAAGCCGCCTTTTACGAGCATGCCGCGCTGGTCTTTCCGGGCCAGCACCTGACCACCGAGGAGCATGTCGCGTTCGGCGAGCGCTTCGGTGAGATCGAAGTGCTGCGGCCCGGCCAGAAGCATGCCGCGATCAGCAACAAGGCGGCCGACGGTCATATCCTGACCGACAAGGAAAAGCGCTTTCAGACGCTGCGCGGCAACGAGGGCTGGCACACCGACAGCTCCTACATGCCGCTCGCGGCCAAGGCGTCGATCCTCGCCGCCGAAGTCGTGCCGAGCGCCGGCGGCGAAACCGAACTGGCCGACATGCGCGATGCCTATGACAAGCTCGACGCCGACATGCAGGCGAAGATCGCCGACCTCGTCGCCTACCATTCGCTCTATGCCAGCCAGGCCAAGGCCGGCTTCATCTTCAAGACCGGCGAATCCTACGGCTTCCACACCTACGGCATGCCGGTGCGTTCGCTCGTCAAGGCGCATCCGACGACCGGGCGCAAGTCGCTGTTCGTTGGCCGTCATGCGTTTCGCATTCCCGGCATGGACGACGCGGAGGCCCAGGCCCTGCTCGATGAGCTGTTGGCATTCGCGGTGCAGCCGGGGCGTACCTACGCGCACCGCTGGCAGCCCGGCGACGTCATGATCTGGGACAATCGCTGCGTGCTGCATCGCGCCTGTCCCTACGATTACGCCGAGCCGCGCGTGATGCGCCACGTGCGCGTTGCCGGTGAACCGGCCAGCGACCTCGTCGAGACGGTGCCGGATGAGCACGCCGACGGCTACGCGCCGCTCGTCGCCGGGCAAAGCCAGCAGCTTTAGCAACGCCCTCTGCGCGGCGCGGCGATCCGCTCGACGCGGCGCGGCTTTACATCTACGCGGCGCGGCCGGCCGATCTCAGGATCACGTCGATGACACGCTCGAGATCCTTGATCGTGCGGCATGTCCTGGCGACGTGGCAGTAGGGCCGGTAGCGCAGCATTTCCGAATCGCCGATGCCCCAGTAGGTGGTCGGTTCCGGGTTGAGCCAGACGATGCGCCGGCTGCGCTGGTTGAGCCACTGCATGATGTCGGCGCGCGGATCGCCGTTGTTGGAGCGGGCATCGCCGAGCATGATAACCGTCGTTTGCCGGTCGATGGCGTCGCCGAATTCGCTCTTCAGGTCCTCCAGCGCGCGGCCGTAGTCGGTCGGCATGAAGCCGATCTTGTCGAGAACGCGCGGTATCGCTTCCTCGACCTGGTGCGCGTCGAGCAGGTCTTCGATCTCGATGAGATGCGACGAGAACGCGAAGCTGCGGATGTCGGCCAGGACCTCGTTGAGGTTATAGAGAAACATCAAGAGGAATTGCGCCGAGGCGGCGACCGAGCGGCTGACATCGCAGATCGCGACGACCTTCGGGCGCTCGATCCGTTTCTGTTTCCACACCGTCTCGAAGGGGATGCCATCGTGCGCCATGTTCCGGCGCAGCGTGCGCCGCACGTCGAGCTGTCCGCGCCGTGTCCGCTTGTGGCGGTTGACGTGGCGCGCGGCGAGCTTCTTGGCCATGCGCCGAATGAGCTGGTTCATGCGCGCATGGTCGCGCCGGTCGATGACGGCGAGCGGCGTGCGCTCGAGGAATTCCTCGCGCAGCTGCTGGCTGGCGGAACGGCCGTAGATCTCGAACTGGCGCTCGACGAAACGGCGGGCCTCGCCGAGCAGCCGCGTGCGGTGCTGCTCGAGTTCTTCCACCCGCTGCGGCCCGCCCGCCGCGTCGCCGCGCGCCACGGCGGATATCAGGCTCTCCAGCTCGCTGATGCCCATCTGTTCCAGCATCCGGCGCGCGAGGAAGTTGATCTGGGTGAAGTAGCGCACGTTGCCGACGCCGGCGGCCTGGCCTGCCGCTTCCATGGCCACCGCCAGTCCGTCCCGGTCACCGGCGAGCAGCATGTCAGCCAGGGGCGTGCCCCCAGGCGTGTCCGAGGGTGCATCTGTGTTCGATGGCGGCGATGGCGGGTCGGTTTCCTGCTCCTCCGCCGGCGCGGTGAACTGATCACGCGCAAAGAACAGATCAAAGCTTTCCGAGAAGCGCGCTTTCTCGTCCACGGTCTTGGCAACCGTCAGGGCGAGCGCATCCTTGAGCAGGGCGCGATCGCCGTAGCCGATCGTCGCGATGACGTCATGCGCCTCCATCGCTTCGGCGACCGAAACCCGCACCTCGGCTGCACGCAGCGCCCGGATGAACGCTTCAATTGGTTGTTGCACGCCGGACAACTCCCGCTGCCTGTTCTGATTTCCTGACCAGTTCGTTGACGCTGCGGTCGGCCGCCGCGATGTCCTCTTCGAACTTCAGCAGCACATTGAGGGTATCGCGGACCAGCGCCGCGTTCAGTTGATCGGCGTGCAGCAGGACGAGGGCGCGGGCCCAGTCGATGGTCTCGCTGATCGAGGGCAGCTTCTTGAGGTCGATCTCGCGCAAGGCCTGCACGAAATGCACCAGCTGGCGGCGCAGGCGCGCGTCGATGTCCGGCACCCGTGCCGCGACGATGCGTTCCTCGAGGCGCGCGTCGGGCAATGGAATGTAGAGGTGGAGGCAGCGGCGCTTGAGCGCATCGCCCATGTCGCGCGTGTTGTTCGACGTCAGGAACACGATCGGCGGCTTCTTGGCCTTGATCGTGCCGATTTCAGGCACGGTGACCTGAAAGGCCGACAGCACCTCCAGCAGGAACGCTTCGAATTCCTCGTTGGCCTTGTCGACCTCGTCGATCAGCAGGACGGCACCGGCCTCTTCGCGCAGCGCCTTGAGCAGCGGGCGCGGTTCGAGGAACTGCTCGGAAAAGAACACGTCGGTGAAACCGTGCAGTCGGCCCATCGCGGTCGGCAGGTCGTCGGCGTCCTGCAGCACGTCGCCGATCTTGTCCTTGAGGACCTGGGTATAGAGCAGCTGCTTGCCGTATTTCCACTCGTAGAGCGCTTTCGACTCATCGAGGCCCTCGTAGCACTGCATCCTGATCAGTGGAATGTCGACATAGGCGGCGGTTGCCAGCGCCAGCTCCGTCTTGCCGACACCGGCCATTCCCTCGACGAGGACCGGCTTGCCGAGATGCTTGGCAAGCAGAATGGCGGTGGCGATCTGGCGTGACGCGATATAGGAAACGCTGCCCAGGCCCTCGATGATCGCTTCAACGGACGTGAACTTGTCCTGATCTGCTGCGTCCAAGTTTTCACTCCGTGTCTTGTCTGCCTGATCGAGCGCGCTCGATGACTTCGCGAAGGGCCGGCGGTGGCCTCGCACCCTCGAATGCCGTCGCAACTTCCTTAGGCGGCATGGTTGCCCGGCGCAAGGCGGCTGCCGGCACTATCAGATGGGGACGGTGACGGACATTGGCCGAGACGCTGCAAGCGGCCCGGAAACTTGGTACTGTTGCGTCTCGAAGTATGGCTCGGGCGCGGAGGACGGGAGCGTGGATGCCCTGATCGTTGTCGACATGCAAGTCGGGTTGCTTGAAGGTGCGGCAAAGAGTGACCTGCAGGGGGTTGTCGAGCGCATCAATTGCCTATCGGCGGAGCTGCGCGAGGATGGCGGCCGGATCATCTGGATCCGGCATTGCGGCAAACCGGGCGATGGTTTCGAACGCGGCGCGCCCGGCTGGGCGTTCCTGCCGGAACTGGTTCGCCAGGCCGACGACCTGGTCGTCGAAAAGACCTTGAACGATCCTTACGTTGGAACGCCACTCACCGAGGTGCTCGCGCAGCTTCGCCCCGACCGTGTCCTGATTGCCGGCTGGGCCACTGATTTCTGTGTCGACGCGACGGTTCGCTCGACGGTTTCCCGCGATCATCATGTGGTTGCGGTCAGTGACGCGCACACGCTCAGCGACCGTCCGCACCTGCCGGCGACGGCGATCATCGCGCATCACAATTGGCTATGGACCGGCCTCATCACCAATCGGTCGGTGCGTGTCGCAACGACCGGCGAACTGCTCACGGAATATCAGGGCGCAAAGGTTGCGCAGTGATCGCTCCGATCAACGGAGTTTTTGCGCGCGCACTGCTTCGTGCGATGGCATAGTCGAAACGCAGCTTCATTCGGAGGACACGCATGCATCGAGAAATCAATCCGTCGGACTTCCCTGCGCCGCAGTCCAACTATTCCCAGGGCGTCGTGCACAATGGCGCAAGCGAGCGCCTCGTCATCTCCGGCCAGGTCGGCGTCCGGTCGGATGGCAGCATTGCCGAAGGACTGGAAGCGCAGATGCAACAGACATGGGACAACTTTCTGGCAGTGCTCAAGACCGCCGGATTTGACACGGCCGATGTCGTCAAAGTGACGCTCTTCACGACCGTTCCCGCCCTTCAGGAGTTCCGTCGCGGACGTGAAAAGGCATTGGCAGGCCACGCCCCGGCGGCGACCTATGTACAGGTTGCCGGCCTCGCCGACCCGGACTTTCTGGTCGAGATCGAAGGCGAAGCGGTCAAATCCGGCTGAACCGTTCGCGGCCTCGGAATTTCCTGAAGAGTCGTGGGCAAAGACGGGTTGACAGCAAAACGAGGAGCGCACCGTGCCAGACAATCGAAAGACGCTGATTCGCAATGGCCGCGTCCTTGATGTGCGCGGACACTGCGCGCCGGCCCTGGACATCTTGATCGATGCCGACACCATCATCGAGATCGGTCCGGCAGGCCTCACCGCGCCGGACGACGCCCTCGTCATCGATGCCGCTGACCGGCTGATCCATCCCGGACTGGTCAACGCGCACATGCACGGCCACGGCAACCTGGCAAAAGGCTTTGGCGATCGCTGGACACTCGAGCTGCTGCTCACGGCCGGGCCCTGGATCAGCGGCAACCGCACACTCGAGGACAAGTACCTGGCCACGCTCATCGGTGCCATCGAGATGCTCATGAAGGGCTGTACGGCGTGCTACGACCTGACCGCGGAGTTTCCCCTGCCGACGCCCGACGGGCTGGATGCCTGCGCGCGTGCCTATCAGGATGCCGGCATGCGTGCGGTCGTCGCACCGATGGTCGCCAACCAATCATTCTTCGAGGCCATCCCCGGCCTCGTGGACGTTCTGCCGGACGCGTTGCGAAAGGAAGTCGATCGACTGCGCACCGGGCCGCACGAAGCCAGCATCGCGGCGATGCGCAGGTCGCTCGACAGCTGGCAGTTTGACCGGGACATCGTGCGCCCAGCCGTGGCACCGACGATCCCGCATCATTGTACCGACGACTTCATGACCGCCTGCCTCGACCTCGCCAACGAGTTCGACGTCGGCCTGCACAGCCACATCCAGGAGTCCAAGACCCAGGTGATCGTCGGCCTCAAAAGATACGGCAAAACGCAAACGGCGCATCTCCAGGACCTGGGCCTGCTGTCGCCGACCTTTGTCGCAGCCCACGGCGTCTGGCTCGACGACGACGACATCCAACGGCTTGCGGGCCATGGCGCGTCGCTGGCGCACAATCCCGGCAGCAACATGCGGTTGGGCAATGGCATGGCCTCCGCCCGCCGGATGATCGATTGCGGCCTCAACATCGGCATTGGCACGGATGGCGCCAGCTGCTCCGACAATCTCAACATGTATGAAGCGATGCGTCTGGCGTCGTTCACATCGAAGGTTCAAGGGCCGATCACGGATCACTGGTTGACGACGGATGACGTTCTCGAGGCGGCGACGGTCGGCAGCGCGCGCGCCCTGGGCTTTGGAGATAAAATCGGGCGGATCGCCATCGGCTACAAGGCGGACCTGGTTTTTCTCGACCTGGCCAACGTCAACTGGATGCCGGTCAACGATCCGACCAACCAGCTGGTGCACACCGAAGACGGGTCCGCTGTTCATTCCGTCATGGTCGGCGGCAAGATCGTGATCGAGGACCGCAAGCCGGTCGGCTTCGACCTGAGCGCGCTGGCCCGCAAGGTCGAGGCGGCACGCGAACGCCTCGAAGCGGCGAATGCGGCGAACAAGGCGCTGTTCGACAGGCTCGAAGGCATCGTCAATCGCTATTGCCCGGGACTTGCCAGTACGCCCTATCACATTGATCGCTTCGGCGGAAACCAGCACACACATTACGACAGCTCGCCCGCGCCGACAGACGATTGAGACGCGCTGCGGCAAACAAAAGGTCGGCGCGGGCCTTGCCCGACCGGCCCAAAACAATGGGAGCTTAGAGACGATGCGATCGCATCTGGCGAGCTTTGCGGCGCTGGCACTTTCCGCCACGTCGGCTTTTGCGGCAAGCGACGAAAACCTGCGCGCGGCGCTGGCGCAGCGCTTCAAGGATGACCGCACCGGCGCCTGCGTCGCCGCCGCCGTGATTGCCGACCGGGCGGCCAGGAGCGCCTACTTTTGTGCCAATCAGCGTTCCCAACGCCGCTTGGATAACAGGACGGCCTTCGAAATCGGCTCCGTCAGCAAAACGATGACGGCAGCGCTGCTCACGCAATTGATCGCCGACGGCGACATCGGGCTTGCGGATCCCGTCGCCAGACTGCTGCCATCGGGAACCCGGGTTCCGGCTTATCGCGGTCGCGACATTACCGTGCGCGATGTCGTCACGCATGCGTCCGGTCTGCCGTCGTTCCCGTGGCGCGGCGTCAGGGCCGACGACCCCTACGGCGCATTGACCGAGCGCGATCTGCTGGCGGCCCTGGCGTCGGCAAAGCTCACGCGCGCACCGGGTACGCGGTTCCAGTATTCGAACCTGGCGATCATGGTGCTCTCATATGCCCTCGCCAAGCGCACCGGCAAAGATTTCGAGACCTTGCTGCGCGCCCGTCTCCTCGCGCCGCTTGGCATGAACGACACGTATATTGCCAGGCGTCCAAGCCGGGTGCGCCTCGCACAAGGCCATCTACCGACCACCACGCCGACGCCGCCTTGGACGTTCCCGGTCGATATGGCCGGTGCGGGTGGCGTGCGCGCGACATTGCCCGACATGGTGCGATACCTCGAAGGCGCCCTCGGCACCCGCAAGAGCAGCATCACGCCGGCACTGGTTGCAACACAGCGGCAAATCGCAAGCGTCAGCGGCGTCAGGATCGCCACCAGCTGGTTCCTGGGCACCGTCGGTGGCCGCACGGTTGCCGAGCACGGCGGCGGGACGGGCGGTTATACATCGTACGTCGGCATCGATCGCGGCGCAAAGCGCGCCGTCGTCGTCCTGAGCGACACGGCGCTGACCTCCGTCGGCGGCCTCGCCGCGATCGGGCGCCACCTGCTCGACCCGGCATCGCCGCCTGGTGCACCGCGTCTCGTGACCGTTGCCGATCCAGGTTTGGTTGGCGCGCTGCAAGGCCGCTATCGCCTGCAGAACGGACTGAAGATGATACTCCGGCGCAAAGGCGCCGCGTTGGCCATTCAGGCCGATGGACAACCCGAGTTCGTGATGGGCCACGACAGCGCCGGCGACTTCTATCCACTGGCATTCGATGCACTGCTGCACCCGAAACGCAAGGCGGACGGCACCTACACCTTCACCTGGATTCAGGGTGGCGGCGCGCTGGCTGCCGAGCGCATTGGTCCGGCTGCGGCTGCCCCGGGCAAGTAGCCTGGCCGGCGTTGCCCGGTCTCATTGCAGCTGCCTTTCCTCGGCGACGGCCTCGACCTGCTGCCTGACTTCCGGAAACCTGTCCAGCAGCTTCAGGAAATCGTCGACTTCGAGAACAAGCAGGTCCGTTGACGTCAGCGCCTGGACGGTGGCCGTACGGGCGCCGCGAGTCAGCAGAGCGACTTCACCGAAGTAGTTGCCTTCCGAAATCCGGTTTGTATGTCGCTCGTTCGATGTCTGGACCATGCCGCTGGCGATGAAATACATCGCATCGCCGGGATCGCCCTGCCGCACGATTACCGTGCCGGCAGAAACGGTGCGGGAGCGCAGCATGCTGACGAGGTCCGCGATCGACGCTGCGTCCAGCTTTGCAAAGAGCGGCACCCGCGCCACCATCGCGAACGTCACGACGAAGTCACGGCGCCTGATCTCTTCGTAAAAGCCTCGCCCGATAATCGCGACCGGAAGTGCGAAACAGAAGATTCCCAGCATCACGGTGATCGCGGCAACGATCCGGCCGAGAGCCGTAATCGGCTCCGTCTCGGCACCGCCGATTTTGGCCAGCATGGCAGCGGACCACCAGATCGTCTTCGACATGTCGCCAAGCCGTTCAGGCTGCTCCTCGCCTTCCACCGCGAGAATCACAGCGGCACATGTGAGCAGCACGCCGCTGATAATGACAACACAGGCGAGCAATGCCCGGCGTTCGGACACCACGACCCTGCCGATCGTGGCAATTGCGGGCGAGTAGCGGGCAAGCTTCAACAGCCGCACGAGACGCGTCAGCAGGATCAGGGCGCTGCCCGGATAGAGCAGCTCCAGGATCAGGGGGACGATCGCAAGCGCGTCGATGACCATCAACGGCGAGGCGGCAAAACGCAGTCTCGAAATCGAATCCCGTTCATGACTGAGCATGGGATGTTCCGGGGCGACCCAGATGCGTGCCGCATATTCGAGCGCGAAAACCAGCACACACAAACGGTCGAAAGCAATCAGCCCCGCTCCGTGGCGGGCGGCGATATCCGGCACGGACTGGACGATGACGACCAGGACGTTTCCGAGAATGAGGACAATGAGCAGGACATCGAGGATGCGAGACGAGACATCCCGGCGGCGGCTGTGTTCGAGTATTTCAAAGGCGCGCTTGCGAATTGAAAAATCTCGCGCCTGTGCAGTTTCGGTCATAGGCGAACGCCTTGGAGCATACACGTACCAGTTTATCCAGCTGCCGCGCGCTACACGAAACCCAACCAGCCTTCGCGGCGGATATCGTCACGATCAATTGGTAGCCGAGCGAGAGCGTAACACGCGATTGGCGCGATCAACCAGTTTGCGTGATTACCGTTAACCAGAGCGCTGGGCGTTTGGCGGCATAAACGACGAACTTTCGCCGCGTGCGTATGGGCGTGAAAAGGGGTAGTCATTAGAGTACGTGCGCATGCCGCCGCTTATGCCGCCTTAGGAGCGAAGATGAAGCTGATAATCGTATTGTCGCTGGCCTTTTGGTTCGCAGCCACCCCCGGCCTTGCCGAAACGCGACCGAAGCCGATGCAGGCGGCGCTCGACAAGATTGTCACCGAGGCGCTCTATTGTACGGCGTATTTCGGCTTTGCGCAGGAGGCCGTCAGGCGGCGGCCGGATGCATCGGCGGCGACGGCCAAGACGCTGATCAAGCGGCTGGGCGAGCTGGCGGATCAAGCGCTCAATATCGCGGTGACGAGCGGCCGGCGGGCGGAGCTGTCGGCGCAGGCCTTCAACGCACGCCAGTCGAGCGTGTTCGATGATGTGCGCAAGATCACCAAGAACTCGATGGCCAACCTGCCGGTGCTCGTTGGCAGATACGACACGTCGTGCAAGCAGCTGGTGCTCAAACCCGAGGTGCGGGTTCAGGAACTCTTCCGTCGCGAGTTCGATTAGAGCGCCGGGCAACTCGTCCCAGGGCGCTTGCATGACCTTGTCGCCACGTCTTCGCTTATGGCACACGTTTTGGCGCACCCGCTGGCGCTGCTCGCATGCCAACCGCGTCGACCGCCGTGTACGCCCTATTCAAGTCTCCAGGACCCAGCATCGTGGCCAAACATGAAGGACGATCAGAAAAGCACACCAAGGCGGTCAACCTGGCGCTGCAGGGCGGCGGCGCGCATGGCGCGTTTACCTGGGGCGTGCTCGACCGGATGTTCGAGGACGGCCGCATCTGGGTCGATGCCATCTCGGGCACCAGTGCCGGTGCCATGAACGCCGTCGTCGCCTCGCAGGGCATGTACGACGGCGGTGGTGCCGGCGCGCGGGCCGAACTCGAGCGCTTTTGGCACGCCGTCTCGAAAGCCGGCCAGGCGAGCCCGATCAAGCGCAGCCCGATCGACCGCCTGCTCGGCAACTGGTCGCTTGATACCTCGCCCGGCTACGTCTGGCTCGATCTCATGAGCCGGGTCGCCTCGCCCTACGACACCAACCCGATGCGCCTCGACCCGCTGCGCGACCTCGTCGACGGCTTCGTCGACTTCGAAAAGGTGCGCGACTGCGAGGACATGCCGATCTTTATTTCCGCAACGAACGTCGAGACGGGGCGCGTGCGCGTCTTCCCGCGCGAGGAGATCACGGCCGACGTCGTGATGGCGTCGGCCTGCCTGCCGTCGATGTTCCATGCCGTCGAGATCGACGGTGTGCCCTACTGGGACGGCGGCTTCATGGGCAACCCGGTGCTGTTCCCGTTCGCCGAACACAGCCCCTGCAGTGACATCGTGATCGTCCAGATCAACCCGGTCGTGCGCAAGGGCACGCCGAAGACGGCGCGCGAAATCCAGAACCGGGTCAACGAGATCACGTTCAACAGCTCGCTGATGAAGGAGCTGCGCGCGATCGATTTCGTCGACCGGCTGATCGACGAGGGCAAGCTCTCGGGCGATGAATACCGCCGCCTCAACGTGCACATCATCGAGGCGACGGATGAGATGAACCCGCTCGGCGCATCGTCGAAACTCAATTCCGAGTGGTCGTTCCTGATGCACTTGCGCGATATCGGGCGCGATGCGGCGGCGCGCTGGATCGATGCCAATTTCGATGCGATCGGTGAGCGCTCGACGGTCGACCTGCGCGCCATGTTCGGCGAGATCGGCATGGCCCACCGCGGTTGACGGGCGGGGGAAGCGACCTGCACGGGCGCAGGGCGGATACGGTGCTGCATTCCCCGATCACGGCTCTGATGGCGCGGCGCTCCTGGTGGGCGGCGGCCGGGCGCAGGCCTATCGTGGCCTTGAGCGCACCTCTCGCGTGCGCCGACCGCAACCGGGAGACCAAGACCATGGCAAAGACCGTCTACGAATTCATTCCGAAGTTCGGCGAACTGCGCGACGACGTGCTGTTCGGCGATATCTGGGAACGCGACGAGGCGCTCTCGAAACGCGACCGCAGCCTGGTCACGATCACGCTGCTCGCCTCGCACTACCGCACCGCCGAACTCAAGGGCCATATCGAGCG
>JBPCVZ010000127.1:0-12099 GCA_051010015.1 Hyphomicrobiaceae bacterium
CTGATCGCCTACTTCAACCGCTGGAACGCCTACGCGAAAGAGTAGCAGCACGATTGCGTCGTCGCCGACTTCACCAGCGCGATCGAACTCGACCCGCGCCATCCCAACGCATACTATGGGTGCGGATACTCACATAGTTTGAAAGGCGAATACGACCGCGCGATCGCCGAATATGACAAGCCCCGTCTCGACTTCGAGGGCCGGTCGTTGAAGCGTGCGTCAGTGGAGGATGGATGGCGCCATTTGCGTTCGGCAGGTGCGCGCACCATTGGACTGTTGTGCGTGGATAAATGTTCGCAACTGTTCGCTGGAAACCGGTTCTAGTGTTAGGGCGCGCATTAGGGCGGATCGAAATTTTTTGTCAAAACACCATTGAAAACAATGCTGATCTGGCGGACAGGGAGACAGACATGAAATTGACGTTGCTTGGCACCGGTACACCGGCGCCTTCCCTCAAACGGATGTCATCGGGGTATCTGCTCGAGATTGGTGACGACGTCATTGTCATCGACCATGGACCGGGCGCGCATCACCGGTATCTCGAACTGGGCCGCCGTGCCACCGAGGTGACGCACTGCTTTCTGAGCCACCTGCACTACGATCATTTCATGGACTATCCGCGCCTGCTCATGACGCGCTGGGATCAAAGCGCAGGCAAGCTTGCACCGCTGCAGGTCTACGGGCCGCCGCCGATCGCGCGCATTACGCAGCAACTGATCGGTGCCGATGGCATCTATGGGCCGGACATCGAGGCGCGCACGCGGCACTCGGCCAGCCTCGATATTCATGCGGCCCGCGGTGGAGAGCTGCCGCGCCTGCCACCAGAGGCGGTGGTGCACGAATTCGAAGATGGCGACGCGCTCGACATAAACGGCTGGCGTGTCACGGTCGGGTCAGGCTGGCATGCACAACCTTACCTGGAATGCCTCGCCTATCGCTTCGACAGCGATGCCGGCTCGATCTGCTACAGCGGCGACAGCGGCGGGGTTTGTCCGGCGATCGTCACGCTCGCTAAAGGCTGCGACGTGCTGGTCCATATGAACCACTACTATTCCGGTTCCGAGCCCAACGAGGCGTATCGCCGGTTCTGCGGCAATCACATCGACACGGCCCACGTCGCGCAGCAAGCCGGTGTCGGCGCAGTTGTCCTGACGCACATGACCGACCAGATCGATCACCCGGGCCTGCGCGAAAAGATCATCGCGGAGATGAGCGAGATTTTCAAAGGCACGATCATATGGGGCGAGGACGGCATGGAGGTCCCGATCAAAGGCGGTGCGCTTGGAAGGATTGATTAGAGCGCCGGGCCATCGTGGCGAACCTAGAGCCCTTCAGACTTAGATGGAACCATTCTGCCGAACGGATTTGGTCCGAGATCAAGTGGACCGTCGCGGTGCGTGGCGGTGCCACGGACAAGACGGGACGCGCCGAGATCGGGGCAAATCCGCCCGGCCCGCAGGGTTCGCAAACGGCGGCCGCCCCGTGCGTCGAACGGCTTGCCCGCAACACCGCTGCGCGCTGCGCCGCTCTCCTGCTGGGCGACTCACCGTTTGCGAACAGAATTGACTCCATCTAAGTCTGAAGGGCTCTGGCATTCATCGCATCCTAAGTTGACGCCCCGTCGAACCAAAATCTAATCTGGTCGCCAGATGGCCCAATTGAGATGAGTGCTTCACGGGAAGGAACACACATGTCTTACGAACTGATCAAGGTTAAGCCGGTTACCGCCCGCGTTGGTGCCGAAATTGACGGCGTGGATCTCGCGAAACCGATGAGCGATGCGGTTTTCAAGGAAGTCCATCGCGCGCTTATGGAACATTGCGTGATCTTCTTTCGTGATCAGCAATTGGATCATGAAAGCCACAAGGCGTTCGGCCGGAGATTTGGCGAACTGGCGATCCATCCCGCCATCCCGGGGCCGGAGGGGCACCCGGAAATCCTGCCGATCCATGCCGACGAGAAGTCGACCTATATCGCCGGTGAGCGCTGGCACTCTGACGTTTCGTGCGAGGCCGAACCACCGCTCGGATCGATTCTCTACCTCCACACGCTGCCCGAATACGGTGGCGACACGCTGTTCTCGAACATGTCTGCGGCCTATGACGCGCTTTCGGATCGCATGAAGGAATACCTCGATGGTCTGACCGCGCGCCACGATGGCGAACAGCAGTATCGCGGTCGATATACCGACATGGTTGCCGATGATTCTGCCAAGGTCTATCCGCGCGCAGATCACCCCGTCGTGCGCACCCATCCCGAGACGGGACGCAAATGCCTGTTCGTCAATCCGATCTTCACGATGAAGATCAATGGCCTGCCGCGCCTGGAGAGCGACAAGATCCTGTCGATGCTGCACGAGCACTGCGCCAATCCGGATTTCCAAGTACGCTTCCGCTGGCGGCCCAATTCGGTGGCATTCTGGGACAATCGCGCTGTCCAGCATCTCGCCATCTGGGACTACTATCCCAATGTCCGGTCCGGCTTCCGCGTTACGATCAAGGGCGACCGGCCCGTTTAGTGGGTTTGCCGGCGAGGCGCTCGCATGTCCCGCGCCGATCAATCGATAGGAAAAGATGATGGCTGATCTCGTGCAACTCGACCACACCGTGATCAATGTTCGCTACGCCATGGATGAGGCGGCGGCGCGGTTCAAGGCGCTGGGCTTTCACCTCACCGACCGCGGTTATCATACGCTCGGCTCGATCAATCACCTCATGATGTTCGGTACGGATTATCTTGAACTGATCGGTCTGCCGGCGGATGCCAAGGGCAGTCAGTCGGGACGTCCGGATATCGAGAACGCACCGCTTGGCATCAACGGTCTCGTCTTCAAGACCAGCGATGTCGACGAGATGCATGCGCACCTGCAGGCGATCGGCATGGCCGGCGATCCGCCAAAGGCGTTTTCGCGCCCGGTTGAGTTGCCGGAGGGTACATCGGATGCGTGTTTCCGAACGGTACACGTCCGCCATGATGCGTTCCCTGGCGGGCGGGTTTATTTTTGCGAGCACGGCACGCCCGAACTGGTGTGGCGGCCGGAATGGCAGAACCACGACAACGGCGCGCAGGCAATGCCCGAGTTCGTCGTTGCCTCCGCCAATCATGCCGGCGAAGCCGAGGACATGGCCAAGCTGCTGCGTGCTGATGTCGGCGGTTCGGGAGATCAGCTGAGCGTGCCGCTCGACGGTTCCCGGATCAGCTTCCTGTCGCCCGATGCCTATCGGGCGCGCTATGGCGACCTCGCAACATCGATGGCCGAGCGGTCGTCGATCTTCGGGGCCTTGGTGATGCGCACCGGCGATCTCGATGCGGTGCGTCGCGTCGCGCAGGCAGCGGGCGTGCAGGTTCTCGACGAAGCTGATCGAGTTGTGTTGCGCGAAGACCAGTTCGACAGTGTCATTGAGTTTGTCACCTAGGCGGGAGCGCGTGTGAGCGAAGCCGACGAAACCGGCACGGAAACGATCACGGCCGTGCATCTGGATGCCGTTGGCGGTATCGCAGGCGACATGTTTGCCGCCGCTCTGCTCGATGCGATGCCATCGCTCTGGCCGGCATGCCAGCGCGCCATCGCCGCCGTCGAGCCACCGGAACACGTGCGCGCCTCGCTCGAACCGCACAGTGATGGCGTTCTCACCGGTCGGCAGTTTCACGTGGCCGGCGTCGAACCACATGCCCATCACGATTCGGGCGCGCACGATCATGCGCACTCCCATGGACATGACCACGGCCACGCGTCAGACGAACATCAGGACCAAGGCGCGCATGCCCATGCCGGACACCACCCCTGGCGCGATATTCGCCGGCGCCTGGAACAATCGGCGCTGTCGCCAAATGAACGGGATCATGCCATCGGCATATTCACCGCGCTCGCCGAGGCCGAGGCGTTCGTGCATGGCATAGCCGTCGACGATGTTGCGTTTCACGAGGTCGGTGCCTGGGATTCCATTGTTGATATCGTTACTGCGGCGGCCGTCATCGCGCAGCTGCCCGGGTGCACGTGGTCGGTCGGGTCGCTGCCGCGCGGTCGGGGACTGGTCAAGTCAGCGCACGGTATGCTGCCGCTGCCGGCGCCGGCGACCGTGAAACTGCTGCAAGACTATACGCTGCACGATGACGGTGAGGACGGCGAGCGCATCACGCCGACCGGTGCGGCGATCCTGCGCCATCTGGCACCAAGCCAGGAAGCCGATCCAACGCCGCGCCGGCTCGTGACGACCGGCACGGGGTTTGGCACGAAACGGCTCAAGCGCCGCAGCAACATCCTGCGCGCAACACTTTATGGGGCCACGGCAGCAGGGTGGTCGCCGCAGGCCGACACCATTGACGTCCTGCGCTGCGAAATCGATGATCAAACGCCGGAGGATCTTGCGGTCGCGCTCGGGATCATCCGCGAAGATGCCGGCGTACTCGATGTCTGCCAATGGCCGGTTTTCGGCAAGAAGGGCCGGATGGCGACGGCGGTTCAGGTCCTCGTGCGACGAGACGCCAGTGCGCGCGCGGTTCGCCTGATCCTCGATGAGACGACAACGCTTGGCGTGCGCCGGAGTTCGGCGCAGCGGGAGACGCTCGAGCGGACGATCGAGACACTAGATGATGTGCGGGTCAAAATCGCCTCGCGCCCGTCGGGCGTGACCGCGAAAGCCGAGATGTCGGACCTGTCACGGGTGGCGACGCATGCAGCCCGGCAGGGCAAGCGGCAACGAGCGGAGCAATCTGTGCTAGATGATGATCACGATGACTGATTTTCCCGGAGGCGGATTTGGCGGCCAACGCTGAACAGCTGAGTGACATCCTCGCCGGAATGGATGCCATGACGATCGCCGTTTCGGGCGGCGTCGATTCGATGACGCTCGCTTGTTTTGCTCACCGGCAGCTGGGTCGAGCGCGCGTGCAAATGGTGCATGCCACGTCGCCGGCGGTGCCCGGTGATGCCGGCGGGCGCATTCGTGATCTCGGCGGGCGCGAGGGCTGGCGGCTCGACATCGTCGATGCCGGTGAGTTCGCCGATCCCGACTATCGTGCCAATCCGATCAATCGGTGCTTCTATTGCAAGTCGAACTTGTACCGGACGCTGGGTGCCCTGTCCGACGGGTTTGTTTTATCCGGCACCAACTGCGATGATCTTGGAGACTATCGGCCGGGGCTCGAGGCGGCGCGAAACCACAATGTCCGGCACCCCTATGTCGAAGCGGGCTTTGGCAAGCAAGATGTGCGTGCCCTGGCCGCCGCGCTGGGGTTGCCCGAATATGCGGCATTGCCGGCGTCACCGTGCCTTTCAAGTCGTGTCGAGACAGGGCTGCCGATCGAAGCGGCTGACCTTGCCATGATCGACGCCGTCGAAACCTGGTGCCGGGTGCAGTTGGCACCGGAGACCGTTCGGTGCCGTCTGCGCCGCCTGGGCCTCGTGATCGAGTTGGACCCGGCAACGCATGCGCGAGTCCAGGGCCGGTATCGCGTCGACGTGATGGATGACCTGCGCGCAGCCGTTGACGGTCTCGGCGCCACGCCGATCGCCTTTGCGGACTATGAGCGCGGCAGTGCCTTCGTCGGTGATCGCAGTATCGTTTCATGACAGACGAAGAAATCAAACTCGATCTGTTGCGGGCGGAGCGCATCGGGCTCGGCGAGGCCGTGTTCTGTGCGCAGAAGTCACGGGCGCAGATCGAGCGTATCCTCGAACTGGCCACCGATGCTGGCTCGCCACTGCTGCTCACCCGCCTCGAAGATGACATGCACGCCGGTCTTGCTCGACGATTCCGCGACGACCTCGACTACGACCCGGTTTCCCAGACGGCCTTCTTCCGACACGGCACGTTCGAGGCGCCCGGGCATGCGCGCGTCGTCATCGTCGCCGCCGGTACGTCCGATGCACGACCAGCGCGCGAGGCGTTGCGCACGCTGGCCTTCAACCGTGTCGATGCGACGATCATCTTCGATGTTGGCGTCGCCGGTCTCTGGCGCTTGATGGATCGTCTCGAAGAAATCCGCCGGCATGATGTGATCATCGCGGTGGCGGGGATGGATGCCGCGCTGGTCAGCGTGCTTGGTGGTCTCGTTGCGCAGCCGTTGATCGCGGTGCCGACATCGACCGGGTATGGCGCGGCGCGCCAGGGCGAGACGGCGCTGGCGGCGAGCCTGGCATCGTGCGCCGCCGGTGTCACCGTGTGCAACATCGACAATGGCTATGGCGCGGCCTGCGCCGCCTTGAGAATTCTCGGCCGGCTCGACGCTCGGCAAGGTACTGCCACCAGCGAAGGAACATCATGACACGTCGGCTCTGGATCATGCTGGTATGCGGCGTGCTCGTTGTTCTCATCGGAAATGGCCTGCGGCTCACATTCGGCGTTTTCCTGCGGCCGGTCTCACTCGAGCTCGGCATCGGCCGCGAGACGTTCGGTCTCGTGATCGCAGTCCAGGCGCTGCTCTACGGTGCCTTCCAACCCATTGCCGGCATGCTTGCCGATCGCTACGGCGCGGTGCGCGTGATCTCGATCGGTGCGCTGATCTATGCTGCGGGCCTGTGGTTGACGAGTGTCGCAGCGAGTGCATTCGACCTTTACATCTCACTTGGCCTGCTCGTCGGCTTGGGGCTCAGCTGTGCGACCAACGTCATCGTGCTCGGCGCGATCGGCAAGTTGGTGCCCAATGAGCGTCGTGGAATTGTCTTCGGTACCGTGATCGCCTCCGGATCGCTCGGCATGTTTTTCTTCGTACCCGGAGCCCAGCATCTGCTCGACCTTGCGGGTTGGCGTTCGACGCTCGTTGCGATGGCCCTTTTGATGGTCCTGGTGCCCTTGTTCGCGCTCGGGTTGCGGGCAGAGCCGGCGAGTGCCGGCGGTGGCGCCCGGCAGTCGGTCAAGGATGCAGCGCTCGAAGCGATGCGTCACCGCAGTTATGTGCTCCTGACAACCGGCTTTTTCGTCTGCGGCTTTCACGTCACGTTCATTGGCACGCATTTCCCGGCGTACCTGTCGGACAATCAGGTGTCACCGGCGGCCGCGTCCTACGCGTTTGGCGTGATCGGGCTGTTCAACATCTTCGGGGCCTACCTGTTTGGGGCACTCAGTGATCGCTATAGCAAGAAGAGCGTGCTGACTCTGATCTACCTGCTGCGTGCCGCCTTGATGACGGTCATGCTGCTGACGCCGTTGACGGACATCTCGGCTATCGTGTTCGGCGCCTGCATGGGACTGATCTGGCTCAGTACAGTGCCGCTCACCAGCGGTATCGTTGCGCAGGTCTTCGGGCCCGCGCATTTCTCCTTCCTGTTCGGCATTGTCTTCATGAGCCACCAGCTCGGCGGTTTTACCGGGGCCTGGCTTGGCGGCCGGATCTACGATGCGACGGGCTCCTACGACCTGATGTGGATCATTTCGATCGCGCTTGGCCTGATTTCGGCGGCGTTTCACTGGCCGATCAACGACCGACCGCTGGCGCGCGTGCAAGCCGCTTGAATCGATTTCCTGCCTGCTTATGCAGACAGGTTGACGCGCATTGGCCGGCCGATATGGTAGGTCGGCGGCAAGCCCGGATGGCAATGCAGAAAATGGCGGAAGACAACGGATGTATATGACCCAGGGCGTGCGACGCGCGGCCAAGATCACGCCTCATGATGTCGCCTTCGTCAGCGATGAACGCAGTCTGACGCATGCGCAGTTTCAAGATGCCGTTGCGCGTCTCGCCGGTGCGCTGCAGGGCCTCGGGTTGCAAGCGGAAGATCGCGTCGCGATGCTGGCCATGAACTCGGACCGCTATGCGATGTTCTACTACGGCACGTTCTGGGCCGGTGGTATGGTGGTGCCGATGAACATCCGCTGGGCGGTGCCGGAGCATGTCTATTCCATCAACGATTCCGGTGCCCGCTTCCTGCTGGTCGATGATGCCTTTGCGGCCATGGCACCTGATATTGTCAAGCAATGTCCGTCGATCGAGTTTCTCGTTCATGTCGGCCAAGGCTCGCCGCCATCGGGCTTCTTGAGCTTCGACGAACTAATCGCCGCGGCCGAACCTGTCGAAGATGCATTCCGAAGTGGTGAAGACCTCGCCGGCATCTTCTATACCGGCGGCACGACAGGTTTTCCCAAGGGTGTGATGCTGCCGCATCGCGCACTGTGGTCGAGTGCCATGAGTTTTGGCGGCAGCTTCGCGGCTCTGTCGCCGGACGATCGCAACCTGCAGGCTGCACCGTTGTTTCATATCGCCGGCAGCGCGATGCTGTTCGCGATCTCGATCTTTGGCGGTACGCACGCAATCATTCCCGGATTTGAGCCCGCGGCCTATGTGCGCGCTCTGGAAAAGCGCAGACCGACGATCTCGCTGCTGGTGCCAACGATGATCGGCATGCTGCTGCAGGACCCGGAACTGGAGCGGGTCGATACAAGTCGCCTGACGCGCATGGTCTACGGCGCATCGCCGATCCCGCAGGCGATCCTGATCGAGGCGATGGAGAAAATGCCGGAGACGCGTTTTATCCATGCCTATGGCCAGACCGAACTGGCACCGTTCGCAACACTGCTCAGCTCCGAGTATCACGTGCTGGAGGGGCCGAAGGCCGAAAAGATAACCTCGGTGGGTCACCCGGTCATCGGCAGCGAGGTCGAGATCGTAGATGACGACGGTTGCGAGGTGCCGCGCGGCACGGTCGGCGAGGTGCGTGTGCGCGGCCCCAATACCATGCTGGGATACTGGAACAAGCCGGAGCAGACTGCCGCCACTCTCAAGGATGGCTGGATCCACACCGGCGACGGCGGCTACATGGATGACGATGGCTTCGTCTATATCGTCGATCGTGTGAAGGACATGATCATTACGGGTGGCGAGAACGTTTATTCCGCCGAGGTCGAGAACGCGGTGATGCAGTATCCGGGCCTCGCCGAGTGCGCCGTTATTGGCATTCCTGACGACAAATGGGTTGAAGCCGTGCACGTGATCGTCGTGCCGCGCGAGGGCGTCGTCATCGATGGTGAGGCTGTCATCACGCATTGCCGTCAGTTGATTGCCGGCTACAAGTGCCCGCGTTCGATCGAGGTGCGCAACGAGCCACTGCCGAAATCAGGTGCCGGTAAAATCCAGAAGTTCGAGTTGCGCGCGCCTTATTGGGAGGGGCGTGAGAGCAATGTTGTTTAGCGGCGGTCGATCTACCGGCATGCGCATATCGATCGATTGTCGAGGGGGGTGCAATGCCGACAACTCTTGATCGCGCCGCTCGGTTGCCGGGATACTATCCGTCGACGTGGCCGGTCGAGTGTGGCGGCAATCGTCGCCAGAAAGCGGCGGCTGGCGGTCTTCATGCTCATGGAGCGACAGCTAATGTGACAACCTCGGTCAACGGTCGCTGGAACGTCATGATGATCCGGCGCGGCGAGGACGAACTCTACCTCGGCGGGACGATGCCGGCTTTCACCGGACCGGCGCCGTTCGGCTGGCTGCAACGCCTGCATCCCGAAACGCTTGACGTCATCTCCGAGTCGCCACAGCTGCCCTGCCGGGACCATGTCTGGTGTGGTGCGATCGCGGCGCACGAGAACGGCGACATTTATAAGGTCAACGGCAGCGTCATGCATCGCCTCGATGCCGGGTGTCAGGTTGTCAGTGAGTGCTTCCTGCCGGTTGATCAGGCGCACAATGGCCTGCTGATCCTGTCGGACGGCAGCATCGTGACCAAGGATTTGCGGCTCGAAGGGCAGGGGCCGTCGACGGTCACCCGCCTTAGCCCCGATGGTCTGGAGTTGATCGGCGAGCCGCTCGCGTTGCCGGAAGGTTCCATGGGTCGCATCGCCAGCGACCGGTCGCAAGAGGGCGAATTCATCTACATTCCCGGCATCGAGCGGGTCTGGCGCCTGCGCGTGGAGCCGGAGAACTTGCGACTGGATACGGCCTGGTCGCCGACCTACCGCGTGCCGGGCGGTGATCAGGGACTGTCCTGGGATGGCTGCCTCTCCGAGGGCGCGCTCTGGCTGCTGGACAATGGCGACATCGATTCATTGCGCGCGATCTATGGCGTTCACCCGAACGGTCGTTTCGATGAGCCGAGCGACAAACTGAGTTGGCGGCGGCCGGCGCCCTGGCGCGGCCGACAACGACTGCTGCGGGTGTCGCTGGACGATGGCGCGCTCTCTCAAGTCACGCCGTTCGCGCATGACGGCGGCGGCATCATTGCGCCACCTGTACATGTGCCCGAACTCAGTCTGTGCATTGCCTGGGATAGTATCAACGGCGGGCTCGCCGGCATCGCAACCAACGGCGATGAACTCAAGGTGGCCTGGCGCATCGATGCGCGGCCCTCCATGCAACCGGTGGTGTTTCCGGAGACCGCAGAGCTGGTGATCAACGATTTTCGCGATGGTGACGATCAGCTCATCATTGTCGATATGCGCACCGGTGAGGTGATCAGCCGTGTCAGCACCGGGTCAAAAGTCGCGAACGGCATGTTCCTGACGCCCGGGCTGGCGCGCGACGTCTACTACTGCTCGACGTTTGCAATTGCCCGAGTGCAATGGCAATCGTGATGTCGTTTGGAGCCTGGTAGTGATAGTGTCTGGCGTGTGGCGCAGGTTGGCGCGAATTGCAGGATGACCCGCATGAAAGTTGAACTGCTATACGGCCGCGACGGCATGACATGCGACGTCCCCGATCACGCCCGCGTCCATCTCATCGAGAAGCCGGCGTTTCCGAGTGCCGCGCCGCCGAACGAACAAATCGCTGCGGCTTTCGGTAGTCCATTCGGCTCCGCACCGCTGAGCGAACTCGCGCAGGGGCGTTCCTCCGCCTGTATTCTGATCTGCGACATCACCCGGCCGGTGCCGAACGGTCTGTTTCTGAGACCGATGATCGAGCAGATGGTTGGTGCCGGCATCGCCAAGGAACGCATATCGGTCCTGGTGGCAACGGGCCTGCATCGCCCGAACGAAGGCGACGAACTTGCCGAACTGGTCGGCGATCCGTGGGTGCTCGACAATGTCCGTGTCGAAAACCATTTCGCGATGAATGACGCCGATCACGTCGATCTCGGCGTGACGCAGGGACGCGGTGTGCCGGTCAAGCTCGACAAGCGGTTCGTCGACGCTGATCTGCGTATCGCGACGGGCCTCGTCGAGCCGCACTTCATGGCCGGCTATTCGGGTGGCCGCAAGGTGGTCGCGCCGGGCGTCGCGCATCACGAGACGATCCGCACGTTTCACTCGGCCCGCTTCATGGAGGATCCGGCTGCCCGCGAATGCAACCTCGCCGCCAACCCGCTGCACGAAGAACAGCTCGAGATCATCGGCATGCTCGGCGATGTGTATGCCCTGAACACGGTGATCGATGACAAGCGCCGTCTCGTATTTGCTTCGTTTGGCGAGATTATCGAGAGCCACATGGCCGCGGTCACGTTCGTGCGCGACTTTACGGAGATCCCGGTCGGCCGCCGCTTCAAGACAGTGGTGACGTCATCGGCCGGTTACCCGCTTGACCAGACTTATTATCAGACGGTCAAGGGCATGGTGACGCCGCTCGACATTCTCGAGCCGGGCGGCACACTGATCGTCGCCTCCGAGTGTGCCGAAGGCATCGGGTCTGATCATTTCCGCGCCGCACAGGAGAAGCTTGTCCGGCTCGGGCCGGATGCGTTCCTCGAGACATTGCTGGCGAAAAGCTTCGCCGATGTCGATGAATGGCAGACCGAAATGCAATTGAAGCCGATGCGGGTCGGCGACATTCAATTGTACACCGAGGGATTGGCGGAGGAAGACTTCGGTGTGACCGGCGTCGAACGGATCACGGATTTGAGCGATGCGATCTCCAAGAGCATTGCAAAGAGCGGCGACCCGGATGTCGCGATCATTCCGGAAGGTCCCTATGTCGTGCCGCTGAGCCGTTCGATCTAGAGCCCTTCAGACTTAGATGGAGTCAATTCTGTTCGCAAACGGTGAGTCGCCCAGCAGGAGAAGGGCGCAGCGCGCAGCGGTGCTGCGGGCAAGCCGTTCGATCTGACCGTCAATACGGCAGGCCAACGTAGTTGATCGCAAGTGCGGTCTGCGCCGATGGTGTTGCGCGCAGGAACTCGAACTCGGCGCGCTGGATGCGACTGTCGAATGCCGACTGATCGGGGAAGCGATG
>JBPCVZ010000128.1:0-6154 GCA_051010015.1 Hyphomicrobiaceae bacterium
TCGGTTTGGCGGACATGGTCGGTTTGGGCACCGGTTGCAGGCGAATCTCGATCGTGCGGACTGCTTTAGCAGATTTTGCGGCGTGGTGCGTGGTGCTTAGCCAGCGATGCTGAAGAGCGGTTCGCCGAGCTGGGCCATGTCGATGTCGATGCCGAGCCCGGGGCCGGTCGGGACGTCTCCGAAGCCGTTGCGGCTGCGGGGCTGGTAGCCGGCGATGTGCTCGTTGGTCCAGTCGTTCATGAAGGAAACGCTGAGGAGCGCGCGCGCCTTTGTCGATGCGGCGAGATGGGCGGAGGTCGCGGAGACGATGTCGCCGCCCCAGGTATCCTCGATCGTGACCTGCAGGCCGAGTTCCTGGCCGAGATCGCGCATCAGCTTGGCCTTGGTCAGGCCGCCGACCTTGGACACCTTGAGGTTGAACGCGCCGGCGCCACCTTCGCGGGCAGCACGCAACAGCGTTGCCGTGTCATTGATGACTTCATCGTAGACCATCGGCAGCGTGGTGTGTTTGCGCACTTCGATGCATTCCTCCATCGTCGGGCAGGGTTGCTCGAAGTAAAAGCGCGGCAGGCTCTCCATGGCGCGGGCGGCAATAAGTGCATCGTTGAGACGCCAGCCGCAGTTGGCATCGCCGACGATGATGTCTTCGGGGCCGGTCTGCTCGACGACCAGCTTGGCGCGGGCGGCGTCTTCATTCGGGTTGTTGCCGATTTTGAGCTGGAAGCGGTGGATCCCTTCGGCGCGGCGCGCGAGGACGTAGTCGGCCATTTCCTCGGGCGTGCCGAGCGGCACGGCGAAGTACAGCGGGAAGGTTGGTTCGCGGACACCACCGAGCATCTCGGCGACGCCGGCACCCCAGACCTTGCCGGTCAGGTCCCAGCACGCGACATCGATCGGGCTCTTGGCGTAGGCGTAGCCCATCAGCACCGCGTCCATGGCGTCGTTGATGGCTGCGAGATTGGTCGGGTCCTTGCCGATCAGGGCGGGTGCCAGGAGTTCAAGTGCGGCGCGGGCGCCACCGGCATGCGCCGGCAAATAGGTGGTGCCGAGGGGGCAGACCTCGCCCCAGCCGTCGCGGCCGTCGTCGCTGGTGATGCGCACGAGCGTCGAGGGCAGCGACGTGACATCGCGGCCGCCGGACATCTTGTAGACGCCATGCACGTAGGTGAGTTCGAAGTCGAAGACGTCGATTTTGGCGATCTTCATTGGCAAGGGCTTCTTTGAGCAAACGGATCTGAAAGAGACTATCCTGATCGGGCGCAGGTTGCGATCGAGACAGTATAGACGCGCCCCGTGCGTGCTGCGAACTGCTCAAACCGCTAGGGTCGACTATTGCGTGAGAGGGCCGGGCGACCGGGTTGGTAAACACATCGTTAAGCAACGCGCCGTATCGTGACATGTTCGGGCACAGGCCTCGGAGAACGATATGATATTGCGAATAATTGCAGGATCGGCGATTGCGCTTGGACTTGGCTTGATGACGGAGAGTGCAGGCGCCGCGCAAACGTTCCTGTGTGACGATGGCCGGGTATTGCAGGTGGCATTGAGGAACCTCGAGCGGCTCAAGCGCGAAGATGCCTGTGTCGCGGCGCACTACGGCATGACGGTCAAGCTGGTGCCGCTGCCGGTGAAACGTCCGTCACGCCGGGTTGTTCGCAAATTGAAGGGCAGCAAGAAACCTGCGCCGCCGCGCCGCGAGATCGGTGTCGTGGCCGCCCGGGCGACGTCCAGTTTCCGCAACGTGCGAATCATCAATGCGCGCGGCGGTGGCGCCAAGTGGTTTCAGCACCGGCGCTGATCACCCTGCGTGACAATACGAGAACGGCGTCGTCCAAATGCTCTAGGAGCGAAACTTGCGCACCAAGGCGGCGGCGGCACTGAACGCCGGGCGCTTGAACAGCTCCTCGTCCTTTACCTTGTCCGGTCGGCGCGGTGCGGGCGCCGGTTGAGGTGCCTTGGCCTTAGCTGGCGACGGTGCGGGCTGTTTGCCGAGGCGCGATCTCAGCGCGATGCTGGCACTGTAGTTGGCCAAGGCGACCTGATAGTCGGCAAACCCAAGACCGGGCTCCGGCTTGGAGACCGATCCCTTCAGCGAAATCAAACCAAACGATGATAGATGCATCCAATAGGCCCTACGAACTGCGACGCCTGGACAGTACGCCGCGGAGATTGCAAAGCCGGTAAAACGGGTGCCGAGATTTTAAACGAATTGCGGCGGGTCTCTTAAGGTCCTGTTAAGGCTGACCGGCACCGGCACCGGCTTCGAAGCGAAGCAGTTGCGCCGCGCTGTGGGCGAGAGTCGGTGACGTGGGCCGTTCGTCAATGATGCGCCGTAGTTTTTCGCCGGGCCGCAGACGTTCACGCAGCGCAGCGAGCATGTGCGGCGTGCCCTGGATGATGAGCAGGTGGGCCTGTTCGTGTCGGCGCAGGCCGGCGATGATCCAGTCGTAGTAGTCTGCCGCGAACGTGTTGATGGAGGTGCCGGGAAAGCCGTGGTCCGAACCGCCCCATGACGCGACGGCGATGTAGTTCATCAGATACCATTTGGTGGCGCCCTGCCGGAACGCGCCATCCGTTGCCTGGCGGGCGGCGGTGCAGCGGTTGGTCGTGGCGGCCGCGACTGGCACCGCGCAATCGGTTCTGCTGCGGGCGGCGGGGGTTAGATAGGCGTCGATGATCGGCTGTCCGGCCATGGTGGTGAGCACCGGGATCGCCGGTGTTGCCGCGATGCGCGCGAGGCTGGCCCGGGACTGCTGGTGGAAGGGATCGCGCAGCGTGTCGATCGCCGGTGCCAGCACCATCGCGGTGAGGATGCTGGCGGCGACGGCGCGCGCCGGGGCAGACGGCAGCCGGGTTATTACCATGGCAAACCCTGAAGCCGCCATCAGCGCCAGCCAGGGCAGCAGGAAAACGCTGAAGCGCTCTTCCATGACGGGAAACAGCCCGGCCAGGTTGGCGACCATGACGAGGCCAAGGAGCATGGCGGCCTGGACGGCATAGATGCTTGCCTGGCGGGCTCTGGCATAGCCGCCGGCGAGCGCGGCGATGGCGACGAGCGGGGCCCAGGATTGCCAATGGCTGGCGATGATGTCGAGCCCGCGCCCGGCGAGCCAGGCCGGGTAGAAGGCGGTGTCGGGGGCAAAACCAGAGGGACCGTAGCCATAGGCGTGATTGGCGGCGATGAGTTTGAGGCCGGGGCTCAGGTAGCCTGCGAAATAGAGCGCGTAGAGCGCAAGGGCGGCGGCGAACACGGCCGTCGGTTTGAGGCTGTGCCACTGGACGAATGGTCGGTTTTCATCGAGGTCGGCGCGGGCGGTCGCCAGGATGAGTGGCGCTCCGACGGCGAAGGCAACCAGCGGGAATGCGGTTGTCATGAGCATGGCAAGGCCGAGCAGGGCCAGCCGGAAGGCGGTCGCGGACCAGATGCCATGCGCCGCGGGGTGGAAGGCGATCATCATGGCGAAGGCGAACAGCGCCTCGAACATGTAAGGCTTGACGTCGGTGGCGATGCGCGCGGTGACGAAGCTGCCGGCGAGCAGTGCGGCGGCGAGGACCCTTGTGGTGCGGCAGGTGCCGGGCAGGCGTGCGATCAGCGCCAACGTGACGAGCAGGGCGGCAAGGGAGGGCAGGCGCAACAGCGCTTCGTGCAGACCGGCAAGGCCGTGGATGAGCTTGAGCAATGCGACGTAGGCGATCGGCGCGGCCTGGTCGTAGAAGGGCAGTGGTGCGAACAGGTCACGCCAGGCGATGTCGCGGACGTTGACGATCAGCATCGCTTCGTCGAGCCATAGGGTCGGCGGGTGAACGAGGCGTAGCGCATAGCCGCTCGCGACGGCGGCGATCAAGGCGAGCGGCAGCAGGTGCAGGCCGGCCTGCAGATAGCCGCGCACGTCGCTGCCGCTTGACCGGATGTCAACGTCCGTCCCGCTTTGGGCCATTGCGCCCCCCTTGTTCGATCTCATCGGCCAGGGTAGCGAAGGAGGGCTGATATTGCGTAAATGGACGTTCGACGTGGAGGGTGGCGGCAATGAGCGCGCTGATACTTTATGGCCTGAAGAACTGCGATACCTGCAAGAAGGCGCTGAAGGCGCTCGCGGCGGCCGGTCGCGATGTGACGTTCGTCGATATCCGTGCCGAGGCCGATCTCGACGCGAAGCTGCCGGCATGGCTGGCGGCGGCAGGCGCCGATGCGCTGGTCAACAAGCGCTCGACGACGTGGCGCGGGCTCGACGACGCGGTGCGCGCGCAGGCCGATGGAGACGGTGCGGCCGGCCTGCTCGCGGCGCACCCGACGCTGATCAAGCGGCCGGTGATCGAGGCGGATGGAGCGCTGTATGTGGGCTGGACGGCGGCGGTCAGCGGTGTTTTGACTTGAGCGCTGCATTCATAGTGCCGATACAAGTCATACCGTGTCGCGGCTTTTGAAAAGGGTGGTCTCGTGAAGTTCATATCGAACGCGCGCATGTACGCCGTCAGCCCGGAGGCGGAGACGGCGTGGATGGGCCTTATCGCCCACGTGGCCGCGGACGCCGGCGTGTCTTTGGAATACATGGCCTATGCCGCGCCGCAACCGCTCGAGGATCTGTGGCGCCGCGATGATGTCGGGTGCGTGCAGATGTGCGGCTATCCGATCGCGCTCGAGGTTGCCGACGTCGTGCCGCTGGCATCGCCGATCCCCGCCGCCGAGTGGGCCGAAGGAAAGCCGGTCTACCGAAGCGACCTGATCGTGCGCAAGGATGCGCCCTACGAGGCGCTTGAAGATACGTTTGGCGGCGTCGTCGGGTGGACCGTGGAGCACTCGCATTCGGGGTTCAACGCATTGCGCCATCACCTTCTGCCTTATCGGTCGGACGATCGAGCGCACGTGTTTCGGCAATCGGTCGGCCAGCTCGTGACGGCACGGCGGGTCCTCGACAGTGTGCTTGACGGCACGATTGATATTGGGCCGCTCGATGCCTACTGGCATATGCTGATTGGCAAATACAATCCTGACCTGACGGCAGGTGTCCGCGTTCTTCAGTCGACGGCAACGGCCCCGATGCCGGCCTTCGTGGCTGCGCCGGGATTGGCGGCGGCGGCCAGGGACCGGTTGCGCGATGCGTTGGTGGCGGCCCATACGCGTGCCTGGTTCGGGCCGTTCGGCGATGCATTGCTGATCAGCGGATTTGGCCATGTCACGCGGGAGGCCTTTGATGAGACGATGGCATGGGATCGAGCCGCCAAGGCAGCTGGATATCCCGTGCCCGCATGAAGCGGTGGCCGTTGGCGTCGCGGCAACGTGGGGATGGTCGGGTCCGGTTGATTGACAGCCCTGGTGCGGCGTGGACATTGTTCGGCGTTCAATTCGTTCAACATCGCGCAGGCGACTTGCCATGATCTCTGTATTCGGTTCGGTCAATATGGACCTGACATTCCAGCTGGCGTCATTGCCGTCGGTCGGTGAGACGGTGTTGACGCCCGGTTTCAGCGAGGCCGTCGGCGGCAAAGGGGCCAACCAGGCGATTGCCGCCGTGCGCGATGGCGCCGTGACACGGTTCACCGGATGCCTCGGTGACGACGCGTTCGGGGTGCAAGTAAGGGCGGCGTTGCAGGCCGAAGGGATCGATCTCGCGGCGCTTGCAACCGTTGCGGGCAAGACGGCGCTGGCGTCGATCTGGGTCGACGAAGGCGGTGACAACATGATCGCCGTTGCCTCGGGTGCCAACGCGATGGTCACATCCGAAGCGCTGTCGCCGTCGACGCTGAATGAGGAGACCCTCGTCGTCCTGCAAATGGAGGTGCCGGTCGCCGAAATCGAGGCCGTCATTGCGAAGGCGAAGCAGGCCGGGGCGCGGGTGCTGCTCAACCTGGCGCCGGCGCTGCCGATATCCATTAGTGCGCTCAAGCAACTCGACGTTCTGGTGCTGAACGAGCACGAGGCCGGCACGTTGTGCGCGCAGCTCGAGCTTGCCGCGGCAACGCCGGATGAACAGCTTGCCGCGCTGACCGGGCAGCTCGACGCGAGCGTGATCATCACGCTTGGCGCAGCAGGCGTCGTTGCCCGGCATCAAGGCGAGACCTATCAGGCGCCGGCGCTGGCGATCAAACCGGTTGACACAACCGGCGCCGGCGATTGTTTCGTTGGTGTCTTCGCGGCGGGATTGGATGCCGGCCT
>JBPCVZ010000129.1:0-19676 GCA_051010015.1 Hyphomicrobiaceae bacterium
TTTTCTCTAACAACGGCGGAAATTCTTTATCACATGCCCGACTATCCGTCCTTGCTGCAGAGTTACCTTTGGCAGGACTACGATTTGCATCCGCATTTTCCGAAATTGCACGGCTTTTTGAACTTCTGGACGGAAAATCTCGATGGACGCCTTTTCAAAATCCGAGTCGCCCACAAAGGTTTGATTTCGCCGGCCGAGCTGCAAGTAATCGATGGCGAACTTGTTTTGAACTGATCATACAACTCAGATGTGCTTGGATCGGTCTAGAAGCCTACCGTCGCCTGTCGCCACGTCACGTTGCGTTGTGCCACATCGACGTGCATCAAATCCTCACCGACGGCGATGAAGCCGTCATAGCCCTGACGAGCGTCTGCGATTAATGCAGTTGGGTCCGCATCCGGCGGCACCAAATGGGTGAGAATCAACGCGCCAACATCCGCTTTCCGGGCGATGTCACCGACGTCCGTTGAGAGCGTGTGATAGCTTTCGACCTGTTCGATCGACTCGGCGGTGCGCGTACCCGTCGGCGTTCGCGGCCGGCCATGCTGGAAGACCTCGTGAACGAGGACATCCGCGCCTTTGGATACCTCGACTAAAGCATCGCAAGGACGTGTGTCGCCCGATAATACCAGCTTCTTGCCGCCGCTCTCGAAAACGAAACCGAACGCGTATTCGATCGGATCATGTTCGACGCGTACCGCTGAGACCTTTGCATTGTCGCGCTCGATCAATACGCCTCCCGCATTAAACTCGTGGACCTCGATCTGAAATCCTGCCGTCGAGGTTCGTTTCTCAAATTCGATGCGCAATTCGCGTTCTTCCTTCCAAGCGTCCATTTGCGCCTGAACGAAGCGTTTGATGCCGGGTGGGCCATAGATGATCTGCGGGCGATCGCGACTTTGGTGCCACGATGAAATGATGAACTGATAGAGATCGACGAGGTGATCGGAATGGAAGTGCGTGATCAGCAGCGCATCGATTTCGGCACCGTTCGAACCTGCCTCGACGAGGCGCTGGGTGATGCCCGAGCCGATATCCACAAGTAATGTCAGGCCGCCGCAGTGCACCAGTTGACCAGCTCCGTAGCGGCGCGGCGAAACATTCGGGCATCCCGTGCCGAGCAGCGTGACCGATAATTGCGGCACTTCAGACATTGCGTTTGTTCTCCTTAGGGTTCGCTCAGCTCGTAGAATTGCCCGCCACTCCAGATTCCCGGCCGGTCGGGGTCCGTTCCCGTTGGCCGGTCGCCGGGCCGGATCGCCAGTTCGACCAGATCATAATAGAGCGCCCGCGTCACTAGTGCCTCAAGACGGCCCCGGACGAGAAGATAGGGCTTCAGGCCGCCGCTGCCGGCCTCCAGCTCGAAACGCAATGGATGACCGGGTCCACAGCGCACGATATCATCGACATTGGTGCGGAAAATCAGTTGCTGCTCCCGATTTTCGCCTTCAACCTCCATTTCGACGGCACGAAACGGCGCATCAACGACCGCGATATCGAACCTTTCGGCCGGCGTCACGAGATAGTGGCGTCCGTCCAAGTCGCGCCGAAGAACGCGAGCAAACAGCCGCACCAGGGCGCTTCGATTGATTGGCGAGCCTTGGTAGGACCAACTACCATCGGCGTTGATCGCCAAGCCGATATTGCCGCGATAGGGTGGGTCCCACGTCTCGACCGGTGGCGGTTGCCCCATGTCCTGGGCTTCGAGCAGGGCTTTCAGATCGTGAATGCGGTTGGCATCGACATCCGTCACGCTCATTCACATTGACCTTTCTGAATTGTAAGTTGTCAGCATTTCCAAACGGCGGGACACTGGGGATCGCAAGCCTCTCTTTTCTGCCTCGCTGTTGCATGATTTGTTGTAGGCTCGTGGCGCCGTTTGTTGCGACCGTGCTTCGCGGCCCTTCAACACAATCTGACCACTTTCGCCCCGCCACTGTTTCCTCTGTTTGAAAGCTAGCTGATAGTAGCCTCATGAACACGATTACCCAAGACACAGATGCCACTAACGCCGACCAGATTGTGGCCCGTATCGAGGCTGCCGGGCAGCGCCTTGGCCAGGTTCGCGACAACGCTGGTGGCGTGATATTCGGCCAGGACCGCGTTATTGAGCGTGCGCTGATCACCATTCTGGCCGGCGGTCACGGTCTTTTGATCGGCGTCCCCGGCCTCGCCAAGACACTGCTTGTGGATACACTCGGCACGATCCTGGGCCTTGAATCCAAGCGAATCCAGTTCACACCCGACCTCATGCCCTCCGACATTATTGGCTCGGAAGTGCTTGAGGAATCGGCAGGAGGCGGAGCGCGGTCGTTCCGATTCATCAAAGGGCCGATCTTCGCGCAGCTCTTGATGGCCGACGAAATCAACCGCGCCAGTCCACGCACCCAGTCTGCGTTGCTCCAAGCCATGCAGGAGAACCACGTCACCGTAGCCGGCGCGCGGCATGATACGCCGCAGCCGTTTCACGTGCTGGCAACCCAGAATCCGCTCGAGCAGGAGGGTACCTACCCGCTTCCCGAAGCACAGCTCGACCGGTTCTTGCTGCAGATCGACGTCGACTATCCGGACGAAGAGGCTGAACGCCGAATGCTGATCGCGACGACCGGCACGCAGAATGTGAAGCCGGCGACGGTGCTGTCCGGTGCCGAGATCATGGAGATTCAGCGGCTTGTGCGCCAGATGCCGGTGTCCGACAAGGTCGTGGAGGCGATCCTCGCCCTGGTGCGTTCTGCTCGTCCGGGCGAGGGGGCAAGCGAAATAGCGAATAAATATGTTGCCTGGGGGCCCGGTCCACGCGCCAGCCAGGCGCTGATGCTTGCCGTGCGTGCCAAGGCCCTGCTCGATGGCCGCCTGGCACCGTCAGTCGACGACGTTGTCGAACTGGCAGAGCCGGTACTCAAGCACCGCATGGCGCTGACCTTTACGGCTCGAACGGAGGATCGCGAGATCAGCTCTATCATTGCCGACCTGACAAGTGCGCTGGAGTAGATCCAAGTGGCATTGATCGACCGACTACGCTCGGCGATTGGCGACAACGATGCGCCGGCGCCGGCGCTTGCCACGGAAGGTGAGGCTCAGGCGCTGGCGGATCGTCTACCCGACCTGCTGATCGAGGCGATGCGTGTCTCCAATACACTCGTGCACGGTATTCATGGCCGTCGGCGCTCCGGTCCCGGCGAAACGTTCTGGCAATTCCGCCACTACGAGCAGACCGACGACGCGGCGTTGATCGATTGGCGACGTTCGGCCAGTTCAGACCAGTATTTTGTTCGCGAGCGCGAATGGGAAGCGGCCCATACGTTCTGGCTCTGGGCCAACCTGTCGCCATCGATGTCTTTCAAGAGCCATCTTGCTGCAACCTTCAAGCGCGATCGCGCGCTGGTGATGTTGCTCGCGGCGGCTGAACTTTTGGTCCGATCCGGCGAGCGCGTTGCCTATCTCGGTCTGACGCGACCGACCGCGAGTCGCCGTGCGGCTTCCCGCATTGCAGAGACGCTCGCGGCGCACCAATCCGATGCCGTTCTCACCGAGAGCCTGCCGCCGGGACAGCGTATTGCGCGGCATTCCGCGGTTGTTCTTTTCTCCGACTTTCTCGACCCGCCTGGCGAAACGATCAGGCGTATGCAGGAGCTCGCAGATGGCGGCGCGCAAGGCCATTTGATCCTGATTCTCGACCCGGCTGAAGAGAGCCTGCCGTATGATGGCCGTACGGAGTTCCTAAGCCCGGGCGGTCGCGATGTCTGGGTCGCTGACCGCGTTGAAGCGATCCGCAGTTCCTACCAGGAGCGTTTGCACGCCCATCGCGATGAACTCGCAACCAGCGCCGCACAGATCGGCTGGTCGTTCATGGTTCATCATACCGATCGACCTGCCGCGGAACCGCTTTTGAGTTTGTCGATGCGGCTGCAGGATCGATCTGCCAGTCTTGCAACCCTTGGGCTGACAAGGGGGATCGCATGAGCATTGGCGCCCTTGCCTTTCTGAACCCATGGCTGCTGGCCGGTCTCGTGGCGTTGCCGCTCATCTACTGGCTGCTGCGCACTGTGCCGCCCAGCCCCCGTCAGGTCGAGTTTCCGCCGACGCGAATCCTGGTTGGCCTCGACAATCGCGAGAAGACACCGCACAAGACGCCGTGGTGGTTGATGCTGATCCGCCTGCTAGCGGCCGCGTTGATCATTCTGGCGCTTGCCGAGCCGGTACTCAATCCCGACCGTGGCAACGCCTTGAAAGATGGCGGTCCGGTTGCCCTCGTTGTAGACAACGGTTGGAGCGCAGCAGCGGCTTGGTCCGAGCGCTCGCAAATGGTCGATCGCCTGATTGACGAAGCCGAAAGCCGCGGCCGGCCGCTTGTCGTGATAGCGACGGCTGGTGCGGCGAATGTCACTGCACGTATCGAGGCCCCTGGCGACGCCCGAATTCGGGCGGCCGCCATGACCCCGGAATCACATCCTCCCAACCGCAAGGCTGCTGTTGATCGCCTCAAGGCGGCAATCGGCACCCGTGGCGATGCCAGCGTAGTGTGGCTCAGTGACGGTATTGACCACGGCCACGCGGCCGAATTCATCGCGACCCTATCGGACCTGGCCCAAAATGGTCTCACGATCGTTGAGACCGGCGAAGGCAACGAGGCGCTTGGCGTACGTGCCGGCGTCGGCAAGGGCGGGCGTCTCGATGCCGACGTCCTGCGTGCGCATGGCGGCCCCCGCGAAGGCCTTGTGCTGGCGCTGTCTGGTCGTGGTGAGCGGCTTGGTGAAGCGCGTTTCAAACTTGCGCCTGGCGAAAAGCGCGCCGCTGTTTCGTTTGATATGCCACTCGAATTGCGCAATCAGGTGTCGCGCATTGCGCTTGCCACCGAGCGCTCTGCCGGCGCTGTCAGTTTGATGGACGCTCGCACCAAGTGGAATCGTATCGGGCTGCTGTCCGGTACGGCGCGTGAGGAAGCGCAACCGCTGCTTGATCCGCTCTATTACATCCGAAAGGCGGTCGGCCCATTTGCAGAACTGACCGAAACCGATGATGCCAATCTGGCATCGGGGCTCAAGAGCATCTTGGCGCAAAAACCCTCGATCCTGATCCTCGCCGATATTGGCACGATCGCCGACAAAGCCGCCGACGATGTAAAGAAGTGGACGGAGAATGGTGGCGTCTTGGTCCGGTTCGCGGGGCCGCGCCTTGAGAAAGGCGGTGATGAACTGCTGCCGATCCCGTTGCGCCTTGGCGGGCGCGAGCTCGGCGGCGCGCTATCGTGGTCGACGCCACAGCCGCTTGCCGAGTTTGGCGACGACAGTTTGTTTTCGGGCCTCGATGTGCCGCCTGAGGTCCTGATACGCCGTCAGGTGCTCGCCGATCCGACACGCCTTGGTCCCGGCGTCGATGTCTGGGCACGCCTCAAGGACGGTACGCCGCTTGTCACAGCGTCCAAGGCCGGTGAGGGACAAATCGTACTGTTCCACGTCACAGCGAATACGAAATGGTCGAACCTGCCGATTTCCGGGCTATTCGTTAACATGTTGCGTCGACTGGCAACGCTCGGCAAACTCGGTGGCGGGGCTCAAAGCGGAGACACCTTGATACGTGATGGTGTCTCGACGCGGGAGACCGCCCAGTCCGTGCTACCGCCGATCCAGGTGTTGGACGGCTATGGGGCATTACGGCCACCGCCCCCGACGGCACAGGCGGTGCCCCGTGCGAAATTTGACAAGGCCAAGGCTTCGATCGCGACACCGCCTGGCTACTATGGCGCTGCCGGACGCCCCCGTGCACTAAACGTTATTGCAGAGAAAATGGAACTGAAACCTTTGCCATCGCTTCCTGTCAGTGCTCGTCGACGTGCTTATGAAGGGCAAACCTCGACACCGCTGAAACCCTGGTTCCTGGGTGCCGCGCTCGGGCTTCTGTTTGTCGATGTCATCGCGATCATGCTGCTCGCTGGCGGCGGACTGTTCACGCGCCGCAGGTCCAGGGCCGCAAGTTCCGCCACCGCGATGGTGATGGTGCTGACCGGCGCGGCCGCGTTTACTGTGCTGGGCGGGCTGATCTCGCTCAGGCCAGCGATAGCTCAGACCAACGTGCCGCAGTCGTCAAGTTCGACAAAGCAGCCGACCGCCAAAGAACTGCGCGACGACCAACTTGCCTTGCGGATCACCAGCCGCGTGACGTTTGGCTATGTCATGACCGGCGAAACCACCGGTGATGCGACAAGCGAGGCCGGTCTCGCTGGTCTCGTCAAGGTGCTCACTGCCCGAACGGCCGTCGAGCCGGGCGAACCGGTTGGCGTCAATATTGAACGTGACGAGATCGCCTTTTTCCCGTTGCTCTACTGGCCCGTAACAAGCAACACAAAGCAGCTTGCGACGCCGGTGCTCGCGAAGATTGATGCCTACATGAAGCAGGGCGGCATGATCATCTTCGATACGCAGGACTATGGGCAGGGCATACCCTTCCGCTTGTTACAGCGTTCCGATGCGGATCAGCAGACGCCGCTGCAGCGCCTGATCGGTCGGCTCGATATTCCGCGCCTCGAACCCGTCGCCGAGGGCCACGTGCTGACCAAGTCATTCTATCTGTTGCGTAGTTTTCCCGGGCGCTGGGACGGCGGCCAGCTTTGGGTCGAGGCCGGTGGCGCGTCGTCATCCGAAGGCAGCGACCGCAAGAGTCGGGTCGACGGTGTCAGCTCCATTCTTGTCACGTCGAACGATCTTGCGTCCGCTTGGGCGCTTGACGATCGCAACCTCCCGATGTTTCCCGTCGTTCCAGGTGGAGAGCGGCAGCGCGAGATGGCCTACCGCACCGGTATCAACATCGTCATGTACGCGCTGACTGGCAACTACAAGGCCGACCAAGTTCATATACCGGCACTGCTAGAACGCCTTGGACAGTAAACGGAACGGTCGGATGAGAGTAAAATGATGTCGTCCAACTGGTCACTCGACTTTGCACCGATGCTGCCGCTGCCACTCTACTGGGCGGCGATTGTTGTTGGCGTCACTCTTGTGGCGTTGTTACTGCTGCGCGGTAGCCGTGGAGCGTGGATGCGTGCTGTGGCGCTGGGTGCGCTGATTTTCGCGCTGGCGAATCCGACGCTACGCCAGGAAGAGCGTGAGCAACTCGGCAACATTGCGATCGTCATCGTTGATGAGAGTACCAGCCAGACACTGGCCGAGCGCCCACCGCAGGCCGCTGCTATCCGCAAAGAGCTTGAAGCCAAGCTTGGTCGTATCGAGAACCTCGAGGTCAAGTGGGTGATCTCCTCACGCCCGAGCGATACTGCCCGTGCCGGTACCAATGTTTTTGCTGATCTCAATCGCGCACTTGCCGATACGCCGCCCGACCGTCTTGCCGGCGTCGTCATCATCAGCGATGGGCAGGTCCACGACGTGCCCAAACAGGCAAAGGACCTCGGCTTCACTGCGCCAGTGCACACGCTTCTGACCGGCCGGCCGAACGAATTCGACCGGCGTATCGAGCTGATCAAGGCGCCGCGTTATGGAATTGTTGGTCAGTCTCGCGAAATCGAACTCAAGATCCGGGAAACCGGTGCGAAGCCGCGCAACAGCGATGCGCCGCTGAATCTGCGCGTGCGCCGCGAGGGTGAACCCGATGAGGACCGCAGCGTTCGAGTCGGGCAGCGCCTCAAAATCCCGATGAAGTTTCCTCATGCCGGTCAGAACATCGTTGAACTGGAGCTTTCAGCCACAGATGGAGAGCTAACTACCGCCAACAACCGCGTTGTTGTTGTAGCCGAAGGCGTGCGTGAAAATCTGCGTGTGCTGCTTGTTTCCGGCAAGCCGCACGCCGGTGAGCGCACTTGGCGCAATCTGTTGAAATCGGACGCGGCTGTCGACCTCGTGCATTTCACGATCCTGCGTCCGCCACAGAAACAGGACGGCACACCGATCAACCAGCTTTCGCTGATCGCCTTCCCGACGCGTGAATTGTTCTCACAGAAAATTCGTGAATTCGACCTCATTGTTTTCGACCGCTACGAGCACCGCGGCATCCTGCAATTGCTCTACTACGACAACATTGCACGCTACGTCGAACGCCATGGCGGCGCGCTTCTGGTGGCTGCCGGTGAAGCATATGCCGGCCAGCAGAGCATTGTGCGCACTCCCTTGTTCCCTGTACTGCCCGCCATGCCGACCGGCGACATTATCGAGCAGCCTTTTCGCCCGCGACTGACCAAGGACGGCATCCGTCATCCAGTCACGCGCGACCTCCCGGGAGGTGCTATCAAGGATCCCAGCTGGGGGCGTTGGTATCGCCAGATCGACGTCATTCCTGAGCGCGGCCGCTCAGTGATGCAGGGCGTCAATGATAAGCCGCTTTTGCTTCTTGACCGAAAGGGCAAGGGCCGTGTCGCACTGCTAACCTCCGATCAAGCCTGGCTCTGGGCGCGTCGCTATGATGGTGGCGGACCACACACGCAACTGTTGCGCCGTCTGTCCCACTGGCTGATGAAGGAACCGGACCTCGAAGAGGAGCGTTTGCGCGCCACCGCCAGAGGCTTGAACATCACCATCGAACGGCGCTCGATGGAAGAGGATGTCGCCGGCCTCACGGTGTCGGAGCCCGGAGGCAAGTCGTCTGAACTGCAGCTGGTCGAAGCAGGTCCGGGCCGCTGGCAGGCGACGATGAAGGCGACCCAGGCCGGCCTTTACAAGTTTCAGACGAAATCGTCGACCGGAACGCTGACCGCCGTTGCGCATGCCGGCATCGCCGATCCGCGTGAAATGTCTGAAGTGACTGCGACAGACAAGAAGTTGCGTGCGGTGATCGAGGAGACCGGCGGCAATGTTTATTGGACCAAGACACGCAGTCTGCTCTCCTCGAGCGATCCGACCGACGTCTCCGTGCCACGTGTCACAATGCTGACTGCCGCACGCGTTCTGTCAGGCTCAAACTGGATGGGTTTGCGCGATCGAGAAGCTTATATCACGCGCGGCGTTCGCCTGACGCCGATGTTCACCGGCCTCGCCGCACTTGCTGCCCTGTTATTCCTGATTACGTTCGCGTGGTGGCGTGAGGGGCGTTGATCGAAGCCGTGGCGATGTCTTTGCCTAAACCGTGGTTCGCTGGGTCAGGGGCGTTCAATCCAACGACCATCAAGCAGCCCGGTCGAGTTCCGCTGCGGCGGCATTTTCTGCCCATCGGAGGATTTTTTCTATTTCCGGCGGTGGCCCTGCGCGCAGGATGCGTTGTCCATCACGGGTCGATGCGAATTTTAGAATGTCGGCGCTGAGCTTATCGCCTGACACGGAGCAGATGTCACCGGGCGTCGTGTAGCCGGCCCCCACCAACAATTGTGCATGCGTTCCACGTAGCCACGGCACAGTGCAGACGAGCCGAGCTTGCATCTGCCAGTCTTCAATGCGCTGCGTGGTGATGTGGCGCGTTTTGACGCGCTCAGCCAGATCGGCAGCGTCGGCCGCCAAGAGGTCACTTACCAGTTCGACGCCATGCGGGGTCAGGCGCTCTGCCGTGCGAGGCCCGATCGACGGAGCACGCACGATTTCATCGTCGATGTGCAGATAGAAGCGCTTGCCATCCGTTTCGTCGCCGTCCTCATCTTCAAAACCGTGCTCATCCAATTCTAATGGCGACGATGCCCTTGACGGGCGTTGGTCTGGGTGGTGCTGATCGTCGTCTTTGCTCCACGGCGCATCGCTGCGATCCTGGCGGGGTCGCTCGAAACGGTCCATCAGTCTGCGTCGCCAATCTTGTCGCGAGGCGCGAATGCGCGACTTTCTCCGGCGTTGACGATGATGCATGGATCGCCCGCCTTTGACTTGGCCGGCCGGGGGCTGCGTGCTGGCCTCAAGCCGCTCTAGAAGTCGCGCAATCCGCGTCCAATCCCTTTCTGATGGGCCACGCAATCGTGATGGAGTGGTATTTGACGCTGCCTGTCCGTCGCCGGATCTACCCACCCCGGCACTGGCAGCAATTCGAGGCGGTTGATCATGCTGTGATCCAAGGAAGTGCATTTGCGCCGCGATGGCACTGAGCTGTTGTTGCATTTCCCTCAAGCGATCATCGATACCTCGCACGGTCGGGGGCATCGCCTCTGCAGCGATCGAGTGCTTTGTTGACGGTTCCTGTTTCTGGTGATCACGCCCCGTGTTCAGGCGGGAGAGATTTGCCATTCGGTTCGTGGTTGATGAGGCTTCATCCGTTTGGCCGTCAACGCGAAGTTGAAATGGATCGTCGTCCCCGTCTGTTGCAGCGACTTGGATCGTGACTTGGTCGCGTTTGCCGGCTTCATAAGCATCAATGCCGTAGTGTCGCCGGTTGCTGTGATGACGCGCAAGATGTCCATTCCGGTTTGGAATGCGAGCCGCTGCATTTTCCTGATGCGCCATATCGACTTTCGTTTGCCCGTCGCGAGGTCCGCACGCGTCGCGCAAAATGACATCTTTCAGAAAAGCGCCGCCTTCGAGTTCGAGCCCTTGCTCCAATATCGTGTCGACGACGCAGGGAAGCGTGACCGTATCGCGACCGGAATCTGCGGCTGCCTGTTCGGCGCGCTGCAATACGTGCAGAAAACCTTGAGATGCTTCCGGCACGCCATTCATCCCGCCGCGTCGGCTGCGTTCCATCTCATCCGCTACTGCCCGGACGAGTGGATCGATTTCAACCAATCGGCGTACGAAGACGTCGCGGCCAGTAGGTGTGTGCAACAGTGCCAGCGCGAGATGCACAATTTCGATGTGCGTTGCACCTTCCGCCTGGGCCAGATCGGCCGCCTGCTGGCAGCACTCAAGCAGTGCTGCTTCCGCATAGACGTTGTTCGCCATTCGCGAAGCTATCTGCTGTCCGCAACACGCACATGTCGTCATCGGCCCAATCCACCCTGCAAGCTCCATTCAATGCCGTTTGCACGATCGACATGAGATTCGGAATGTTGGTGCGCGCTCTATCCACATTTTTAAGTGAAATCAGACTTCTAACACCAGTAACTTGGCTGCTTGCGCGCCTGGCCACACCGGCCGGTTGAGCGCCCTCGGCGCGCTTTTGCGCGCTTGATCGGACGCGTCTTCAAACGTGCCGGTCGATGTCGTCTGTTTGCCTGTGCCGCCAGGCGCTTCTTCCCGCGCACCGTCTGGCGTCGCTTTAAGCGACAAGGACGTGCCTCGACCCGTGCACTCCAGCCACTTTCCGCCTTGGTGTAGCTGACGGTCTTGCCAGACGCGCGACGATAGGAGGCCCAATCGGACCCGTATTCCCACGCGGTGAATTCGCGCCATTCTCGGATGGCCGCCTTCGCGGCGGCGTTTTTCGTGCGACCGTCAGCGCCGCCGGTATGCGTGTGGTCCTCAAAGCAGGTCTTGTTGCCTTCGTCTCGCCAACTGTGCGAGCCCGCAAGGCCGGTTTCATTGGCAATTGCGGGAAACGCCGCAATAACGGCTAAACTGTAAATCAGAGTGGATATCAGGGCACGTCGCATTCGAAATTTCCGCAGGTGGAGTCTCGCTGGAGGCGACGCCGTACTAAAATGTACCTTCCATGAATCAGTTGATTATCAGCCTGCTTGCGGTGTGGCAGCAAGTTCCGAATAACGACTTTGCCAATTTCTTTTGGAGTGATGCCGTCGAGCGACGTCTGGATTGGTTTTGATATCCAACGTGCTAGCGCTCAGTTGTAAAGCCGTCGAAAAAAAAGCTGATCGGAACCGCCAGGAACTCGGACAACGACAAAAGTTGTTCGGCAGGTATCCTTATCGCACCACGCTCCATGTCGCTGATGTCACGCGCCGAGACGCCTAGCTCGAATGCCAACCGGCTGTGGGTGACATTGTTCTTGACCCGTAGTTCGCGCAATCGCTGACCGACGTGAGCGTCAATCGGCTTGATGTCGCGAACGAGCGTTTGAGACTTCGCTTCGAGGATCGAATCGATGCGGGCGCTGACTTCTCTTGCGAGAAATACCAATCCCTCTTTCTGGCGCTTGGAGCAGCTGTCCCGCAGGGTAAGGTCCAACACACATAAGACGCCGATCGTGTGTCCGTCCTGAGTGGTGATCGGGGCGCCAGCATAGAACCGGATGAAAGGTTCATTGGAAACAATGGCGCAGGCCAAGAAGCGTTGGTCCTGGCATGCGTCAGGAACAAACAGAATATCGTCGCGCTGACCCAAAATCGCATGCGAACACATGGATGCAGCGCGCGGTGTTTCACTTATCTCCAAGCCGACGGATGACAGGAACCATTGACGATGCCTGTCGACGAGCGAAATCAGCGCGATCGGGCTGTCAAACAGATCAGCGGCTTGCAGCGTTATGGCATCAAACTCTGGGTCAGGCGCGCTGTCGAGCAGTTCCGTCCGGTAGAGTGTTTGCAAACGCTCTTGTTCACTGAACGGGATCAGTGCGGGTACAGGCGGTGTGGACAGTATGCGGGAGGGCATAGTTGGTTCGACTTGAACTTGTCGCAGTTAAGTAGGTTAGCCGTCGCGGTTACGTGGATTTGGAACATAACATGGACTACTGCCAGGCATCTGTTCCAGGCGAGGATTTGTCACAGGAAACAATATCGATTTCCTCAGCCAGGCGCTGCATTTGCTCGAGTAATTCTTCGGCGTGCTTTTCTCTCTCCATCGCCAGTGCTGCATCTAACTCCGTTCTGAGGTGATCCAATTCAGCTGGTTTGGGCACGAGCGTTTTTCGTGCTTCAAGTTCAGGCGCATGGACGACCTTCTTGATTACGATTCCCACCACGACCGTCTTCTAGCCCGGGCCTTACCCTCATGTGCGTAAGAGAAGATTTGGGATTTCGACCGACAAGTGACTGCATTCCCACGCAGATCTGCCATTCGTCAATTCATCCAGAGACGCTCAAAGCCGGACGTCTATGGCAGACACCTTCGATCGGCGCATCGGAAAGGACGGTTCTTTCGATTGTGACCCGCGGTGGTGCATCCTGGCGTGATCACTAACGGGAGTGCGTGGTTACGGTCGTTGCTACGTCACCAGGGCATCGGCGGAGGATCACAATACGATTGGCCAAGGGTCGGTCACACTTGCTGGAAATACTGCGAAATTCATGAATCCAGTTTTGTGCATTCTCGACGAAGCCAGACGAATTATTGTTGTATGACAAACATTTGATCAACCAATTAAAACAACAACTCGAATGTCAATTCTCGAATTGTTGTTTTGTCGGTAAAGGCTGATACGAGATCGCTCGCCCTCCAGGTCGCAAATCAAGGATGCGCGCGAATTTGAACAATTGGCCTGCTGGGATGCGTTGACCGTCTATTTCAAAATTTCAAATGTTGATTGACGTGCAGGCAAAGGCCGAGTGCGAATTCGCCCTGGGAGTGGCTGTCAATAGTTCACGTGCAAGGCGTACGTAAGTCGATGTGAAAATTAACATCGCTTGTCCGCGGCGGAGGAGAAATCGCAGTTCACTACGAACTTCCACGATCTATTCGAAGTCAAACTTTTCGCAAATTTTCCACGAAATAAAAATCGATCCTGCGACATCGGTTCGTTATGTGAAAAACGACTCGCATATCGAGAGCACTACGTTGAATAGATTTAGGTGGTAGTTATGAAACCTCACAGGCGGCGAATTACAGCCGAACATCACGAACAACACAGTCGAGCCTTTCAGCAGCCCGCGTATGATATCAGCGCATTGCGGCCATTGGTCGATGAACTGACTATCGATCATGACCCTCGGGCACTTCTCGGTGAGTTTGTCTTGCGTGGCTATGCTGAATGTCAGCGACGTGGTGTCCGGCTTTCCTTCGCACCAATCGAGATTCTGACCGAGATCAACCAACGACATCGCGAGAGTTGGGCACCGCTGCTGTCAATCTTTGATCATCGGTTTGATCAACTCAAGCACGACAATTCCTTCTGTATAGTTGGCCGAAATGACAGCAACGAGATCATCTATACGCGGGCGGCGAGGCTGTATCGGTTAGGTCCCGGTGAACAAATCGGAAACTTCGCTGAACTCACCGAGCAGATGCACCACTTGTATGGCAGGCCTTCTGATGCAGCGAACGAGAACGAGAGTTGGACGCTGTCGGGACCGGCTGCCGAGGCCATGAAATCCATCAGCGGGCGCGTCGTATTCTCCGGTGCTGTATGGTGCCATCCGACATTTAGAAAGCTCGGTTTCACGTCGATTGCCTCTTCGATCGGGCGGGCGTGCTCGCAGGCTATCTGGAACAATGACCACACCGTCACGTTTATGGCCAAAAGCGTCGTCGACGGTGGCCATGCGGAAAAAACCGGATACAGCAATGTCTCCTGGACCGTGCATGCGCGTAACGCCTCGATTGGTGACCTCGATATCGCGTTCCTGTGGATGGGTCGGGACGAGGCCCTGAAACAAATCGAGAAAATGCTAAGGACAACCTTGTCGCAAGATAATCGAACCATCGTCGACCGAGGAGGAAAGCAGAAGAGCCTCTTCGGTCTGTAGCTCTGGCGGTATCGACCTTTTCCAGTATTGGAAGGTTGCACTCCAGTGTGGTGGACTTCGCGACTGAGGCTTTTGCTTTGCAGTCTTGATTGGCCGTGCTCGGTGTCGGACGGTCCTTGAATGGGGCAAGTCCGGCACTGTCGAGAATGGTATAAGTTCATTTGCCATGCCCCCCGAAGAACACCTTTCCGCGATCTTGCTGGCACCCCACGACAAACTGGTCGCACAAGCCAGCCGCGTACTGGTTAAGGTCTTCATGCCGCTCGATGTCGACCTAGCCCGCCCGCCATGCGGCGATGGTTTCCTATGGGTTTTCGAGGATCGAAGGATCAACGGCGGCGACTGCCTGCCGACGGAAGTTGTCATGTGGAGTGGTCAGTGTACGCTGATGCCGCAATTCGCCGAGCAGGACGTCGAAATTTGGCACGATAGAGTGGGTCCAGCCGCGATTGTAAACGCACAGAACATATCGCTGTGAGCGGTCCATTTCAGCCAAATGGTAGAGTAACGCAATCTCACCGATGCCGGTAATCGCGCATGGGCGAAGAGAGATGCGCAGGACGGATTGGTGGCTCTCGATTGCAATGTACCCAAGATTGCGACAGGCGTAGTCGACATACGAGGATAGTGTCATGCAGTGCGTCAGGTTTTGTGATTGCCAATGGATGCCCGCATCAAACGATTTGCCGCTTGTATCGATCAACATTCTGCTGAGCATTCGTACGTGCACTAGCGTAATGCCTCATTGCTCATGCTGAATAAGACGACCGTCGATCACGTGGAATTAATGTGTACGGGCCAAGTCTGCTGGAATCTATCCACTCAGCGAAAACCCTAATTATCTATTCATATCTTGGCTAGTGCTTTGTCAGGCTAGAACGGTCCTTTGCTAAATGGCTAAAGATACCAGTTCTGTTCGAGCCGATACAAGGCCATGATCATGGCAGACGCGTTTTCACGGAGACATGAACTACGTCGTCAACTAGGCTGTTACCGTATTTCATAGATCGCAATTTCCGGGCTTTGTTTGGTGCCATCGATGTATTAGGACGTGACACCGCCGTTTGCCTGGGTCCGAGGGCATGGCGGTGACGCACAATTATTGGCGGCTAGTGGGCGTGTTGAGGCGGAAGCAGAATGCAAATCCGAGTGCCGAACTGAGGCAGCCGGTAGATCACCGTGATATTTTGCCCGGCAACGTGCGGGCGGTGCTCTGGGCATTGCTGGCTGCCGGGGCGCTGGCCGCCATGCTCGCATTCATCAAGCTTCTCGGTCGCGGCGTCCCGGTCGTTCAGATCATGCTTATCCGCCAGTCTGTCATATTTCTGGTGGCATTGCCGGTAATTGCAACGGAATTCCCTGACAGTCTCAAGTCCGCGCAACCGCATTTGCAACTGCTAAGGGTCGCTCTGTCGCTCGTTGCCATCCTGGCCGGCTATACCGCGATCATTCATCTACCAATGGCGGACTACGCTGCTCTGACGTTCTCGAAGCCCTTTTTCATTACGATTTTTGCCATTTGGTTTCTCAGTGAGCATGTCGACGGCAGGCGATGGCTGGCAACCGGTGTTGGTTTTGTTGGTGTCCTGATCATGTTGCGACCGGGGCTGGACGGTGTTGACTTTTACGCGTTGCTTGCGATTTTTGGGGCGGCTTGCATCGCCGGTGTGTCCATCATCCTGCGGCAACTGAGTCGCACCGATTCGCCGATAACGATTTTAACGTACCAGGCTGTTCTGGTCGGTTTCCTGGTGGCGCCGTTTGCTGTTGAGAATTGGGTTGCTCTGACACCTGTGCAGTGGGGACAGGCACTGGCCGTAGGTCTGCTCGGTGCTGTTGCCCAATTGGCCAGTATCCGTTCGTTTCGTGCGGGCCCGGCAGCCGTGGTCGCGCCAATCGATTACACAAAACTCATCTGGGCCAGTGTGATCGGCATCATCGTCTTTGATCAACTGCCGCAGCTTAGTAGCGTCGTTGGCGGCGCCATCATTGTTGCGGCATCGTTCTACGTGCTCGCGCGTGAACTAGGCATTGTAACGGATCACGCAGGTCGATAAGTCCGTGGCGGTGTAAACCGTCGAACCAGCCGGGGGTGGCGGGACAGGCCGCGGTCAGTGGATGATTGCGTTCAGATGCCTGTCATGCCGTCGGATTGAAGGCTCAAACTGTGGTGGTGGTTCGTATCGTTCTGTGCAATAGTGTTGTGGTCATGGTTGTGTCACATGCTGTTTGGGTGTGGTGCATGAAAAGGGAACACAGTGAGGCCCGGCCCAGTAGTCAGGCCAAATCTGTGGCCGCCCGCGCGACTGTAAGCGAAGACTGTCGGGTCCACTGCCACTAGCAACGGCTTGCTGGGAAGGCGATTCGGCGGGTTGAAGCGCAAGCCAGGAGACCTGCCATGGCACGATGGCCACACTCGGAGACCGTCGACGGGACGGTCAGCAGGGAAACGTATATGACAACGACAACGATTCAATCGACCGGTTTTGGTGCGAGCACGCGCGTCCTTGCCGCCGTTCTTTTTGTCGCAGGTGCTGCGCTGGTCTACACGATCGGTTTTGCGCACAGCACGACGCTGCATAACGCTGCGCACGATTCTCGCCACGCGTTGGCGTTTCCGTGCCACTAAGCACGCTCCGATGCTCAATCGTATATTGGCCGCTTGCCTCGCGGCAGGCATCCTCGCGGGCCTTGCAACGGCAATCGTGCAGGAATTCACCACTACGCCACTGATCATCAAGGCCGAGGCCTATGAAGCGGCCGCGCTTGGCCCGGCGAAGTCGAGCTTCGATTTCAATAACTGGCATGGCGCCAGCCTGATCTACGCTGATGCTCAGCACGGCGCCGGCGGCGATGGCGATGCGTGGGCTCCACGCGCCGGCGTCGAGCGCACCTTCTATACCTCCGTCTCGACGATCGCGACCGGTTTTGGGTTTGCCTTGATGCTGCTTTCAGCGATGATTTTCGCCGGCGCGTCGATTACGGCTCGGTCGGGCTTGGCGTGGGGGGCGGCAGCGTTTGCCGCAACCGGCCTCGCACCGGCCCTTGGTCTCAGTCCGGAGTTGCCTGGATCGGCGGCTGCGGAGTTGGTTGCGCGCCAGACTTGGTGGTTGGGCACCGTTGTTGCGACCGCTGCCGGTCTGTTTCTCGCATTGCGCATCTCGACACCATTGGCCATTGCTGCCGGAATCGCTCTGATCTGCGCTCCGCACGTCGTTGGTGCGCCCCATCCATTCGAGTACACCAGCAAAGTCCCATCGGAACTGTCCGGTCAGTTTTCGTCGGCCTCGCTGGTGGTGCATGCGGTGATGTGGGCGCTTGTTGGGGCAGTTGCCGGTTATGTCTGGCAACGCGGTGACGGCGAGGCGGCGATCGCCTGAGCAAGAGAGCTGCGTGTTCGCCCGTCCGCTCGAAGAATGCGTTGCTGGCGATGGCAGAGGTTCGATGTCCGAGGTGCGTCCAACAATCATATCTGTCTGCACGATGTGTGGCGATGAGATCGGTTCACCAGAATCCGCGCTGCGCTGTCCGGGTCATGTTCTATATCAACGACTCAGTCGATGCGTGGCGGACGGTCATCCCACCTTGACGGTAAAAGCTGTGCCATGCTTGGCGGTTTGCGAACGTCCGGTAACCGTTGCGTTTCAGGCGGTTGGTGCCTGGGGCTATGTCATAGCTGGTGTCGATGCCAACTGCGATGTTGACGGGGTGATTGCAGCCGCACGTGCGATCGCATCATCCGCTCAAGGCATTCCGGCGATGGCTGACCGGCCACGCTTCTTTCGCGATGGTGTCGTGTGCCGGGTCCCGCCCGTCCCTTGAGCTGCGTCGCATTGGAGAAACGAAGAACAGGAATTGGTTCAGGTAGTCCAACATGTCGAAGATCTGGATTTTAGTTGCCATTGCCGTGGGGTTTGTCAGCGGCATGGGTGCCTCCATCCCGCTGCAATCGAAAACCAGCGCTGACGCGGTGCCGAAGCTGGCGCAATCCGGCGCCGAACCATCGCATGATGGCCGCCACACCGCGCACGACCATGGCAAAATCCTAAGTCTGCCGGCCGGGGCCACCGCGCCGACGCTCGACTTCGAGTTGCTTAAGGATGTTGTCGGCGGCTGGAACCTGCACATCAAGACGACGCATTTTGACTTCAGTCCCGAGACCGTCAACGCGGCGAACGAGGCAGGCCGCGGCCACGCTCACATCTACGTTAACGGCAAGAAGCTGGCACGTGTCTACGGTTCATGGTTCCATATCGCCAAGCTGCCGGATGGGCCTTACAAGCTGAATGTCACCCTCAACGCCAATGACCACGGCACGCTGGCCGTTGCCGGCAAGCCTCTATCCGTAACCAAGACGATTGGCCGGTGAGCCGTCGGGTGTGGCTGCTCTGCCGGCATCTCGGCAAAGACAAGCGTCCGTGTGTGTTCGATCTGGCGCTTTGCTGAGAAAGACGTGCGTGCGTCGTGGTCGCACGCGCATCGCAATCAAACGATTCTAGAGGCAAGTTTACTGACCTGACTTCGGACGTTGAAACGGTATAACCTCGGCAGAGGAGGAACGGTCAATCTGTTTGGCTGAACTGTTTTCCAACTTGGCATGCATTCCAACAAAAAACCAACTGAAGTCGACACCCGTCACCTCCGCGCAAGTCTGCAGCTGTGTGGCACTCAACCGCCACCGGCCGTCTTCGGCATCTGCGTAGGTTGCCAAAGGAATGCCGAGTTGACCGGCAATATCGTCAGCTGAACTCCCTGCCCGTTGCCTTGCTTGGCGCAAACGGGACCCGACAAAAATGTCGGTCGGTTTGCGGCTATCAGGGTTTCGGTCAGACCCATTTGTCATCGCGTCACCGCATGGCAATTAGCGCTGCACAACAAAATCATGAGAATACACGATCCTCCCTGGAAAGACTGCAGGGGGGTTAAAGCGCGTTTGTGCGTCAGTTTCAACCTCATAGCACTTGGAGAACAGAAGTATGTCTTACGATGGCTACCCGACGCTTTTCTCTCAGATCACCTTGTCGAAGGGGAACATTGCCCTGTTCGGGAGAACGATCTTGGCAGCTGAACAAATGTGCCAGGCACTCGGTGTGCGGCTGGATTTTGCAACGGCTGACGAGTTTCTGTCGGTCAACGACGCCAACCGGTCGTCATGGCTTTCACTGGCAAGCTTCTTCCACCCGGCATTCAGCATGCTCACGCCCGAGAACAGCGTCTGCAGCTTGGGTAGGAACAGGGGGGG
>JBPCVZ010000130.1:0-3936 GCA_051010015.1 Hyphomicrobiaceae bacterium
CTTGTCCTTGAGGCGCACGATCCGGTAGGCGTTGGGCGTGCCATCATCGAGCATGCGCGGCATCGCGAACAGGCCGAGGCCACGCGAGCCTTCCGGCGCGCCCTCGGGCCGCGCAAGGAGCAGCGCCATGCCGGCATCGGCGTTCGAGCAGAACCACTTGTCGCCGGTGATGCGCCATTCACCGTCGACCTGGCGGGCGGTGGTCACCGTGCGCCCGACATCGGAGCCGCCTTCGCGTTCCGTCATGAACTGCGCGCCCTGCCACAGCACTTGCGTATCGTTGGTCAGCATGTGCGGCAGTAAGCGCTGCTTGACGGCGTCGGAGGCATAGAGGCGGAGCACGTGAATGGCGGAATCGGTGACGTTGATCGGGCAGCCGAGGCCGAACTCGGCCTGGTTGAAGAGGTAGGTGAAGGCGTGCTTGGCAACCGCCGGGAACGGTTCCGGCCAGCCGAGCACGTCGCCGCGGTGGCTCATGGCGTGCATCGCGAAGGTGCCGAACGCGGCTTCCTCCAGCTGGCGGTAGGCGGGGTGGTACTCGATCGTCTGGTGGTCGCGCCCGAAGCGGTCGCGGTGATGCAGGGTCGGCGGGTGGCGGTCGGCGAGGTGGGCGGCGGCATCGAGTTCGCCGGCGACCATGCCGCCCATGCGCTCGAGATGCGGCGTCAGGTGGGCGAGCAGGTCGGGCGCGAGATAGAGCGCGAGGAGGTCCTGCAGGGCGTGATCGGCGTCAAAGAAATTCCAGTCGCCGGTATCGGGTGCGATGGCGGACTTGCCGAGATTGCGGGATGGTTGGTCGAGCATGGCAGCGGTCTCCTGCGCGGCAAAAGGGGATTGCCGGGCAGCAAACACCGAATTGCGGCGGTTGGCCAGTGCGGCGAGTGATCTTGGTCTGTCAGGCATGTCACCGGTTCGTATCGGCGTGGTACGAACGAGGCGTAGATCTGACTTTTGGACTCGCGAAATGGCTGAACGTTCGCAGCGATAGGATTGACGCAACAAGCACGACAGCAAATGTAATGCTGGCGGGCGTTCGAGCCGAAGCCCCAACCTGACAGCTCAATGATCAAGCAGGCCGCATGCGCACAAACCGTTGTTCGCCGACACTGCCGCCGCTCCAGGTGTCGGCGTCGGTCTCGGAGTGCAGCCGGAATCCGAACCGCTCGTAGAGATGGCGCGCCGCGTCGAGACCGGCGAAGGTCGTCAGATAGGTCGTGGCGTAGCCTTGGGCGTCGCAGAAGTCGACGGCGGCGGTCAACAGCTGCCGGCCAAGGCCGGAGCCGCGGGCGGCATCGGTCGTGATGAACCAGCGCAGGTGCGCACCGGCGTCAGCATGTCCATGGGTGCCGTCGATGGTGATCGATCCAAGGAAGGCACCGCTGGCGTCGGTGGCGCACACCAGCAGGTCGCGCGCCGGATCGTAGCGCTGCAGGAACGCGCTCAGCTCGGCGGCGACCTTGGTTTCGAAGGCCAGCCCGAACCCCCAGGTCGGTGCGTAGTAGACGATGTGCGCCCCGACGATGTCTGCGATCACGCCGGGTCGATAGCCATGTGTGAGCCGGATGCGATCAGTGTTTGTGTCGTATGTCATTCTGCTTCGTTGATCTTACGATCGTGGCGGCGTGAACAGCCGGTTGATCAGGCGCAGGCCGTAACCCACCGCGACACCGGCGGCACCGAGCCCGACCAGCAGGACGACCGCGAGCAGCGTCGTGCGCGGCGCCACGATGGCCCCGAGGATGATCGCCGCGACGAGTGCGAACAGCCCCCAGTTACGCGCGATCTGGCGATGGCGCAGAAGACCGTGGCGGGCTTGTTCCTTGGATCGCCGGGGGCGGGGCGGCATGGATCGTTCTCCTGGTTGGGCATCAATCTAGCACGCTTTACGACCACAGCGTGGTGCCGATGATCGACGCGGTTAGCAGCGTTGCGAGAAAGCCGATGATCAGCGTGCGTGGTGCCAACTCGACGATCTCGCCGCGCCGCTCCGGACACAACACCGAGAGCCCGCCGATCAGAATGCCGAGCGACCCGAGATTGGCAAAACCGCACAGCGCGTAGGTGATCAACAACTTGGAGCGTTCCGAAAGCGCACCTGCCGGCACTTTCAGCAAGTCGAGATACGCCAGGAACTCGTTAAGGACGACCTTCTGGCCGATCAGCCCACCGGCGACGGCGGCCTCCGACAGCGGGATGCCGATGATCAAGGCGAACGGCACGCACAGATAGCCAAGGATCAATTGCAGCGTGAGCGGGCTGCCGCCGATCGTGCCGAACAGGCCGAGCATGGCATTGACGAGGGCGACGAGCGACACCATCACGATCAGCGTCGCGGCGACGGCCGCGACCATCTGCAGCCCGTCGAAGGTGCCCTTGACGATCGCATCCATGCTGCTCGACGGCGCATCGTCGATGGCGATGTCGGCGCTGCTCGGCCCGCCGGAAAAGCCATCGGGTACGGCGAGGCGGGCAAGGAGCAGCGCACCTGGCACGTTGATCACCGACGCGGCGATGAGATGGCCGGCGGCGCCCGGCACGACCGACGAGAGGATGCTCGCGTAGAGCGCCAGAACCGTGCCGGCGACGGTCGCCATCGTCACCGACATGGCGGCAAACAGGGCACCGCGCGGCATCTCCTTGAGGTACGGCCGGATCAGCAGCGGTGCTTCGACCAGGCCGAGGATCACGCTGGCGGCCGACGACGTCGCGAGCGGCCCGTCGGTGCCGAATGCGCGCTGCAGGGCCCAGGCGGCGGCGTGCACGACACGTTGCAGAACGCCCCAGTGGTAGAGCAGGCGGACAATGGCGCTCAGCACCAGGATCAATGGCAGCACGCGAAACGCAAGGATGAAGGAGGCTTCCGGCCGCTCGGTCTTGAACGGGGCCGGGCCGCTGGCGAGGTAGCCGAAGACCAGCGTCGCGCCTTTGTCCGCGGCCGCCTGCAGCGCGACAACCCCGCTGGCGAGCACTTCGAACAGCGTTCGCGTCCAGGGCATGTGCAGCAGCAGGACGACCAGGAGGAACTGCAGGGCGATGCCGCCGACGACGAAGCGCAGGCCGGCGGCCGACGCCATCGCGGTGCGGTTTTCCGACATCGCCCAGGCCAACAGCGGGATGATCAGGATGCCGAGCGCACTTTGCAGCGGCAGCGCCAACTGTTCCATGAAAAGTGTCTCTCCCCGACCACCACCCAGCCACCTTTCGGGGATAAGTCCCAAAGTGTCAAAATTTATCGCTGTTGATAAGTTAGACGCGCCATGCACGCGTTACAGCCGGTTTGGGCTAATTGAAGTCGGTGCGCCTGACGCAGAACCACCATGGCAACCGTGGCGAGGGTACCGTGACGTCTCGAAATCCTCACGATCTCAGTCAAATTCGGCCAAGCGCCGAATTGCACGGGTCGCCGCCGCATGCGCAGGCGGGACGGGGCCGGCCGGCACACGGCCGTCGTCGCCGCAAGCGCCAGCGCCCGCCGCGTGAGGGCTGGTCGTTGTTCGGCAAATTGGCCGCCGGGCTGGCTGTCCTGGTGGTGTTGGCGGGCGCCGGCGTCGGCGGTTTCCTGATGCTCGTGTCGCCGACGGAACTCGTGCGCAGCGAGCTGGTTCGTCAGGTGAAAAGCAATACCGGCCGTGATCTGCGGATTAATGGCGGGGCGCATTTCGTGTTCTATCCGAGCATCGGCGTGGCGCTCGATGATGTTGTTTTGTCCGGGCCGCCGGGAATGGCCGCTGGGGCCTTGCTGTCCGCGAAACAGATCGATGTCAGCGTCGCCCTGATGCCGTTGCTCAGTCGCAACGTGCAGGTTGAGCACGTTGGTCTTGTCCGCCCGGTGATCGACCTGCATGTCGACGGCAAGGGAAGGCCGAACTGGGAATTTGCCGTAGTCGCTGGCAATCGCGTGCGTGTCGCTGGTCTTGGCGCCGTATTGGATAACGG
>JBPCVZ010000131.1:0-6894 GCA_051010015.1 Hyphomicrobiaceae bacterium
TTGCGCAGCGCGTCGTGGGCGCCGCCATCGACCTTGACGCCGAGGCCGGCGTTGAGGCGGTTGGTTGCATTGAAGATCGCGACGATCTGCACGACCTCGAGAATTTCGAGCTCGCTGAGGCCGGCCTCGCGCAGTTCATCAAGATCATCTTTGTCGGCCATGTCCGGGTGCAGCGTGAGATCGGATGCGAATTCGGCGAGTGCGCGCTCGCGTTCGGTGAGTTCGGCGCGGCGCCAGTTGGCGAGCAGGACGTCGGCGGTGCGCTTGTCCATGCCATAGGCTTCGAGGGCGCCGGCATGCGTGATGATGCACGCCTCGCAACGGTTCTCGAGGCTGACGACAAGGGCGATCAGTTCGCGCTCGCGGCCCGAGAGCTGGCAGTCGTCGCTGCGCATCAGGCGGTTGACGTAGCCCTGGAACAGCGCCAGGCGGTCGGGCTCGAACGGCATCTTCAGGAACTCGCGGATGTAGCCGAGCCGTTTGGCGGACTCTTCCCACATGGTGGCGATGGCGGGGGCCGGATTGGCGACGTTGTCGAGGCGCAGCCAGGAGGCGCGATCTGGGGTGTCGGACATCGGGGTGGTTCCTAGTTTGAGGGCTACGGCGCCAGGGCGGCGGCGAGCCAGGCCGGGTCATCGGCGTGAAAGATGGCGCCGGCGATGAAGGCGCGCGAGATCTTGACGTCGGCCGGCGCGTTGGCGTCGGCGGGCGCATCCGGGTTGAACGTGATGCCGGACGTCGTGATCGTGCCAAGTGCGTTATGAAGGGAAATGTGGGGCGCGCCGTCGGCCGACAGCTGGGCGCGGGTGGCCGCGTCGCCGATCCAGGACGGGTCGTTGAACCGGGCGTCGTGTGAACCATTGCCGCGCCACGCCCGTGCGAACGGTTCTGCCAGCGGCAATGCCGTGCGCGCGTCCGGCGCAGCGTCATTGGCCGCGTCATCGAGGTCGCGCTGGGCGCGGCCCTTGGGCAGGACAAGTGCGACGGTGTCCATCTGCTTGGCGGTGTCGCCGGCGGCAAAGCCGAAGATGCGGACACGGTCGTGCTTCACGAGGGTGAGCGTATCGCCGCTGGCGGCGGTGGCGACAACGTGATCACCGGCCTCAGTGATCGTCGGGCGACCCGAAGCGGTGACGGGCAGGACGCCTTCGATGCTGGCACTGACCAGCCGCCAGCGCCCGGTCGCCTCACGCAGGCTGCGCGCGATGAAGTCGCCGACAACCGCCGGGCCGGCCGCCAGGCGAAACGTCTTGTATCCGAAGGCGGCGAGACGTCCCGGCAGTTCGGCCCAGACGGCGGATTGCGCGTCCGCGGACAGCGTGCCCCAGGCGGCGATCTCGTCGCTGGTGCGCCCGCAGCCGTAGCAATGGTCGTCCTTGAGCGCGCAGATGCCGACGCAGGGGCTCGGTGGCAGCGCCGGGCGGGACGAAGCGGCGGTCGCGGATGATGAGTCTGTGGTCAAGGTTGCCTCACATCATAAAGCAGGCGGGTCGACGGGGGACGTTGTGTGTTTTTGATCGCCAAGAGATATGGACAAGCGTGTCGCATAAAATGCTCCCCGCTATAGATTGTTTGGGCTCACGGCTATTCCCTCGCTCCGCTCGGGGCCTCCGCCATGCACGCGGTAGCGTGCGTTGCACGCTGTGGGCGGCGCCCACAGCGCGATTTGCGTGCTTCGCACGCGGGGCCGGGCCGCGGTCGCGGCCTTGTTGTTGAATCCGATTGGATGCGACATGCTTTAATCTCTGCGGGTTTGCTTGGAATTCGCAGCATTAACCCCCATGTAGGGGCTTCTCGTCAATCATCGATCCGGTCATTGCGCCGTGTTGCCGGTGGAATGGTTTATTTGGCCGCACCCGCCGCTCGCCATTTGCGCCGCCGCGCGCTAAACGTGCGCCAGAGATTCGTATTCCCGAAAGCCCGCCCATGCCGATTCCTTTTAGCGAACGCCGCACGTTCGCGATCATTTCCCACCCCGACGCCGGTAAAACGACGCTGACCGAGAAACTGCTGGTCGCCGGTGGCGCGATCCATCTCGCCGGTAACGTCAAGGCGCGCGGCGAAGCGAGGCGGGCACGGTCCGACTGGATGAAGATCGAGCAGGAGCGCGGCATCTCGGTGACATCGTCGGTGATGTCGTTCACGCATCGCGGCCTGCAATTCAACCTGCTCGACACGCCGGGTCACGAGGATTTCTCGGAGGATACCTATCGAACGCTGACGGCGGTCGATTCGGCGATCATGGTGATCGATGCCGCGCGCGGCATCGAGGCGCAGACCCGCAAGCTGTTCGAAGTTTGCCGGTTGCGCGATATTCCGATCATCACGTTCATCAACAAGGTCGACCGTGAGGGCCGCGATCCGTTCGAACTGCTCGACCAGATCCAGGAGGAGTTGCAACTCGAGATTTCGCCGTTCGTCTGGCCGATCGGCATGGGCGGGCGCTTCGAGGGGCTCTACGATGCCCAGACCGACCGCTTCCTGACGTCGAAGGGCAACGAATCGGGCAATTTCAACCACGTCGTCGAATGCAGCGGCATCGATGACCCGAAGCTCGATGACATGGTCAAGGACGCGGACGTGCTGGAGACGGCGCGCGAGAGCATGGAACTGGCCATCGGCGGCTATGCAACTTTCGACCGCGAGCTCTATCGCGAGGGCCACCTGACGCCGGTGGTGTTCGGCAGTGCGCTGCGCGACTTCGGCATCGAGGCGCTGCTCGACCTGGTTGCCGACCATGCGCCGGAGCCCCGTTCGAGCCCGGCGGAGGTGCGCGTCGTCGAGCCGTCGGAAGATGCCGTGACGGGCTTCATCTTCAAGGTCCAGGCCAACATGGACAAGAAGCATCGCGACCGCATCGCCTTCCTGCGGATCTGTTCCGGCGACTTCAAGCGCGGCATGCGCCTGCGCCAGGTGCGCACCGGCAAGGACGTGATGGTGCACAGCCCGATCATCTTTCTCGCGCAGGACCGCGAGATCGCCGAGGAGGCCGGCGCCGGTGATGTCATCGGCATTCCCAACCATGGCACGATCCGCGTCGGCGATACGTTCTCCGAGGGCGAAGAGCTGCGCTTTACCGGTCTGCCGGTGTTCGCGCCGGAGATCCTGCGCCGCATCCGGCTGGTTGACACGACACGGGTGAAACAGTTGCGCCAGGCGCTGCAGGACCTGTCCGAGGAGGGGCTCGTGCAGATCTTCAAGCCCGACGTTGGCACGCAATGGATTGTCGGCGCGATCGGGCCGCTGCAACTCGATGTCGTCGCCGATCGTGCCAAGCACGAATACAACGTCGAGATCGAATTCGAGCCGACCAACTATACGGCGGCGCGCTGGCTCAAAGGCGACGAGAAGGCGCTCGCGAAATTCATGCGCTCGAACCTCAACCAGGTTTTGACCGACCGCGACGGCGATCCGGTCTATTTGTCGGCCGGCGCCTGGGACCTCAGTTTCAAGGAAAGCAACAACGAGGACATCACGTTCCTGAAGACCAAGGAACTGCAGTAGGTGGCGCGATCCGGGCGTCGCGTTTTACGGGCGTTGCGCGTGACGGTACGAAACGGTGGCGGCGCAAGGCTGCGGACTTAAACCGGATCGCCGTGCAACAAGCCTCGCCAAGACACTTCAATTCTAAACGGCACAAAAGTGTCTTCGAACCGACCGCCGGGACGGCATCTGTCCCGCGACGGGACATGGCGCAGGCGCGGGTTAATGCATCGTTAAGCGTGATGGGCGTGATGTGATGCGCTTCACGGCGGGACGGGTTTAGACTTTCTAGTCTGATGATCACGGCCATCAGAAGGGATGGCGCGAGATCATCGACGATGGAGACGGTCATGCCCAAGCACATACCTCCCGCACGCAACGAAGCGATCACCATCATGCCGGTCGCGTCGAACGGTTTCGGTCACAGCGTGACGATTGCCGCGAACGGCGGCAAGACGCGCTAAAGGCGGGTTCGGCATCAACGATCCGCCGGGCGGCTTCACAGCATCCGGGCGGACGACTACCATCGCGTCCGGCCGCTAAGCGATGGGAGATCACAGACATGCCGCACGCGTTTGCCGGACTACGCATCCTCGACTTCAGCCAGGTGCTGGCCGGGCCTGCGTGCACCAACTATTTCGCCCTGCAAGGCGCCGACGTCATCAAGGTCGAGAACCCGACCGCGGGTGACCAGTTCCGCGGCCTGATGAAGACCGACCGCTACGCCGACTTCGGCATGTCGCCCGGTTTCATGTCGCTCAACAGCGGCAAGCGTTCACTGGCGATCGACCTCAAACATCCCAAGGCCCAGGACGTCGTCTTCCGGTTGATCGAAACCAGTGACGTCGTGATCGAGAATTTCCGCGCCGGTGTCATCGACAAGCTCGGCTACGGCTATGACGCGGTGCGCGCGGTAAAGCCCGACATCGTCTACTGCTCGATATCGGGCTATGGCCAGGAAGGGCCGAAAGCCGGGGCGCCGGCCTACGACGGTGCCATCCAGGCGGCATCGGGCATGATGTCGGTCACCGGTCATCCCGAGATGGGGCCGACGCGGACCGGCTATACGGTCGTCGACATGTCAACGGCGGTGACGGCAGCGTTCGCGGTGTCGTCGGCGCTGCACCGGCGGCGCGACACCGGGCTCGGGCAGTATCTCGACGTCGCCATGCTGGATACCGCGATGTGGATGATGACGCCGCTGATGACCGCACACATGGTCGCCGGCGAGGAATTCAACCTCAATGGCAACAACTCACCGGTGATGACGCCGACATCGAACGTGTTTCCGGCGTCAGACGGTTACCTGCAGATCACCGGGTTGACCGAAGCGCATGCGGCGGCGATCGTCGAAGCGCTCGAACTCGACGCGGGTGACCCGCGCCTCGAGAGCGTCGAGACGATGTCGGACAATCACGATGCGGTGCGCGAGCTGTTCGCCGATGCGATGCGCGAGAAGCCGCTGGCGCACTGGCTCGAGCGATTCAGCACGCTCAAGGTGCCGCACGCGCCGATCCGCGACTACGCGGCCGTGGTCGCCGATCCGCAGCTGCGCCATCGCGGGATCCTGATGGATGCGCCGGCGCCGACGGGTGCCGGCGGTGAGACGGTTGGCCTGATCGGTGCGCCCTTCATTGCCAACCAGGATGGTCCGGCGGTGACCGGGCCGGCGCCGGTGCTCGGCGAGCACACGGACGCGGTGCTCGGCGAGGCGGGCTACACGGCGGGCGAAGTCGCCCAGTTGCGCGAGGCGGGTGTGTTTGGTTGAGCGGTGCGGAGCCGACCTAGCGTCCGATATCGCTGCCGAGCAGTTCCGGGGCGATGCCTGCGGCTTCGGCGTTCTCGAAGTTGAGCTCGATCTTGACGCCGTTGGGGTCGTGCAGAAAGATCTGGAACAGGCCGGCAGAGTCGACCTGACGGGTCTGAAAGTCGATGCTCTTGGAGCGGAGATGCTCGAGCATGTCGCCGAGCCCGTCGGCGCGGAACGCGACATGGTCGACGACGCCGCTGCCGTGCGTCGCCTCCGATGTCTGTTCGAGATACTGCTTGCGCTCGGCGCTGACGCCGGCGCCGCCTTCGGTGAGGTGCAGCACGTCCTGGTCACCGATGTAGATCCACTCGACCGGGAACGGGAACGCCGGGTGGGGCCCGCGCTTCATGCCGAGGACGTCTTCGTACCACCGCGTCGTGCCCTCGAGGTCGGTGGTCTGAATGAGGAAGTGCTGCAGATGGCGCAGGGGCATGAAGCGTTCCTTTTGCTTTTGAGCCGTGCGGGCAGTTCGCTGGCTTAGGCCGGTTCGGTCCAGCTTTCCGAGAAGGCGAGCGAGGAGGTGCTGAACGGCCGGCCATCGCGGTCGCGTGGCCAGGCCTTGCCGGCGGCCTGCTTGCCGTTGACCGAAAACGACGCCTCGAGCGCCGGCACGAACACGGTGGAAAGGCCGTAGGGGCGGCCGTCGGGCGTGCCCGGCTGGGTGTGCAGCATCATCGGCTCGCGCATGTTCGACCAGGTGCACACGATCTCGTCGCCGCCGGCCGTGATGGTCTCGCTGTAGGATTTGAGCGGATCACCGGCCTTGGCGAACGTCGCGTCGATGATCGCGATGCTCTCGTCCTTGAGGTCGGGCGAGAGAACGCCCTGGATGGTCTGCTGCAGCCAGCGCGTCATGGCGGCGTTGTCGGAATAGATGCGCCACTGGTCATCGGTCAGCTCGCTCTTGGCGAACAGCACGTGGCCCGGGCCGGCCGGGCAGAACGTCATGCGCCAGAAGCTCACCGCGGTGGTGAAATTGTCGTTGTCCTCGGGTGCGAGGCGCACGAACGGGTTCTCGCCGGTCATGAGGATGCGGTTGGGGTCGACGATTGACGGCGGGATGGACATGGGAACCTCCGATGCGGTTGCGGTGGGGCGTTGGCCGCCAGACTAGCACGGCGGCGTGCGGCGGCAACGCGCAATGATCGGTTCAGACGATCTCAGGGCGCGCGGCCGTCCGGTGTACGTTGTGCTCCCTGCCGTGGTGCGTTGGGTTACGCGGTTTACGTTTGGCCGTAACGATCCGGCAGTGGACCGCAAACCCAGCCTACGCGTCCCGGTGCTGCAGCGCATCTTCCTGGGTTTGGCAACGCAAGGCGCAGCCATTCATTGAGCCTCGACCCCCTGTGCCGTACGGACACCATGCCAGGGCTACTGCGCCTTGAGCGGGGCGTCGGTGCGCTTTTGGAGTTCGGCCAGCGTCATGCCGTCGACCATGTCCTCGACGATGAAGGTGCCGTCTGCGACAGCGAGCACGGCAAGGTCCGTGTAGACCCGGGTGCAGGCGCCGCGCGCCGTCGCGGGGTAGGTGATCTCGCGGACCAGTTTCGGCACGCCCTCTTTCGTGGTGTGCGTCATGAGCACGAAGATCTGCTTGGCGC
>JBPCVZ010000132.1:0-2698 GCA_051010015.1 Hyphomicrobiaceae bacterium
CGGCCATGACCAGTTCGACAAGGCCGCGATCTCGCAACGCGGCATCCGGCTGTGCAATTCTGCCGGCGTCAACGCCAACGCCGTCAGCGATCACGCCTTCGCCCTGCTGCTCGGTTTGACCCGACAGATCCATGTCGCACGCAGTAACCAGAAGCAACGCCACTGGCGCCCGATGATATCTGATCTCACGAAGCGCGAAGAGGAACTGCCCGGCAAAACGATGCTGATCTACGGCACGGGCCAGATCGGCGGGCGCATCGCCAAACTTGCCAAGGCATTCGGCATGACCGTCATCGGCGTGCGCCGCGATGCCAGCAAAACTGTCGAACACATCGACGAAATGCACCCGACGACAGGATTCGTCTCTCTGCTGCCGCGCGCCGACGTCGTCGTGCTCTCCTGTCCGCTCACCGACGAGACACGCGGCCTGATGAATCCGGAGTCTTTCGCCGCAATGCAGCGCTCGGCCTATCTGATCAACGTCGCACGCGGCGGCTGTGTCGACGAGCCTGCTCTCGTCGCGGCGCTTGAAGGCGGCCAGATCGCCGGTGCCGGCATCGACGTTACCGATCCCGAACCGCTCCCTGAAACGTCCATGCTTTGGGGCATCGACAACATCATCCTGACACCGCACAGCGGTGGCGAAACCCGCGCCTACGAGGACAACGTCGTCGATATCCTCGCCGAAAACCTCGACCGCCTTTGGCGCGGCGACGACGACCTGCTGCACCGCATCGTCTAGAGACACGGGCCTTGCGACAGATGGTCAGCGCGCCGCTTGTTCACGCTTGGCGAAGCATGCCAAGTTCGCAGCATCAACGATTCCCTGAAGGATGCGACGGACATGGCCCGAATTACGCTGCGCCAACTGCTTGATCATGCCGCCGAGCACGACTACGGCGTGCCCGCATTCAACATCAACAACATGGAGCAGGCGCTCGCGATCATGGCTGCCGCCGACGAGGTCGACGCGCCGGTCATCATCCAGGCCTCGCGCGGCGCCCGCGCCTACGCCAACGACATCATGCTCAAGCACATGATGGACGCGGTCACCGAGATCTACCCGCGCATCCCGGTCTGTGTCCACCTCGACCACGGCAACTCACCGTCGACCTGCCTGACGGCGATCCAGGCCGGATTCACCAGCGTCATGATGGATGGATCGCTGAAGGCCGACGGCGCCACCCCTGCCGATTGGGACTACAACGTCCGCGTCACCAAGGCCGTCACGGACATGGCGCATTTCGGCGGTGTGTCCGTGGAAGGCGAGCTTGGCGTCCTCGGTTCACTCGAGACCGGCATGGGCGACAAGGAAGACGGCCATGGCGCCGAAGGGCAACTCGCGATGGACCAGCTCTTGACCGATCCCGACGAAGCGGTCGAGTTCATCCGGTTGACCCGCGTCGATGCTCTCGCGATCGCAATGGGCACCTCGCATGGCGCCTACAAATTTTCCCGCCAGCCGGACGGTGACGTGCTTGCCATGCACGTCATCGAGGCGATCCACGAAAAGCTGCCGGGCGTCCATCTCGTGATGCACGGTTCCTCCTCGGTGCCGCAGGACTTGCAGGACATCATCAACGAATACGGCGGCGAGATGAAACCGACTTGGGGCGTGCCGATTGCTGAAATCCAGCGCGGCATCAAGCACGGCGTGCGCAAGATCAACATCGATACCGACAATCGCATGGCGATGACCGGTCAAATCCGCCGCGTGCTCACCGAGCAGCCGGGCGAGTTCGATCCGCGCAAGTATCTCAAGCCCGCGATGGAGGCGATGCAAGAGCTCTGCGAGCAACGTCTTGAGGCCTTTAACACCGCGGGCCAGGCGTCCAAGATCACGCACATTGCCTCGCTCACTGACATGGCGGCCAGCTACAGGTGTGGCCTGTTGGACCCGGAAGTCAGCTCCTGATGGATCGCTTCACGCGCGTTGGATGTCAGTCCGGCCCCCAAAAAATCCGATTCTGACAGTCGTTGTCGTCCGGCTCCTTCGACGCTCCCTGCATCGAGGTCGCCAGGTTGAAGCGCTCGACTTCCGCGACCGACATCCAATGCATGCCATCATGCGGCGCCGCCTTGAGGGCGAACCAGTAGAACGCACTCGGCATGCCCAGGCGGCGCAGTTCGCGCAGGTAGCGCGCATGGTTGGGGTCGTCCGGGTCGGCATCGCGCCCTTCGTGGCTGAACAGCGTGCCGAACGGTGACCAGAACCCTTCCTCCCAGCTGTGGACACCGATACACGCGCCCTGCTCCATGCGCCGTTCGGTGCCGGCGATGAACAGATCGGTGCCACCGGAGGCGACGAGGCCGTGCGCCGGCACGACGGTCGTCAACCCCGCTTCGCGTATCAGGCGGACCATCGCCCAGTCGTTGTCGAAGTCGATCGAGCCGGGGACGCGCAACAGCACCAGCGTTCGAATGCGCGGATACCAGTTGACCATCGTGCGCAGCGTCGATGCCGAACCGCGCTGGATCACGCCGGTCGCAATGAACTTGCCATCGTAGATGGCGACCTGGAAAGGCGGGTGATAGGACTCGCGCGATGACAACGTCCATCCGACCGCGATCAGCGCGAGCGCCGCCACGAGCCATCGCCATTTCGTCAGGAGCTTCCGCAATCCTCTGCCTGCCTTTGCATAGACCACCGCCGCCAACAATGAACCGTGCCCGGACCCGCGTTCAGCACGCCCCCGGG
>JBPCVZ010000133.1:0-2810 GCA_051010015.1 Hyphomicrobiaceae bacterium
GTTCCGGCACGACCAGGCGGGCGATGTCCTCGTAGGCGCCGGGCAGGACAGGAGCGGCGAGCACGAAGCCGTCGCAGGCGCGTCCCGTGAACCACGCTTCCATGTGATCGGCGACCTGTTTGGGAGAACCGCAGAAACAGTTGAACTCGCCGATCGTGCCGCGCTTCGAGATCGTCACGAAATCATCGAGTGTCGGCTTGGCGTTGCCGGTCGCGGCGACGACCCGGTCGAGAATGCCGCGCAGGCCGGAGATGTTGTCGAGCTGCTCGTCGGTGAACGGCTGGTCCATCGGCATCGAACCGAAGTCGAAGTTGAGTGCTTCCGAAAGCAGGGCCAACGAATCGATCTTGCGCGCCTGGGCTTCGATGACGGCGCGCTTGTCCTCGGCCATCGCCTGGGTTTCGCCGACGATCCCGTAGGTCGCCGGTGCGACACTCACCGTTTCCGGATCGCGGCCGGCGGCGGCGACCTGGTCCTTGAAATTCTTGTAGTTCTTCTGGCCGGCTTCGAGGGTCGGTGACACGGTGAAGACGAGCTCGCCCCAGCGGGCGGCGAACTGCTGGCCGCGGCCGGATTGCCCCGCCTGGATCAGCACGGGCCGGCCCTGCGGCGTGCGCGGTACCGAGAACGGCCCGCGCGAGCGATAGAACTCGCCTTCATGGTCGAGCCGCGTGACCTTGTCGCCGTCGGCGAAACGCCCGCTCTCCTTGTCGACGATCAGGGCATCATCGGCCCAGCTGTCCCAATGACCGAGCACGACTTCCATGAACTCATCGGCCTTGTCGTAGCGCAGGTCGTGTGGCGGATGCTCCATTTGCGAGAAGTTGCGCGCTTCGGAGGAATTGAGCGACGTGACGACGTTCCAGGCGACACGGCCGCCCAGCATGTGATCCATCGTCGAAAATACGCGCGCGACATGGAAGGGCTCGTAGTAGGTCGTCGAATAGGTCGTGCCGAGGCCGAGATTTTCACTGGCCTGGCCCATGACCATCAGGATCGTCGCCGGGTCCATCTTGACGACGCGCACGCCGGCTTCGACGGCGGCCTTGTGGTCGGCGCCGAGGATGTCGGGCATCGCGAGGCGGTCGTCGAAGAAGGCGAGGTGGAACTTGCCGGCTTCGAGCGTCGTTGCGATGCGGCGGTAGTAGTCCGGTGAAAGGAAATCCGAGTGTGACGCGGGATGGCGCCACGAGCCGACATAGTTCGAGCAATTCTGCGCCTGCAGAAAGCCGATCAGGACCATTTCGCGTTGGCGTCCAGGCATCATCGTGCCTCCGTACAAATCTCTTCGTCTTGAGCGGCATTATCGCACGTTCGAGCTGCTCTGTGGCGACCCGGAGCGCGGCCATCGCAGATGCGATATGGACGAGATTCGTGGCGCTGCTAGCGACCCCATTTGAGGTCGCGCAGGATTTCGCGCGCAGCATTGTGCCCCGGCGCGCCGGTAACGCCGCCACCCGGGTGGGCGCCCGAGCCGCACAGGTATAGCGCTTGCAGCGGCAACCGGTAGTTGGCCGAGCCGAGCACGGGGCGGGTTGAAAACATCTGGTCGAGGCCGAGCTGGCCGTGGAAGATGTCGCCATCGACGAGCCCGAAGCGCTGCTCCAGGTCGAGCGGCGAGAGGACCTGGCGGCCAACCACATTGGCTTTGAAGTTGGGCGCATAGCGGGTCACGGTATCGATGACGTGATCGGCGAAGCCTTCCTTTTCGTGGGCGTTGGCCCAGGACCGGTCACCGGGCAGGTGCGGCGCGACGTGCTGCACGAACAGGCTCGCGACGTGCTGGCCGGCAGGCGCCAGCGAGTCATCGAGAGTCGACGGGATCAGCATTTCGATCACCGGTTCCGCGGACCAGCCCGTGGATCGTGCATCGAGGTAGGCGCGCTCGAGATAATCCAGGCCCGGGCCGATGATGATGCCGGCGCCGTGATGGTCCTGGGCGTGCGTGCCGGGCCGCCCGGTGAAATCGGGCAACTCGGACAGCGCGACGTTCATGCGGAAGGTACCGGAGCCACTACGGATGCCGGTGAAGTGGGCTTGGACATCGGTGGCAACATCGGCCGGGTTGATCAAGTCGCGGAACAGCAGTTTCGGCGGCACGTTGACGGCGACGGCGCGCGCCGTGATCGATTCGCCGGTGTCGAGCCTGACGCCGGTTGCGCGGCCGTAGGGAGCGGTGACCTCGGCAACGGCGGCGCCGGTTCTGATCTCGGCTCCGGCATCGCGTGCAGCCGCGGCGATTGCGGCACTGATCGCGCCCATGCCGCCGATGGCATGGCCCCACACGCCGCTCTTGCCGTTCACCTCGCCGAAGCAGTGGTGCAGCAGCACGTAGGCCGTACCCGGCATGAACGGCGATGCGTAGGCGCCGACGATGCCATCGAATGCGAAGGCGGCGCGGACCAGGTCGTGCTCGAACCATTGCGCCAGGAAATCGGCGGCGCTCTTGGTGAACAGTTCGATGATGATGCGCTGGGTTTCGACGTCGAGCCCGGCAACCTTGGGGCCGAGATCGGCGTGGCGCAGCTTGTCAAAAAAACCGCTGCCGATATTCGGTGGTGTGCGCAACACGAGATCGCGCAAGAACCCGGCGGCCGCCTCGAGCGCGGCATCGTAGGCCGGCAGGGCCGCGGCATCGCGTGTCGAAAACCGCGCGATCGCGGCCTGGCGAGCTTCGAGACCGTAGGGCATCAGCAGACCGGGCCCATCCGCGAGCGGCCAGTAGTTGGCGACCGGGCGCTCGACGATAGTAAGGCCGTGGCGGGCGAGGTTGAGGTCGGCGATCACCTTCGGGTTGAGCAGGCTGACGG
>JBPCVZ010000134.1:0-5578 GCA_051010015.1 Hyphomicrobiaceae bacterium
CTGAAACTGGCCGAGGCGCTCGAGGCCGCCGATATCCCGATCCTCGGCACGTCGCCCGATGCGATCGATCTCGCCGAGGATCGCGACCGCTTCAACGCGCTGATCAAGAGCCTCGGATTGCGCCAGCCGGAAAGCGGCTTCGCGCGCTCGCCCGAGGAGGCACGCGCCGAAGCGGAGAAGATCGGCTATCCGGTGGTCATCCGCCCGTCCTACGTGCTCGGCGGGCGCGGCATGGAAATCGTCCACGACAGCGCCGATGTCGACAAGTACGTCGCCAACCTGTCGGCGACGCTGGACCGGCCCTCGGAGCTGGTCGTGAGCGACAGCCGGCCGCTGCTGATTGATCGGTATCTGACGGATGCGGTCGAAGTCGATGTCGACTGCCTCTCGGACGGCAACGCGACCTTCGTTGCCGGCATCATGGAACACATCGAGGAGGCGGGGATCCACTCTGGCGATTCGGCCTGTTCGCTGCCGCCGCATTCGCTCGACCCTGCCCTGCTGAACGAACTTGAAAAACAGGCCGACGCGTTGGCCAAGGCGCTCAATGTCGTTGGCCTGATGAACATCCAGTTCGCGATCAAGGATAGCCAGGTCTACATCCTGGAAGTCAATCCGCGGGCGAGCCGTACGGTGCCGTTCGTTGCCAAGGTGATCGGCAAGCCCGTCGCCGGGATCGCATCGCGCGTCATGGCCGGCCAACCCTTGTCGCATTTCGATTTGAGAGCGGAAAAGCTCGATCATATCGCAATCAAAGAAGCTGTCTTTCCGTTCGCGCGCTTTCCCGGCGTCGACCCGGTGCTCGGGCCCGAGATGCGCTCGACCGGCGAGGTCATGGGCATCGACCGGGATTTCGCCGTCGCCTTCGGCAAGAGCCAGATCGGGGCGGGCCAGAAGATCCCACTCGAAGGCCAGGTCTTCGTTTCCGTGCGCGACACCGACAAGGAACGCATTCTCGGTGCCGTCAAAGACCTCATCGAGATGGGTTTCGCGATGGTCGCAACCCGCGGCACGAAGCGCTTCCTCGAGGCAAACGGGATCAGTTGCGCGCTTGTCAACAAGGTGCTAGAAGGCCGCCCGCACGTGGTTGATGCGATGAAGAACGGTGAGATCGCGCTGGTTTTCAACACCACCGAAGGCGCCAAGGCGCTGATCGATTCAAAGGACATTCGGCGCACGGCCCTGCTCAATCATATCCCTTATTATACAACGGTTTCCGGCGCCGTTGCCGTGACCAAGGCGATCCGCGCACTGAAAGCCAATATTCTCAGCGTCGCCCCACTGCAAAGCTATGCAAAACCGGCCCCAAGGGTGTAGCATTATCGTTCGCGCGGTCGCACACTGATGACCAAGCAAACGAAATGAGTACTCCCGCAGCAGCGTTGTCTGTTTCTGACTTGTGATCCCAACCAAGGATAGGGTCTGGTGGGCCAGGCCCAAGACGGAATAGGAATGAATACCGATGGAACGTGTACCCATGACGATCGAGGGCCATCAAGCGTTGGAGGCGGAGCTGCAGCGTCTCAAGTCCGAGGAACGCCCGCGCATCATTCAGGCGATTGCCGAAGCGCGCGCGCACGGCGATCTTTCGGAAAACGCCGAGTACCATTCCGCCAAGGACGCCCAGGGCATGAACGAGGCCAAGGTCGCCGATCTCGAGGACAAGCTCGGCCGCGCCGACGTCGTCGATCCGACCACGCTGTCCGGTGAAACGGTGAAGTTCGGTGCCACCGTCAATCTCGTCGATGAGGACACCGACGAAGAGGTGACCTACAAGGTGGTTGGTGATCTCGAGGCGGACGTCAAGAACGGCAAGGTGTCGATCTCCTCGCCGATCGCGCGCGCCTTGATCGGAAAGTCCGTCGGCGACAGCGTTGAAGTGACGACGCCGAAAGGCGCGCGTTCCTATGAAATCCTGAAGGTCGAATGGAAGTAGCGCGCGGCGCTGCCCAGCGGCTCTAAGCAACCGTTACACTGATCGGTACGCCGGCGTCGTGCTTCGCCTTGCGAATGGCGACCGCGGTCTTGACGCTGGCGACATTCGGCGTCGCGCCCAGTTCGTTGCGCAGGAACGCTTCGAAGGCGGCAAGGTCGGGCGCCACGCACTTGAGGTGATAATCCGTTTCGCCGGACATCATGTAGCACTCGCGCACCAGCGGCCACGTCAGGCACACGTTTTCGAAGGTGCGCAGGTCGCTGTCGGCCTGGTTGTGCAGGGCGACCGAAACGAACACCGTGACCGGGAACCCGATCATGCTTTCGTCAACCACGGCATGGTAGCCGGTGATGTAGCCGGCGTCTTCCAAGGCGCGGACCCGGCGCAGGCAGGGCGGTGGTGTGATCCCGACCCGCTGTGAGAGCGCAACGTTGGTCAGGCGACCATCGCTCATCAACTCTTTGAGTATACGACGATCAATCGAATCGAGACGGGGTGGCATGGCGTCGGTTTCCAGCAAGCGGCAGATGAAATGTTCGCAATAACTGCACAACGTTCAGAGAGGGAAAGTTTCATTGTTACAGCATTTTATAACACAGAACAGGGAAGTGGCTTTTAATCTTCCTGCGTCGCCAAGCGGCCTCGACGCCACGCCGTGAAGGCGCCACAACATCGAGATGCTGACGAACGAAAACCAAGTTCACGATCCTGAAGCCGTCGATTGCCTGAACGGCGCGCGCGGCTGGTTGATCACGGCTGACAAGGCCGGCATGCGGACACAGGCCGAGGGCATCGCGGAGACGCTTGGACTGGCCTGGAAATCGAAGATCGTCTCGCCGCGCGGCTTGTGGCGGCATCTGGCGCCGTGGGGACCGGTGGCGCCGGCTGAACGGTTCGGCGCTGCCGGTACCGCGTTCGCACCACCCTGGCCGGACGTCGCCATCGCGGTCGGTCGCGCCAGCATTCCCTATGTCCGCGTGCTCAAGCGCCAGGCCGGGCCGGCCTGTTTTACGATCGTTCTGCAGGACCCGCGCTCGGGCCCGGGCACGGCGGACCTTATCTGGGTGCCCGCGCACGACAAGCGGCGTGGCACTAACGTCATTGCCACGGTGATCTCACCGCACGGCATCACGGCGGGCGATTTGGCCGCGCGGCGTCACAAGCCGGCAGCCGATATCGAAGCGCTGCCGGCGCCACGCGTTGCCGTGATCCTCGGTGGTCGCAATGCGGTCTATCGCTACAGCGCCGCCGACGATGCCCGCCTGGTCGGCGCCTTGCGCGATGTCGCCGGTCTCGGAGCGAGCTTTTTGATCACGGTTTCGCGGCGCACCCATCCCGAGTTGCTCGCAGCCGTCGATGATGCAACACGCGAAGCGCCGCGCCTGCTGTGGCGCGGTGAGCAGGACGGCGCGAACCCCTACGTCGACTTCCTCGCGCTGGCAGACTGGTTCATCGTGACCGCGGACTCGGTCAATATGACGGGCGAGGCCTGTGCGACCGGCCGGCCGATCTATGTGTTTCATCCCTCAGGCGGCTCGGCGAAGTTTACGCGCTATCACGACAGCCTGGCGACGCTCGGGGCTACGCGTGCGCTGCCGGAAAACGTCGCGGCGTTGGCGCGCTGGGACTATGAACCGCAGTTCTCGGCAGATCTGATCGCGCACGAAATCGAGCGGCGGTATCTGCAGTATCGACGCGCGCATCCCGGTTTTGGTCAGTAACGCGCTGGAATCGGCTATTTCGCAGTTGCGAAAAGCAGATCGCACCCTACGTGCATTGGCGTGATGAATGTCCCGCGCTGGCACCCTTGTAACGAGATGGTCCACCACAATTGAACCGGCCGTCAAACATTTACCCTTAAGCTACCATGTGATTGTGCGATCATCCGTGTTCGTTTGGGATACGGTTTGATCATATTTCGGCGGTGTAGGCATGGTTGCAGCGTGGCGAACGATCTCCGGGCTGTGTCGAAACGAGAGATTGGGGGGAACTCCGGAATGCTCTGGCAACAAGTCAGCTTGTTGAACACCGCGGACAGCTACGAAGTCCTGGCGGGCGGCTCGATCGGCCATCCGCCGACGACGACCCGGCCGCGGTTCAAGCGGCGCGCGTGGCTTTGGGCGGAGCTTATCCTGTTCTTCGTCGGTGTGCCGCTGTTGATGCGCTGGGCGATCTACGACCTGAACATTCCTCTGATATTGGTCCTGCAACCGTTGTTGCTGGGTTTTATCGCGTATTTGCTGTGGGATGACACATTCCACGTGCGCCGCGAGTTGTTGCAAGGTTTCGCGGTCCGACATCTGGCGTGGATCGGCCTGATGTTTGCGGCAGTGGGTGGCAGCATCACGCTTGCGACCTGGACTGTTTTCCCGGAACGATTCCTGCTTTTTCCGCTTTACCGGCCGCAGATCTGGATAATCGTATTGGTGCTGTATCCGCTGTTGTCGGTCATTCCCCAGGAGCTCGTCTACCGTACGTTCTTTTTCCATCGCTATGGCCCCATCTTCGGTCGCCATCGTTGGGGGCTTGTGCTGACGAACGGTGCCCTGTTTGGCTTTGCCCATATCATTTTCAACAACTGGATCGCCGTTGCAGGTTCCGGCGTCGTTGGCTGCATTATCGCCTATCGGTATTGGATGACGCGGTCTTTCTGGGCCGCCTGGCTCGAGCATTCGCTCTATGGCTGCCTGATTTTCACGGTCGGCCTCGGCATGTTCTTCTTTACGGGCGTGTCCAACTTCTAGGACACCGGGCGCGTGAACCCGCGATCAACCGCCCCGGACGCCGGCGGCGCTTGTCTCGTGCGCCGGCAATAGCCATGTGATGCCATGTCCGCTAGATCGCTCGACAAGTGCATTGAGCGGCGACGGCGGATCAAGTACAACCCCGTCACTCACCCCATTCTCGCGCCTTTCCAGGAGTGCCGCAGCCATGGCCACGCCCCAGTACGTCTATCACATGCACAAACTGTCGAAGACCTATCCGGGTGGTAAGACGGTTCTCAAGAACATTTCGCTGTCGTTCCTGCCCGGCGCCAAGATCGGCGTCGTCGGCATGAACGGCGCCGGTAAATCGACGCTGCTCAAGATCATGGCGGGCCAGGTCGACGACTTCGTCGGCGAAGCGCAGTCGGCGGATGGCATCAAGGTTGGATACCTGCCGCAGGAACCGGAACTCGATACGTCGAAAGATGTCCTCGGCAACGCCATGGAAGGCGTCGCCGAGAAGAAGGCGATGGTCGACCGCTTCAACGAGATCGCTGCCAACTACTCCGAGGAAACCGCCGATGAGATGGCGGCGCTGCAGGACCAGATCGACGCGCTCGATCTGTGGGACCTCGACAGCCAGGTCGAGCAGGCGCTCGACGCGCTGCGTTGCCCGCCCGGAGAAAGCCCGGTCGACAACCTGTCGGGCGGCGAGAAGCGCCGCGTGGCACTGACCCGGTTGCTGCTCTCGAAGCCGGAAATCCTGCTGCTCGATGAGCCGACCAACCACCTTGATGCGGAGAGCGTCGCCTGGCTCGAAAAATTCCTCAAAGAATACGCCGGCTGCGTCATCCTGGTGACGCACGATCGCTACTTCCTCGACAACATCACCGAGTGGACGTTGGAACTCGATCGCGGCGAGGGCGTGCCCTACAAG
>JBPCVZ010000135.1:0-4079 GCA_051010015.1 Hyphomicrobiaceae bacterium
AAACTTGCGGAAAAGAGTGGAGGAAACTGATCGGAGGGTTATATGCGCCTCAAGGCACTCGTCGCACTAACGTGCGCCTCTATTGTTGCGATCCCCGCAACAGCAAGCTTTGCGCAAAAGCGCGTGAAGTGGAAAATGCAGTCGGCATTCGGTTCCAGTCTGCCGCACCTCGGCACGTCAGCGACGCGCTTCAGCAAAAATGTTGAAGTCATGTCTGACGGCAAATTCAAAATCAAGTTCCACGAGCCAGGCGCACTTGTGCCAGCACTCGAGTGTTTCGACGCGGCCTCCAAGGGCTCGGTCGACGCATGCTGGACGACACCTGGTTACCACGCCGGTAAATTCCCGGCCGCTTCGTTCTTTACCGCGGTGCCGTTCGGCCCGGGTTTCGGTGAGTACCTGGCATGGAAGTGGTTCGGCAACGGCAACAAGATGCGCGATGAGCTCTATGCCAAGAACGGCCTGGTTGCTTTCGACAGCTTCTGCATCGGCCCTGAAACATCAGGCTGGTTCAAGAACGAAATCAAAGGCGGCATCGAGTCCCTCAAGGGCATCAAGATGCGCTTCTTCGGTCTTGGCGCCAAAGTCATGCAGAAGATGGGCGTTTCAACGCAGCTTCTGGCTGGTGCCGATATCTACCCGGCGCTTGAAAAAGGCGTGATCGACGCGACCGAGTTCTCGATGCCGACGATCGACATCAAGCTTGGTTTCTACCAGATCGCCAAGAACAACTACTTCCCTGGCTGGCACCAACAGGTGTCTTGCTCTGAAATCCTGATGAACAAGAAGGGTTTCGAGGCGCTGCCGAAGAGCTATCAGAAGATGGTCGAAATCGCAGCTCAGGAAAGTGTTGCACACACGTATGCGGAAACGGAAGCCAAGAACCCGGCCGCTATGCTTGAAATGGGCAAGAAGTACGGTGTGACGACGCGTCGTTGGGATGATGCCGACCTCGCAAAGCTCGAGCAGGGCTGGCTGGACGTTCTTAAGGAAGAAGCGGCTAAGGACCCGCTGTTCAAGAAGGTTGCGGATGACTATCTGGCATTCCGCGCGACCTACCGGAAGTGGGGCGATGCCCAACGTCTGAAGAGCACGTACCTCAAGTAAGGTGTGTTATTGTGCGGCGTACTCGCGAATCGGCCTTGGTGGTCGGCGCGGTACGCCGCATAAGTTTCGACTAACCTCGTATAGATGTGCGTGACGATGGGTCCTTGCGGTACGACAATTGTAGCGCGAGACGGAGGCGGCCCGAATTCAACGCTATCTGAGCCATAAAAGGTTTTAGAAATGGCAGACTTGCAGGGGACACCCGATCGGGCCGAGAGCCGGGGGCGGGGTGGCATGATCGTGTCACTCGTGGTTCTGGGGCTGATCGCTGTGATCGTCCTTTTTGTTTCTTCGCTGGCGCCCGAGATGCGCGAAGAACTCTATTACAAAGTGCAGGAATACATTCCGATCGTCATGTTCGTGTCGCTCGCCTGCCTGCTGTTTACGGGCTTCCCAGTCGCCTTCATTCTGGGTGGTCTGGCACTCGCATTCGGTTTGATCGGATATTTCCTAGAAGTTTTCAAACTGGTCGAGTTTTTCAATTTCCTGCCGCGCATCTGGGGCGGTGCCGCGGAAAACCTGGTGCTGGTTGCCGTGCCGGCGTTCGTATTCATGGGCGTTATGATGGAACGCTCCGGCATTGCGAACGACCTGCTTTATTGCGTGCAAGTCCTGCTCAAGAAAGTTCCCGGAGCGCTGGCATTGGCCGTGACGATCATGGGAACGATCCTGGCAGCAATGACGGGTATCATCGGCGCATCGGTGACGATGATGACGGCGCTGGCGCTGCCAACCATGATGCGGCAAGGCTATAGTCATGCGCTGGCGTGCGGCACGATTGCCGCGTCGGGAACGCTTGGCATTCTGATCCCGCCGAGCATCATGCTCATCATCATGGCCGACCTGTTGTCAATCTCGGTTGGCGATGTCTTCATGGCTGCAGTGATGCCCGGTCTCGGCCTGGCGCTGCTGTATCTCATCTTCGTTGCAACAATCTCCGCATTGAAGCCAGAAATCGCTCCGCCATTGCCGCCTGATTCCCTGACGGTGCCGAAGGGCGAAATGCTGCCGCTGCTGATCCGCAGCTTCTTCCCGCCCGTGTTCCTGATCACGCTGATCAAGGGCTCGATCCTGCTGGGTTGGGCGACACCGAGTGAAGCGGGCGCGGTTGGCGCCGCCGGTGCGATGTTGCTGGCACTGCTTGCCGGCCGCCTGAACTTCGATGTGCTGCAAGGTGTCTGCCATACTTCGGCGCGCACCATCGCCATGATCTTCTTCATCATCGTTTCGGCGACATGCTTTGCGTATGTTTATCGCGCGCTGGGCGGTGACGACATCGTCGAAGAACTGATCCACGGTGCCGGACTCGACTCGTGGGGCTTCCTGTTCCTGCTGATGGGCATCGCCTTCATTCTCGGCTTTTTCCTCGACTGGATCGAGATCACGCTGATCGTGCTGCCGGTGTTTGCACCAATGGTCGCCGGCCTCGATTTCGGCGAGCACGTGGCGAAAGAAGACGTCGTGATCTGGTTTACGATCCTGATGGCGATCAACCTGCAGACGTCGTTCCTCACCCCGCCCTTTGGATTTGCGCTATTCTATCTAAAGGGCATTGCGCCCAAGGAAATCAAAATTCAGAGCATCTACTTCGGGATCATCCCGTTTGTTATTCTGCAGTTGATCGCCCTGGTCTGTGTCATCAATTATCCGCAGATCTCGCTGTGGCTGGTTCACATCGATTAGTGATCCGGTAAACCAGCTACGGGAAGGAGAAGCTTTACATGTCGGAACAGACACAAACCGACGAGTTTAAGCCGTACACAGATGCGGACCGTCCATTTTCGCTGCGTCTGAGTGACAAGCTGCGCGAATTCGTTGATCAGTTCGGCAAGTGGGCGTCCTGGTTGATCGTCCCACTCGTCTTGATTACGTGCTTCGATGTCATCATCCGCAAGCTGACGTGGCGCAATGACGACGGTGGCATCATCTTCGGGGTGCAGTACTACCTCGTCAATGAAGTCAGCGAGTGGTTCGGCTCGACGTTGCTGCAGGAGCTCGAGTGGCACTTGCACACCGGCTTGTTCGCCCTCGTGCTGGCCTACGGCTATATCTACAATACGCATGTGCGCGTGGATCTCGTTCGCGAGACGCTGGCCTTCCGCAAGAAGGCTTGGATCGAGTTCCTCGGGATTACGGTATTCCTCATCCCGTTCTGCTCCATCACGACGTATTTCGCGTTCGACTATGCCTATACGTCATTCCTCCAGGGTGAGATTTCAGCTTCGACGGTTGGTCTGTCAAACCGCTGGATTATCAAGAGTGTCCTTGTCGTCGGCCTCGTCCTGGTGCTGTGCGCCGGGCTGGCGGTCTGGCTGCAAACCTACATGGTTCTGTTTGGCGACCCGGGCCGGCGTTACAGCCTAATGACGCTGGAGTGGCCGGAAGAAGAAGGCACCATGATCGAAGGCAAGCGCCGCATCGAACTGGACGATACGCCGGATGTCGCGCCAACGACGGGGTCGGGTGCGCGAGAGCCGACTTCGTAGGCTGTCGGGCGCTCATCGATCCGATCCGCGGGTGTGATTGCGGCCATTCGATAGGTCGCCTCGATAGGACGACTGGGGCGGGCGGCTACTGAGCGGTCCGCCCTGTTCATTTGTCCAGGCGGGCCTGGCAGAACGTCGAAGGAGACCAAGACATGGCCCTCGACTGGGAGCGAATGTTCAAGCGCTACGTGTTCGATGATGCGCGTACGCCACACTTCGTGCGTGTCGCCAAGCTATCACGCACGCAAGCCCACTATGAGATTCTGTTCTACGCGCTGCTTGTCGTGCCGGTCTGCATCATGCTCGGCGTTGCCTCGCTGTCAGGGAAGATGCCACACGGAAACCTGCCCGCGGTTGCGCTCTATGCCCTCGCGGCGGCCTGGGCGACGATCGTGTTTGCGTGGAACAAGAACCAGCTTGCCGGCGCGTTCAGTGCAACGGTGCCGGTGGCGCTGCTGCTCTATTTCGCGCTGTTTGGATTTCCGG
>JBPCVZ010000136.1:0-9628 GCA_051010015.1 Hyphomicrobiaceae bacterium
CCGCCGTTTGCGAACCCATTCGATGTTCGTGTTCGAAACATCGACACGAAGACGGGCCGGGCGGATTTGCCCCGATCTCGGCGCGTCCCGTCTTGTCCGTAGCGCTGCTACGCACTGCGACGGTCCACTTGATCTCGGAACAAATCCGCGCGGCAGAATGGTTCCATCTAAGTCTGAAGGGCTCTAAGTCACGCGGGGCCGGAAGTCGGCAATCGACCAGGACGGGCAAGCCGCGAGCAGGGTCGCGCATTGCCGCCGTGCCCCCAGCTTCATTGGCGGATACGACCACCGCCACTCAGCACCAGAAGCGGTCATATCGCGCCGGAGTGCTCATTCGATTTGACCATCGTTTGCGCTGCGATGGATTTCTTCGGATCGTAGAACGGTTTAGGGACGACTTCGCAATTTCGTGATCGCTCTGACGTGTCAATGACCGCGCGCGTGCCGATCTCGGCATACTCGCGAGCAACCATTGCCAATGCGATGTTCATTTCCAGGCGAGGTGAATAGATCGCAGACGTCACTCGACCAACGACTTCCTCATCCCTGGTGATGGTCCAGTGTTCATCGTTCGAACCAACGAGTGGCGGGCCATCAAACTCCAAACCCACCAAAAGCTGGGAGACTCCCTGGTTTCTGATCCGCGTCAGAGCTGACTTGCCGACAAAATCAGCTTCCATGTCGAGATTGACGAGGCGATCCATGCCGAGTTCATAAGGGTTGTTCGCCAACGTCATGTCCGCGTGATAGGACAGCATCGCGGCTTCGATCCGACGTATGCTGGATGTGTGGCCTGGCTGCAGCCCAAGCGGCTGTCCAACTTGCATCAGGTGCTCCCACAGCCGATCGCCGGCAGAGCCATCGCGCAAAAAAATCTCATATCCCAACTCGCTCGACCAGCCGGTTCGTGAAATGACGAGGGGCACGCCATCCCAGTCATATTCCATGAACCAATAGTATTTGAGCTCTGTCGGCTCATCTCCAAAAGCGGCGCGCAATATCTCGCGCGATTTTGGACCTTGCAGTTGCAATGGCGAGACGTCCGGCTCTTCGACCTTTACGTCCAAACCGGAATTTGCTGCGAGACCTTTGGCCCAGAGCAGGACATCACTGTCTGCAATGGAGAGCCAAAAGTGGTTCTCACCCAGCTTCAGCAGCACAGGGTCATTTACGATGCCGCCATCCTGATCTGTGAGGAGAACATACTTGCACTGCCCGACTTGGCACTTTGAAAGGTCCCGGCTGCACAGATATTGCGTGAACCGTGCCGCATCAGGACCTGTGATCTCGACCTGGCGCTCAACGCTGACGTCACACAAAATGGCCTCGTTCACGAGGTTCCAAAAGTTCTGCACCGGATCGCCAAAGTCTCTCGGGATGTACATGTGATTGTAGACGGAGAACCCCTGCGCACCCCAACGCAACGCAGCGTCCGAATAGGGCGATTTTCGTACCTGGGTTCCGAAGCTGTACTTTCGGAACGTTCCAACTTTTTCTGAGTGCATACTTGTCGATCCCGTGCACAGGTCCACTGAACGGCCCTAGCCCGACATGCCCGGACCCAGGTTCTCCCGCAATCCGATATGCGACCACTAATTGTCGGGAACCGAAGGATGCGGGTTAAAGGCTGCCTGGCGTCAACAGGGTGATTGGGACCATGGCGCTTGCGCGGCACAAGCACCCCAGAAAGCGGACCGGATGCGCTCGGATCGAAATCCAGCGCCCAGTTCCATGATCGGACTATTGTTTCAGGATCAGTCAGCTATCTGGCGTTCCTAGTCGTTAGAGCGCCGTACCAACCGAGTGACTCGATGACTTTGAGTTCATCATCCAGATCCCACTCTTCCCATCCGATAAAGAGACTGTAGTAGCCGTGGGCAGGCCACACAATCCGCCTCAGAACCCGGTCAACGGCCCGATGGTCCCTATTTGTTGCCGGCGGTGAGCCGTCTTGTCGGACTGTGGTCGCTGCAATCATTCGCCTGCTACAGAGCCACCGACTTAGCCCTCAGACCATCGGCATGTCTCTGCGATAGCCCAGCCTCCACGCCTTAGCAGGGAAGGCCAACCGTTCGCGCATGATCTCAATCGGAGTTTTGCAACACAATCGACCAGGAGCGGTCGAATCTGCCGTGCCCCTAACCCATGACCCACAGCGAATTTCCGGTCGATACCAACGGATGCCAGACATCGCGGCATTTTGCGGTAAAGTACCTTCTCAGTTTGCAGGGCGTCTACCAACTGCGACTGTGCTGCAAGAAAGCTGGAAAGGGATAGCTCAGATGATCAGGAAGATTGTGGTGCCGGTCGATGGTTCACAGCATTCAGTGAAGGCAGTCGAGCTGGCCAGCGATTTGGCGTCCAAATACAATGCGGATATCACTCTTTTGCACGTGCTCTTGCGTGGGCATATGCCAGAGGGCGTCAAAAAAGCAATGGAGATCGAGGTAGGCAAGGTCAAATCGAACGTCGATCCAGTTTACCTCCCTAATAGCATTTTAGCGCGCAACAAAAAGTACACTCAGCTGACCATCGAAGAGCTGAACTATATTGGCAAGTACGTCCTTAGCCGTGTTGCCGCAATTTGCCGTGACAAAGGCGTTGCCAATGTCGATATGCGGGTCGAGGAGGGCGATCCTGCAAAGGTCATCACGCAGATCGCCAAAGATACGTCCGCCGATATGATTGTGATGGGCAATCGAGGCTTGAGCGACTTTCAAGGCATGCTTTTCGGCTCGGTCTCTCACAAAGTCTCGCAGCTTGCGAATTGCACATGCGTCACCGTGCGCTGACGGACCTGGCGGCGTGGCGGGTCGTCGAAGCACACTGGATCGCGCCGAGGGCCAGCGCGTTCCCCTTCGTCTTTTGCCAGGACGAATACAGCCGCGTCGTCCTCGATAGATAAAATTTTACCCTCTCCCTTAGCGTGACCTTCATCAGCAATCGCTATTGTCTATAGAGAGGCTCTACGATCCGTTGTCCCTGGATTGTTGGCCCGAACGATTTCGCAGGCGTCCTTCTTCTGGCCCCTGCATTCCTTTTGAGACGGGTGTGCAATGAAGTTGGATGTAGAAACAGACATGCCGGCTGCCGGGCGAACCGCGCCCGACATAAAGGACGACAAAGGCTTCCCGATCAGCCAAGAGGAAGCGCTTTGGCGCGTGCGAGAGGCGCGTGATCTCGTCGAGTCGATCGGCGAAATCAGCTATGATGTAAGTGATGAGTTATTGCAGTCTCAGAAGGCAATCTATCGACTGGCCGCCTTGCTTAGTGCTCGTTTATCTCGGTTGGGTTGACAAGCTGCAGCCGGCGCAAGCGCGTTCGTTGCAAGTAGAAATTGGCTGGAAGGACACAAGATGTTGGGAACTGAGATAGCTACCGCAATGAAGTCGGCCGAACGGCAACGCAGGCTGGAGGAGCTATTGAGGTTGGTTGAGGAGCAAGTTCAAGGCATGCCGGCCTGTCAGAAGAGCTGGATCCGACAGCGCCTCCGAGAAATTGTCTCCAAACATGCGTAGAGAAGGTGCGACCTTTGCCGGGGCATCGTTCTTGTGGCGCTTGACATAGGACTTCGCGTACGAAGACGGCACCAGGCAAACATCATGGTCAGGTGCAGCCAGTTCGCGCCCCCCAATGATGTGATGGCGCGCACGGCGGGTCCGCCCACCGCGTCGACGCCGTGCACCTCCTACACGGACTTGGCGATGTCGGGACCGACCGTTGCAATAGTAGCCATTGCGGCGCAGCTCGATCACCAAATCTCCACCCACTTCCCGCGGCGTTGCGGCGAGCGCCCCTCGGACGCGTCGCTCTAGTTTGCGACGAGCAATTCTCCTTCAATCTCCATCGCAAATCCCAATGGCAATCCGGCTACTCCGATCGCGGACCTGGCGTGACGACCGATATCGTGTCCGAACACGTCGATGATAAGGTCGCTGAAACCGTTCACGACAAGGTGCTGCTCGGAATAGCCAGGCGACGAGGCAACCATGCCGAAAACACGAACCCAGCCAGTTACACGAGAGAGTTCGCCAATCTCTGACTTGAGATTTGCCAAGACCGACAACCCTATTTCCCGCGCGGCAGCGTAAGCCTCTTCAGTTGTCAGGTCGGCACCGACAAAGCCATAAGGACCCGCAATGTCTCCGTTCGGTCCCTGTCTGGGATGGCCGGAAATGAGAACTCGATTTCCTCTGACATTCACAAATGAAAACGGCAAATGCACGCCGTCCGGCACCTTTACTGGCTTAGGCAACTGCAAACCCAATGCTTCCAGTCTCTCTTCGGGTTTGGACATGTAAATCTCCCTTTGCAATAGAGTCCTTCTGCACTGTACGACAGCAACAGCGCTTGCCAATGGACCCGGCAAGCGTTTAGCCAGACGCGTGGCACTTGCGAGGTAGGTCAATCGCGACGATTGCCGCTCTTAGTCATCGAGTCTGCTGTACGACCAAATAAATGCCGACTTGCTGCGCCGCTGCGCTTCGTCGCCCCGGGCCAGCAGTCAGTTCGATTGACATTCGGCATGCGGCAAGCCCCGAGGTCTTCGAGAAACAGTCAGTCATGACGAACCGGCCACCGGTAAATGAACGTTGCATAGAATAGAGCCAGATACACAAGCATCGACAGGAACCAGCCGGAGTAGATGCCGAGACGATTGCCTTCGTAGCTGGCGACCTGAACACCATAGCCATCAAGCATGTCCCGAACTGGTATCGGCAATATTGGATTGTTCAGCTGAGTGATCCCGGTTGCCGTTTGCTTCAAGTCTGTCCAGGCCTGTACGAGGCCGAGAATCCTGATTTCGATCCCCGCCATGGCCTGACCGATAAACAGAAATCCCATAGTCAAGAGCGTGAAAGCGATGACTTTGATCGTGGCCGGCGCACGGTTGATGAAAAAGAAGAGCCCAGCGATATACGCCGACACCATCCCGAAGAAGATAGAGAACAAGCTGGCGACGGCTTCATTGGCGCTGAAACTGAGTTGGAGAATTTCTGCTTCTGTCACACTTACCTCGCTCATCGACTACTGAAGACTGATCGAGCCGTCGCCCGACAACGCGTCGCCGCCGACTTTTGGGGCGCTGCCACCGGATCCCCAGCCGTTTGGCAGCCCCGAATGGCGCAGGTCATGTGCGCAGCATCTAGTATTTGCGAAACCGATGAGCCTCCATTGCAAACCATCTTGACTTCGCTGGTTGGCCAGGCTGCCACAAGGTAATCTGGAAGCTTCCCGGCGTCGACATGGTCGGGAGTGCATTGGTTCTCTACAAAAGGTCGGAAATCAGGCCCGTCGCCGGTATCTTCTTTGTCTTGCCTTTTTGAGCCTTCGTTGTGATCGCGTGATCGTTCGGCCTGTACTTCGTAAGGCCGCCTACCCGGAATAGAAGCGATGCCAGAACCTGCACCTCAGCGCCGTCATCTTCGCGTTATCGAGAAATTGCCAAACTGACGCGGTCACGGGCCTGTTGAGCTACAGCTAGCGGTCCATGAGTTGCATCTGAACAGCAACCGATTCCACTTTCATCTTCACTGAACCAGCCTCACCCAGCAATAGCCCAACAATAGTATGTGTCTGCAAAATATTGTGCAGCACGATCGCTGGAAACCAGGGAAGACCAGTTCGATAGTGTTCGCCGGCTGACAAATCTGTCGGCAGTGGTCTGGTCACAGTTTGCGCTCAGACCACTTGAACCCGCCTGACGAAAGACCATCTATCATACAAGACGATCTGCCCCTCCCCCGTGGATCGATCTGGCAACTTCCAAGGACTGTCGGGCTTCAACCTGTCGGTCCTTTTTTCGTTTAGCCAGTGCGAAAGGACAGGACATAGTGCTGGCGCGGAGCCCTGCGGTGATGTTTGATACCGTCTTGACCATGCATTGCGGAGTAGTGACATGCTTCAATTCATCCTTGCCTCGTTGGTTTGCCTGATCGCATCAAACGCAGCTGCTCAAGACATTTCGAAAGGCCGTTGGGTCGACCTCACGCACTCGTTCAATGAACGGACGGTCTACTGGCCGACCGCAAAAACGTTCTCTAAAACCGAGGTCTTCAAAGGCATGACGCCGGGAGGTTGGTTCTATTCAGCCTATAACTTCGCCGCGGCTGAACATGGCGGCACGCATATGGATTCACCGATCCACTTCGCAGATCGAACCCGGCCAACCGACAAGGTTCCCCTAGATCAGTTGATCGGTCCCGGGTTTGTGATTGATGTCTCCCAGCAGTCGAAGGCCAACGTCGACTACCTCGTGAGGGTCCATGACATTCGCACGTTCGAAGCCAAGCACGGACGCCTTCCTCAGGGCGCGATCGTGCTGCTCAACACCGGTCGGGCCAAGCTCTATCCGGATCGGAAGTCCTATATGGGGACTGATGAACGTGGACAGGAAGCGGTCGCCAAGCTTCACTTCCCCGGACTGAGTGAGCCGGCCGCTTCACTACTGGTTGCTCGCAAAATCGGAGCTGTTGGTATCGACACGCCTTCCATAGATCGCGGTCAATCGAAGACTTTTACAGCGCATGTTCGTTTGATGATGAATAACATTCCGGCATTCGAAAACGTAGCCGATATGGACGGACTGCCACCAACAGGAACGACGATCATTGCCCTGCCAATGAAGATACAGGGGGGATCTGGTGGTCCGCTTCGCATCGTGGCCCATCTGCCTGAAACACGAGAGTAAGAGGGCAGCAGCAGTCTGGTCCGGAGACGCCTCATCGCCAGCGCCAAGCCGGTACAAGCACCTGCAGTCTTGGGCAGCCGCGAAGCGGAGAGAGTCGGCATTTTGCAGTGCTACCGTCGCCGAGATGGCGCGGCGGTAGGACCATCAGAAGCGGCAAGTCGGCGTTCTTCGGCCTTGGACCGCAAGCGGCCACGAGCAGGTGCAGCAGGCCCCGACTGCGTGATTGATTCCCAATCGCATCAGCGGACGCAGCCTCAGGTCGAGGTGCTGCGTCGCACCAACTGCGCGGTGTCCATCTTGCCGACATTGGCGGTCTGCTAAAGCGCGTCGCATAAAATGCTCCTCGCTTTAGCTTCCATTGGGCTCACGGCTATTCCCTCGCTTCGCTCGGGGCCTCCGCCATGCACGCGTTAGCGTGCGTCGCACGCTGTGGGCGGCGCAAGGCGCGGGGCCGCGGTCGCGGCCTTGTTGCCGAATCCGATTGGATGCGACATGCCTTAGCTAACATGCGGCTATGACGGCATCGCAACACGCGTTGGTCGTCGCGATTACGTTACGGCAAGGTCCGGCCGGTTGAGGCCATAGTGATCCCGTAAAGTCGTGCCTTCATAGCTCGTGCGGAACCTCTTGCGTCGCTGCAAAATTGGAACCACCTCGTCTGCAAAAGTCTCCAGCATGAGCGGCAGGATTGGTGGCATCAGGTTGAATCCGTCCGCTGCGCCACTGTCAACCCAGTCCTCCATTGCGTCGGCGACCTGCTCCGGCGTACCGGCCATAACGTGGTGACCGCGAGCTCCTGCCAACTTGCCAAGCAGGCGGCGTAACGTGGGGCGCTCTTCGCGGACAATCCTCAAAATCAATTCAACGCGGCTGCGGGTGCCTTCGTTCAAGGACGGATCTGGGAAATCACTTAGCGACAAAGGCTTGTCGAGAGGCAAATGCGTGAAATCCTCACCGTCAAACCGATCCGACAACTTCAGTCGCCCCATTTCAGGGTCAGCCAGTTCGCTGAGTTCATCCTCCATACGTTTCGCTTCGGCTTCCGTGCTGGCGATCATGGGACTGAATCCCGGTAAAATCAGCACCCGATCTGCGCAACGGCCAAGCGCCGCAATACGCGCTTTCTGATCTACATAGAAAGACCGAGCACTGTTCTTGTCGGAATGGGCCGTGAAGATCGCTTCAGCGTGGCGCGCTGCGAAATCTTTGCCAACGTCCGACGAGCCAGCCTGGATCAACACAGGACGGCCCTGCGGGCAACGCGGAATGTTGAGTGGGCCGGCAACTTGAAAGTGCAAGCCTTCATGATTGATCGGTTTGATGCGATCCTTGTGTGCGTAGAGCCCGCGGGTACGATCGTCGACCACGGCATCATCAGACCAGCTATCCCACAGAGCCTTTGCGACTTCGACAAATTCCTCGCCACGTACGTAACGGTCGGCATGACTTGCCCGCTCACCTGAACCAAAATTGCGGCTGGCGGGAATGCTAAATGTGGTGACGATGTTCCAACCAATGCGCCCGCCACTTGCATGATCGAGTGACGCGAATTGACGGGCCAGATTGAACGGCTCCGAGTAGCTTGTGGAAGCGGTCGCGATGAGACCGATGCGTTCTGTGGCGACTGCCATTGCACCAAGCGTTGTCAGCGGCTCGAGGAATATCCTCGAGGCCCGATCCACATCCTCTGGTGTCGCCAGCGTATCGGCCAAAAAAATGGAATCGAAACACGCTGCTTCGGCTTTCTGAGCACAATCGATGTAGTGGCGGACATCTGTCAGGGGGGAAGGCGTCGAGCCGGGGTGACGCCACGACGCCTCGTGGTGTCCTCGGTTATAAAGGAAGAGATTGATATGGAATTGCTTTTTCATCTTGTCGACCTCGCCATGGCGCCGGCCACCGCTCGGAAATAACCGAGTTTGGCAAATGACATGGCGCCTTCTCTTTGCCTTAGCAAGAGCGCCTATGATTGCTGTAAGGTCGATCGAATTAGAAGCAGGCTGTGCCCAACAATCACTTACACAATTACTAGATCATCGAGCCTTTAAGTGTACCCATTGAAGATGGGTACACGTGGCTCAAAGATGATCTACATCCAAAGTGTAGCGCAACTTTATGCGAAAAGCCGATGAGGCTTAGGGTGTCCAAGACGTTTCCAACTTTTCGCATGTTGCGCTAGTGCAAGCCCGGGGCATGACAGGTCAGTCCTGCAAGTTGACCACTAGGATCTGCTGTTTGGCGACTATCGCGATCATCCGAGGCCGGACACGACTCTATTAAGGTCGGAGTTGCCAAAATTCTCCATCCGAAAGGACGGTGCATCGATCGCAAGATGATTCGATCATTTTGGAATGGCCGCCAAACCAAACACTCTCGACAATTGGTATTGCTGCTGGCTCAAGAAGTTGCGCAGTTTAGACGCCGGCAAATAAGGCAAAGCCCATCGACCGCGACACGGATGACGTTCTCATCGAGCGATCCAGTGATCGACAGCAGGGATCAGCAAAGTGCGTAACCTTCGCCTGAATGTTGCCTACGCGACATCAACTGCGGGAATGCGGAACTCACCGTGCGCCGGTGGAATGACGGCACGTTCGTTCGGCTTATCGAGCTGCGGTACCCAGTCATAAGGATAACGGTAGCCGCGAAAGACGTCGCTAAAGAATAGGCCTTCGGTCTCGGCAAGATTGTGCGGGTTGATGTATTCCCAGACGATCTCGCAGTCCCGCGTCACCTCGAAAATGCGGCCGCAGTGCGATTCAGTGATCAACGTATTGCCGTTCGGCAGTCGCTGCGCGCCGCTTTTGTAGCGGCTATAGAAGCGGCTCATGTCCTCGCCGCTACACGGATAACCGTTCGTCAGCGCATTGAATTCCCACTCGACTTCCAGCGTCACCGGATTGAATTCGAGAACCCTGGAACAGTCACGCAGTGCAT
>JBPCVZ010000137.1:0-24377 GCA_051010015.1 Hyphomicrobiaceae bacterium
TGCGTCGAATTCATGCCTACTCCGCTGCAATTTGCCCGCGTCCCGACGAATGGCCCGATTCCGAGGTGCAGACCGGCTACTTCTTTGCAGAGCAGGAGCCATTCGATCCGCCTCAAGCGCTTGTGGCATTTCTCAACACCGGACCTAAGCCGATCTATATCGGCTTCGGGTCGATGCCGGGCCTGAACCACGAACGCACCAATCTCGCCGTATTGGAGGCGCTCGAGCGGACCGGTCAACGCGCGATCGTCGCCACCGGTTGGGGTGGGATCGCGAACATGGAAGCATCGGACAAGGTTTACAGCTTGGAAGCGGTACCCCACACTTGGTTGTTTCCGCGGGTCGCAGCTGTCGTCCATCACGGTGGCTCCGGTACCACGCATGAAGGGCTGCGCTGGGGGCGGCCCACGGTCGTGTGTCCGGTCTTCGCAGATCAACCTTTCTTCGGCCGGCGTGTAACCGAACTCGGCGTCGGGCCGGCGCCAATCCCACACAACAAGATCTCCGGTGCCAGATTGGCTTCTGCACTCGAATGCGTTCTCGACAACGGGGTCGGCGCGCGTGCTGAAGAACTCGGTCAGGAGATCCGAAAAGAGCAAGGCATCAGTCGCGCGGTAGACCTCATCGAAGCGTGCGTTAAGGGCTAATACAATACGGCTGCGCCATCGCAGTTCGACATAGTCACTCCGGTCTGCTTGTTCGTCGGATGGACATTTGCAAGGGGTGACCGTTATGCTTGCCTTGCCAGCCAATGCTTGCCAAGGAGGATGGCATGAGCTCTCTCACGTCGGACGTTGATGCGACCAGTCCGAAGCATCTCGCGGACAAATACGCAATTGTCGGCGTTGGTGAAACGGCCTATTTGCGCGGCGGCGGGCGGACGACACGGGCCATGGCAACCGAGGCGATTGCCAACGCCATGGCCGATGCAGGTCTCACGATGGACGATGTCGACGGCATGCTGTCGTATTCCGGTGGCGATTCGACGTTCGCCCCGTTCGTGGCCGGTGATCTCGGTATCCGTCTCAATTTCTACATGGATGTTTTCGGTGGCGGTTCTTCCACCGAGGCACTGGTCGGCATCGCGATCGGCGTCATCGAAGCCGGCATGTGCAACACGGTGGCGATCTTTCGATCGATGAACGGCTACAGTCAGGTGCGGATTGGCGGTACGGGCGCGCGATCGGCGGTACCGGTCAAGGGCGACGAGATTCATTCGCGTGCCTATGGCTGGCAGAGTGCAGGCCAAATGTTCGCGCCGACTTTCATGCGCCACATGTACGATTATGGGACCACGCCGGAACAAGTCGCCATGGTCAAAGTCGTGCACTCCGAGCATGCCTCGAACAATCCCAAGGCGTTGTACAAGAACCGTGTGAGCGTCAACGATGTCCTCAAATCACGCGTGATCTGCAAGCCCCTGCATCTGCTTGATTGTTGCGTTGAAACGGACAACGCGACCTGCATCATTATCACCCGTGCGGAACGCGCACGCGACTTGAAGCAGCGACCCGCACTGATCCGTTCTGTTGTCGGACGTTGCTGTAAACCGCGCATCGACATGCATTATCAGCACGGTCCAATCTCGACCGTCGCCGGCCACTATGCCAAGGACATTTTGTGGCCCAACGCGGGTCTGGGTCCGGAAGATGTCGACCTGACCGCGGCCTACGATGCGTTTACGTTCACATCGATGCTGCAACTGGAAGACTATGGTTTCTGCAAGAAGGGTGAGGGCGGCACTTACGTCTCGGACGGCACGACGCGGCTCGGCGGCAAACGCCCCAACAATACGTCCGGGGGACACCTGTGCGAAGGCTACACGCACGGCATGAACATGGTGATCGAGAATGTCCGCCAATTGCGTGGCGAAATCGACGACAGTTGTCCGATCGGACCGGACGGCAAGCGCCAACACACGTTCGACTACAGTGAGGGTGGCTGCCGCCAGGTAAGGGATGCCGAGGTTTCCGTAAACCTTGGCTGGGCAATGCCCGGTACGGGATCGGCAATGGTGATGGTGAAAGGGTAGTGCGCGATGGGTTTGCAGGGCGATCACTATGGCATGGCGCTGACTGTCGATGATCTTGATATCGAGAATTCGGCATTCTTTGCCTATTGTGCCGACGGAGAATTCCGATTGCAGAAATGCACAGACAACGGCCTCTTTCGCTATCCGCCGACGACGCGCTGCCCGTTCTCGGGGAGCCCGGATTACGATTGGGTGGCGGTCGAACCCAAGGGGGCGGTGTACTCCTATAACGAAGTACATCATGCCATCCAGCCCGCATTTCAGGGGCGCACGCCGTACATGCTTTTGCTCGTCGAACTGGATACACAGCGCGGGCAGCCAACCGAGCATGACGGCTTGCGTGTTGCCGGCAATCTGGTGACGGCGGATGGCGAATTGGCGCCGCCGGAAATGGTTCGCCAGGTCGGGATTGGCAGTCGCATGCGCATGGTGTTTCGTAAGGTTGGTGACGGATTCGCATTGCCGATGTGGACGCTCGATGAAACTGCGGAGCAGCCGGGCGAGCCATGGCGTTATCCGCACGAGTAGCGTCTGAACCTGTCATTCAATGAACGTTTCCTCGAACGGCTTTGACTATATCGTGATTGGGTCCGGCGCCGCCGGTGCAATCGTCGCTGCGCGGCTTTCGGAAGATCCTGCCTGTCAGGTCTGCCTGGTCGAAGCCGGTGGGCCGAACTCGAGCTGGTTGTCCAAGTTGCCCGGCCTGGGCTTCGCTATCGGTGCGCACCCGCGCTACAACTGGAGTTTCGTGACCGAACCCATCCCGACGATGTCCGGGCGGTCGCTGCCGTACTTGCAGGGGCGCATGCTCGGCGGATCGAGCAGCATCAACGGCATGATCTACACGCGCGGGCACTCCCAGAATTACGACCATTGGCGCCAGCTGGGCTGCGATGGCTGGTCCGGCGCTGATGTGTTGCCCTACTTCAAGAAGTCGGAGAACAATGCGCGCGGTGGCAACCATTGGCATGGCGGGGACGGCCCTGTCCACGTCCGCCCTGCACATCCGCGATTGGCCATCTGTGACGCTTTCCTTGAGGCCGCTGACGCTGCCGGATTTCCGGTGCTTGACGACCTGAATTGCGATCCCATCGAGGGATTTGGGTTCTACGATATCAATGTCAGCAATGGTCGGCGCATGAGCACGGCCGAGTCGTATCTGACGCCGGCTGCGAGCCGTCCGAACCTGACGATCCTTGCCAACACGGACGCGCTGAAGATTGTTGTCGAAGCCGGGCGTGCGATGGCGGTCGACGTTCGGGGAGCCAAGGGACATCAGCGGCTTCGGGCCGGGCGGGAGATCATAGTCAGCGCCGGCGCGATCAAGTCTCCGCAGCTGCTGATGTTGTCCGGCATCGGCCCGGCCGAGACATTGCAGGCGCTCGGCATCCCGGTTGTTCATGACTCACCGAACGTCGGACAAAATCTGCAGAACCACGCCTGCTACAGGCCACAGTATCTATGCAGTGCTCCGGTAACGGCAAGCGGCCAGGCCGAACCAGTGAACGCACTGAAAGCCGGTTTCCAATACCTCGCCAAGCGCACGGGCCCATTGGCGGAGAGTTATGCAACTGCCGGTGGTTTTTTCCGAACCGACCCGTCGCTCGACGTCTCGGACGCGCAAGTCGTGCTCTTGTCCGCGTTGGCACCCACGCAGGCCGGCGGCAGCCGGTTCTCGATCCGCGATCTCCTTCCCAAACAACATGGTTTTGGGCTCACGATCTACCAGGGTGCGCCCCACAGTCGTGGCAGCCTAACGCTTGCATCGACTGATCCGTTCGCACAGCCGCGAATTCATCCCGGCTACTTCAGCGATCCACGCGACATGGAGGTGTTGAAGCGCGCGGTGGTCATGATGCGCGATATGATGCGCCAGTCAGCCATCCAGCGTTACATCGCAAAGGAACTTCTGCCGGGCGCCGACGTGAACAGCGATGCGGATCTCGAAGCCGATATCCGGGTTAACGGCGCGACGGCTTACCATCAATGTGGCACCTGTGCGATGGGCGGGCACGAGAGTTCTGTTCTGTCGCCTGACCTCAAAGTGCGTGGCGTTGATGGTCTGCGGGTCGCGGATGCGTCCGTGATACCGCGCATCCCCAATGCAGCACTGCACGCTCCGACGATCATGATTGGCGAGAAGGCCGCAGCGTTGATCAAGGAGATGGCCTGATCAATCGCGGCTCTACGCGAGCAGATTGCCGCGCAGTGTTGTTGCTTCATATTCCGTGCGAAACACGCCGCGACGCTGCAGGATTGGCACGACGTGATCGATAAAATCTTCATAACCGCCGGGGACAACTGCCGGTGTGAGATTGAAGCCATGGCAGCCCGTCTCGCGCCATATGAGTTCCAATTCGTCGGCGACTTCTTCCGGCGAGCCGAGCACGGTCGGAATCAGCCCGGCCAAGCCGGACAAGCGCACCGCTTCACGCAAGGTGATTTCGTTGTCACCAAACATGGCCGACATTGCCTTGACCAGGCCCTGAGAACTCTGTGTCGTGATTTCTTGCAGTGGCTGGTCGAGATCAACCGTGTTCAAATCAACCCCAAACGTGCCGGAGATGCGGGTGAGTGCGGCTTCCATCGGGATCCGCGCCAGCATCTCATCGCGTTTGGCTAGCGCCGCCGCCTTGTTTTCGGCGACAAACGGCTGCACCGCAAAGGTGACGCGGACATCTTCCGCACGACCGTAGTCGACTGCAGCCGAACGGATCTGCTTCATGAAGGCCTGCATGCGCGCCAAGTCGGGCTGGATGGCGAAAACAACATCGGCATGCTTGATCGCAAAGCGCTGACCGCGGCTCGACGATCCCGCCTGGAACAGGACTGGCCGACCTTGCGGTGAGGGCAGCACGGATGGTGTTGCCTGGCAGCTGAAATATTTGCCATCGTGTACGATTTTTTCGATTTTCGAGGGATCGGCAAATATGCCGCCATCGCGATCGGCGAGGATCGCCTCTGGTGGAATGCCGCGCCACAACGCGTAGCAGACGTCCATGTATTCGTCGGCATGGTCGTAGCGTTCGTCGTGGTCGAGCGTGCCGGTGCCAAGTGCGCGATGCTCCGAGCGACCGTTGCCGGTGACGATGTTCCAACCGACACGTCCGTTGCTCAAATAGTCGAGCGTCGACATCGATCGCACTGCGAGGAACGGATGCCAACTCGCTGTCGACACCGTCGAGGCAATTCCGAGATGTTTTGTTGCGGCCGACATGATGCCAATCAGTGCAACCGGGTCATGGGTCGGCCAAACCACACCGTATTTGAGGGCGACGTCGGTCGTATCCTTGAAGTGATCATAGACAGCGGGGACATCGGCGAAGAACAAGCCATCAAAACAGCCCCGCTCAAGCGTCCTGGCGAGCGACTGCCAGAACGCAATCGACCCGAGACCATCCAGCTGTCGATCTTCCGCATCGGCCCAACTCAGCGTCATGTGGTTGATCGGCGTGTGCATCATGAAAGCAATCAGATGCATGTTGGCCGCCATGCCCCACCTCCCGGTGAACGATGTATACTTTGCAGGCAGGCTAATCGTCTGCGACCCGGAGAGCAAACACCCCGCGCCGATTTATCCGAACGGTGCTGGTGGTACTTTGAAACCTCACCCTGGAGAGCATTACCCATGGTGCCAGAACCAAAGGTCATTGAGACCCGGATCTTCGCAACCGTCCCCGATGATTTGCTGCTAACGGGGCGGGACTCGGATTTTGTGCGCGATGTGTTTCATGGCCAGGCAATCGGGTGTTTCCTTGAAGGTCCATCATTCGATCGGGACGGCAATCTCTATCTCGTCGATGTCGCGCATGGGCGCATTCTTCGCGTGTCGCCGGCAGCCGAGTGGTCGGTGGTCACCCAGTATGACGGATTGCCGAACGGTCTGAAACTGCATAAAGACGGCCGCATTTTTGTCGCCGACCGCAAGAACGGCATTATGATCATCGACCCGGTGAGTGGTAAGGTGGATACACTCCTCGGCCGTGATCAACTGCCAGGCTTCAAAGGTCCCAACGATCTCTTCTTTGCCTCAACCGGAGACCTCTATTTTACCGATCAGGGCGAAACCGGACTGCACGATCCCACCGGGCGCGTTTTCCGGTATTCGACAAGCGGGCAGCTCACCTGTCTGATCGACAATGTCCCGAGCCCGAATGGGCTGGTAATGGACCCAGCCGAGAGCATGCTTTATGTGGCGGTAACGCGGGCTAACTGCGTGTGGCGTATGCCAATTCGGCCGGACGGGGCAGTTCATCGCGTCGGACTCTATTGCCAACTGATGGGCGGCTGGGGCCCGGACGGCATGGCCGTCGACACAGACGGTAACGTGGCGATCGCGCATGCCGGCGGCGGCGCCGTTTGGGTTTGGTCGGCAAACGGATTGCCGCTCTATCGCGTGGTGTCGTGTGATGGCGGTCTCTTGACGACCAACGTTGCTTTCGGCGGCGCTGACAATCGGACGCTCTATACAACGAATTCGCTTAGCCAAAACATTCTCATCGCCGAGATGCCCGTGCCGGGCGAGGCGATGTTTGGTTTGACTGATTGAAGGCTCGCGGTTCTAGAAGCTGGTCAAAGGGCCTGCCGGCCAGGTGCCCGTGCAAGACTTGATGAATTGAAGGTCCGTAGATCAACATCTTGATAGTGTTGCATATCGCCTGAGATCCGGTGCGTTAGCGTCGTGTTCGCTATCCCCAGACACCAAATTTTGCGTTAGCAATAACCGTTCAATGACGCAGCATGAGGCGACAAGGGATGACCATTGAAACCGAATGGCGGGCGTACGACGTGATTGTCGTGGGCTCGGGCGGATCAGGAAGCATGGCGGCGCATGCCGCGGCCGAGGCAGGTGCCAGTGTTCTCGTCGTGTCGAAGGACCCAATCGGCTGTTCCGACACGAAAATATCCGAAGGCGCAGTCACGGTTCGGGAAACAGGTGATGACAGCGACAGCGAAGCCGTTCTTTCGGAAAACGTCAAGCTGGCCGGCGGCGACCTGCCATTGCAGTCGATCACCGATGCGTTCGCGCGAGACAGTAAGGCCGCCTACGATTCCTACCGCGCCCATGGTCTCAGGCCGGCCATCGATCCCACCGGCGAAAAACCGCAGGCGATGCCGCTACCGCTCGGCGGCCACACAAGGCGGCGCACGGTGGGACATGCCAACAACGGCGTTGCGTTCGGGCATGCCGGTTGGCAGGCGGTGATCCAGAACCAGCGGATTGATTATCTCGAGGACGCATGGTTCCTCGACCTAGTCACTTCCGACACCCATGGTACGAAGACGGTCGTCGGTGGGCTGATTTACGACGCCTCGGGCGGCAAGTTGGTCGCTGTGCACGCGCCGTCAGTGATCATCGCAGCTGGCGGGCTTTCCACGCTGTATTTTCCGAAGACCGACACGATGCGCGGCAACACCGGCGACTCCTATGCGATTGCCGCGCGTGCTGGCGCCGACCTCGTCGACATCGAGCAGGTACAGTTCCTGCCGTTTTGCCTGGCATCTCCGCCCTCTTATGAAGGCTTGCTGTGTGGTGAGCCGGTAACCGCCAGTTACTTGGGTGTGCTGCGAGACAAGAATGGCAAGGTGATCCTCGATGGCATTTATCTGCGCACCCGTGCCGAATGCTCTTCCGCCATTATGCGTGCGGTGGAGGATGGCCGGGGCAGCCCGAACGGCGGCGCCTATCTCGACATGACGGCCAATATGAAAGCGCCGCGGTCCGGGCCATACTTCTATCGTTTCCTCGAGACCTGTCTGCCGTCATGTCTGCAGAACGCACGCCAGGCGCTCGGAAAGAAAGCAGGAAAAGTCGAGGAACCCTGGGAAGTTCGGCCTGGCGCACATTACTCGATGGGCGGGATCAGGGCTGATGCGGACGGTGCTTCTGTCGGCGGTGAGGGCGTTGGAGACCGCGCCAGAGGTATCGCCGGATTGTTCGCCGCCGGCCAGGCGATGGGCGACGTGTTCGGTGCCAACAGGCTTGGTTCAACGTCTCTCACGGAAAATGCGGTCTTTGGCAATCGTGCCGGACGAGCCGCAGCGGAAAACGCGCGAACTGCAAGCCGGGCCAGCGACAACGCCGTTTTCAAGTCGGCGATCAATGCGGTTGTCCGGCGTTTCGGTCAGAAAGGACGCGTCGCTGCCGCAACGCTCAAGCTGCAGTTGCAAAAAGAATGCTGGGAATGCATCGGCCCGATCCGCACGGCGGACCGGCTCGCAAAAATGGACAGCCTGATCGAAGATTGGACTCGCCAACTCGATGAGGTTGCCATCCCGGCCTACACGACATGGAACCAGGCCTTCATTGAACTTGAGGAGTTGCGCAACATGCTCGACACGGCGAGGGCGGTCCAACTTGCTGCCCGAGAGCGCGATGGTAGCCTCGGCGGACATGTGCGCCTCGACAAGGCCTTGATTTCACCGTTCTCGCAACCTTATTCGACAGTGGTGCAGCGCTCGACGAACGCGATGTGGCAGGTTGAACGCGCCGAGCGGGAGCGTACGCCAATGAAGCGTCTCGTCACCTACAAGTTGCAGGACGCGTGGCGCAAGGCGCAGGCAAAATCGTTGCGCCTTTTGCCGATGCAGGTTCAGGACAAGATACTGGAGAAGCGATACAAAGCGATAATGGGCGCAAGTGGAGCAGCACCAAAAGTTGAGCCGGGCAGTGCGGATGCCGCCATTGGCGAAGCGGTATGAGATCAGTCGCAACGTCGCAGGCAGCAGGCGGCTCTAGCTCCAGGACGAAGCAACGTCGAGGGATGGGCACCTTAAGGCGGTCAAGCAGGAAGACAGGACCTATCACGGCATGAAGGTTGAGATTGTTCTGCATCGAGACGGTGTCTCCGAGACCGTTGAGTATGACTACGCCAAGCGGGAGGCGAGCGAAAAGCCGATGGCGCTCGACGTGCTCTTGCAGGCGCAGGCGACGACAGTGCCCGATCTCGCATTCCGCTACGGTTGCCGTTCGCGCAACTGTGGTGTCTGCACGATCGACATCAATGACAAACCGCGCATCGCCTGTCGCGCGCGCGTGCGCGAGGGTGATAAGTTAAGTCCATGTGCAACCTTGCCGGTTTTGAGCGATTTGGTTGTGCGGCGAGATGGTATCGCCCGACAAATGCAGGGCCGGCTGGCAACGAGCGGTGGGGCCAATGATCTCAACGTCGAGGCACCGCAGGCCTATCATGATCTGACGGCCTGCATTGAATGCTACGCCTGTCTTGACAATTGTCCGATGCATGCCCGTAATTTCGGTGACGGGTTGCCAACCGACGTACCGGCCGGCGAAATGCCGGACGCAACGGACGGCTACAGGTGGGGGAACCCGTTTTCACTCCTTAAGCTGCAGCGGATCAGGCTCGATCCACTCGCATCCGAGGCTGACAAGGCGGCCGCGGTGGAGAGCGCCATAGAACTCGGGTTGGACGCCTGCGTCGACTGTCCCGGCTGCAAGTGTGGTGTTGGAATCGACCTCAAGCGACAGGTCGTTGGCGCTCTTCTCGAGGCGGCAAATGGACGGCTCTAGCTGGAGCAGTTCATTTCTCCTAGGCACACGTGTCCGGCAATCCCAGTCCGACCGGTTGTCGCCGCCCTAGCTTTGCACACAGGATACATTCCTTCGGCTAAGTTGGAGCGCGGACCAGTGTGCGTCAACGGTCTTGCCATAATCGACATTCGAACTACTCTGACACGGGTGGCCCGCAATACCAGGATGTTGCGAAAATCCGGCACGAGCTGAGTAGCGGACAGGTTCGACTTGGAAGGAGCAGACCGATGCGCGCAAGTGAACACACACGGAATACACCAGCCGCGCCTGCTGTGGCAGCTGGCTTCAGTGCTGAAGAAGCTGCGATGGAAGCCTACATCCGTGAAGGAGAGGCGCGCGCCTATGCACTTGGCAATCGCGGCCCGATACGGCTCGATGACAATGGCCGCCTACATCCTGATATCGTTGCTTCCTACTGGCGTCACGGCTTTTACGTGTTTGAGGATGTGGTCAGGCAGGACGAGTTGGCCGAGATTGAAGTTGACCTAAAAGACATGATGGACCGGCTCCCGACGGGCCAGGATTCGCCATTGGACCACAAGGGCCGCCCCGCCATCACCGCCGACCTCAAGGCGCCGACTTTGTTCTGGTCGAAGCCGCTTGGTGATCCCTGGGGTGGAACCGAAATCGCCAATGGTCGCCATCCGGTCAAAATGCCGGAGCCCGCAGCCACGGCGGATGCTCCGAAAGAGATTGTTTATCTGATCCTGGGCTTCCTGCAGTTCTCCGATGCCAGCTTGCGTGCCTACGGCAATCCCAAGCTGCTATCCATCGTCGAAGCGGTCAACGGCGAGGACTTCGTGCCCTATACGGATGCGCTGTTCATCAAGGAGCCTGGACGCGGCGCCTCTGTCTCCTGGCACCAGGACGGCACGACGTTGTGGGATAGCCCCGACTGGGACGAAGGCAGCCACGGCTTCAACATGATGGTGCAGCTTTACGGCTGTACGCCGGCAAACGGCGTTTGGACGGTGCCGGGCACGCACAAACTTGGCAAAGTCGACATCAAGGCGATGGTGGCCAGGGCAGGCAGCCAACGATTGCCAGACGCGGTTCCGATCGTATGTGCACCCGGTGACGTTGCGATCAACAATCGCCAAGCGCTACATGGTTCGTTCGCCAACACCAGTCCGGATTGGCGTGTCTCGCTGACCTTCGGTTTCCATCGTCGGCGCTCCGTGTTCGGTGTCGAGCAGACGGGCAACATCGCCAATGTCGGTGGGGTCTATGATGATGCGCGGATCAAGCAGCGCTCGCGGGTCATCGGCTATGCCATCGACGCGCGCCGCCAGCGTTATCCGGATGAAAAGCCTTACGTCTACAAGCCTTTCGCCGAGAGTAGTGATCATCCTGTCTGGGATGCTGGAGCGAAGGCTACGATGAAGGACTACAATCTGCTTGACCTGGGCATCTAATTGAACGGGTGACGCCCGCCGCGCCGGTCTGCGAAACCGGGATTGCAGCTCATGAATTGCGCGGGCGTCGTGGTGCTCATGCTATTTCGTCTTCAGCGCGGGAGGCGGCGGGTTCGCGGTCAGGTTCTGTGCTTCCCAAAGGGACGTGGGCATGTCCTCTCCAGGATTTCTGGCGCGCAGGCTACGCCGTGCTATGACCGGCTTATAGATTTCGTACATGTGGCGGAGTTCGTCGACGGCGCTGCTTGCCATGTCGACACGTAGGTCAAGCGCTGTTTGCTCTGGCCGCTCCGGGCCGTCACCAATAACCCGCAGCAATGCGGAGCGTTCATCATAGCGCTGGTCCTCGGGTGCTTGCTGGCCGCCGGCATCGCGGCCCGCTTCGATGGCACAGAGCAGGCGTTCGGCAAGCGGTTCCGCCTGGCGTTGTCTGAAAGCGGCGGCCATCGCATCGACGACCGCACGACCAACAAGAACATTGCCCATCGCGACGAAGTCGTCTTCGATGACATGGCCAGCCCACGGCCGGGCCTTGTCGCCGGTCCGTGCGAACGGCCTGCCGCCCCGCGGCATCACGCCGACCTGACGGTAGGCAAACGCGGAATCGCTTGCGCGCATGCGCTGGAGAACTTCCGCCTCATCACAACCCTCATCCAATGCTCTTGCGCCGACGATCGCGCATTGCTGGTTTCCGAATGCCTGAACAACGACGATATCACCGCGATAGCTGTAAAATGGCGATGTGCCACCGCCGGCCAAGGTCACGGTCGTATAGGCGATGCCGACCTGGTTCGAACGGGGGCAGAAGCCCAAAATGCTGAATGTCATGTGTTACCCTCTGAACTGGATGGGCCGGTGTGCACCGTGGATTTTCTCTTAATCGACAAAAATAATCTGACCGATGTCAGCTCCCTATTCCACCCCTTCCATCACTTCCGGGACGGAGCAGTCCGAATTGAAATCGTCGTCTTCCGGCAATCAGCTGCGAAGTGAACGACCACGTGCGACCCGTGATTGGCGATAAATTCCGTGCCCGAATACTCAGCATGGCGGATTTGCGTCGGCAGGACGATGGGGTCAACTTGCGAAATCGTTCGGTCGGTTGCGCGTGGGCGGACTTGCCACCGCAATCGCTTGGCATTGCGATGGCGGATTGATCTGGTTGATCTGTGAAGGCAACTGTGGCGATATCAAACTTGACGGCTTCGACGTCCTGCTCATCACCCAATTCGAGGGTGCCGATGTCGAAAGAAATCGAGCGCTCGGCTTTCTGATCGACAACCGTTGATCATCGGATAACGATATGTGTACTTGATCATGGGCGATATGGCTGCAACCTCCATCGGGATCGACATTGGCGGTACGTTCACCGACGTCGTCGTGTGCGGACCGGCCGGCGCACACATTCTCAAGCTACCAACGACGAGCGCGAATCCCGGCGATGCCGTGATCGCAGCCGTTCGCGAGCTTCGCGAGCGGGACGTGCTCGAGCACAATGAAATCGCCCGTCTGGCCCACGGCACCACGATCGCGACAAATGCCGTCTTGGAGCGCAAGGGTGCCAAGGTTGGACTCATCGCAACCGAAGGCTTCGACGACGTCCTGGAACTGGGCCGCCAAATCCGCCACCAACTCTACGATCTCGTGCTGGCGCCGGAAACGCCCGGTTGGCTGGCACCCGGCGCGTTGCGCATTGGCATCCGCGAACGTTTGGCGGCAGACGGCAGCGTGGTCGATGCAATCGATCACGCCAGTGTGCGTCAGGCCGTCGAGCAACTCCTGGCTGCGGATGTTGAGGCGATCGCGGTGTGCCTGCTGTTTTCATTCCGCAATCTCAGCCATGAGCATGCCGTGCGCGAGATTATTGCCGATGTCGCGCCCGATCTGCCGGTTTCATTGTCGTGCGAGGTCGATCCCGCCTTCCGCGAATACGAACGCACGGTCGTCACCGCGTTTGATGCGTACATCAAACCGCGCGTCAGTACGTATCTCAAAACAATCAGCGAAGGGCTGCATCGCGAAGGCATTAAAGCCCCGCTGCAAATCATGCAGTCGAGAGGCGGCCTCGCTGGCATGGAAACCGCGCAACATCGCCCCGTGCGGCTCTTCCTGTCGGGACCGGCCGCTGGTGTCTTGGGCGGTGCCGCCGTTGGCGAAGAGAACGGATTGGCAAACCTCGTAACAATCGACGTCGGTGGTACGTCGAGCGATATTGCACTCGTGACGAATGGCCAGCCAATGGTGCGCCGGGAGACCGATATCGGCGGATACCAAGTGCGTGTGCCGATGCTTGACGTCACGACACTTGGTGCCGGCGGCGGCTCGATTGCGTGGATCGATAGCGGCGGCGGCCTGCGCGTCGGACCACAGTCGGCGGGTGCCGAACCGGGCCCGGCCTGTTACGGTCGTGGCGGATCGGAGCCGACCGTAACGGATGCCTCGATCGTGCTTGGCTATCTCGATCCCGACTTCTTCGCCGGAGGACGCTTCGCCCTTGATCGCCACCGCGCAATTGTCTCGATCGAAGAGCACATCGCAAAACCGCTTGGGATCAGCGTCGAAGCGGCAGCGATTGGCATCCACCGCATCGCAAATGCCCATATGGCCGACGGCATCCGCCTTGTCTCGGTCAATCGCGGTCACGATGTGCGCGACTTTACACTCGTTGCGCTCGGTGGCGCCGGCGGCCTCCACGTTGCGGCGCTTGCCGATGAATTGGACGTCAACCGTGTTCTCATACCCCGCTATCCGGGCGTGCTGTCAGCCGGCGGGTTGTTGGCGGCGCCGATCGAGCACGAGTTCAGCAGTGCCTTCCACACGCCGCTGGTCAATGCAGAAATTGATGAAGTCCGAGCAGTCTTCGAAACGCTGGACTGTGCCGTACAGGCAAGGATGGAGCACGAGCAGGTCGATGGCTTGCCGTACGAACGGGTCTACGCCGCCGATGTCGGATATCGTGGTCAAAGCCATTTTCTGGAGGTGGCGTTTCAGCATGATCGCCCGGATGCGCTCGCCCGACTGTATGATGACTTCGAGGCGAGTCACGAACGTATCAACGGCTTGAAAACCGGAGCCCCGGCCGCGATCGTCAATCTGCGCGTCGTTCATCGGGCGAGGCTGGCAAAGGTCGATCTCGGCGCAGTGCCGGCGAAACACAGCGGACGCTCGCGCAAAGCGGAGCGCGAAGTGCGCTTTCCTCACTCGGATAAGATGTCGCCTGTCCCGGTGCACGATCGGGCATTGCTGGGCGCGGATGAAGCGCTTGAGGGACCGGCGATAATTGAGCAGGATGATACAACAACGCTCTTGCCGGCCGGCTGGACGGCACGCGTTGTGAGCGGTGCCGCGTTACTCATTGAACGAAGGTTGAGCTCATGAACCAAAACGCACAAATCAGCGCGCAGGACGGCGACCTCGACCCCATTACGCTCGAAGTCCTCAGGCATCGTTTCGATGTGATCGCTGAGGAAATGCAATCGACGCTGCTCAGAAGCTCATGTTCGCCAATCGTCAAGGAGGGCCTTGATGCATCCGCCAGCTTGTTCACGCTCGAAGGCGTGACGCTCGCGCAAGCCTGCGCCATTCCGATACATCTCGGCACGCTCATACCGGCCGTCGGCGAGCTGATCACCGTGTTCCCCGTTGAACGAATGCAGGAAGGGGACGTCTACATTCTCAACGATCCCTACTGCGGCGGCACGCATCTACCCGACTTCGCTGTCGTTGCGCCGGTGTTCGCGCACAAGCAGCCAATTGCCCTTGCTGCGACGATGACACATCACCAGGACGTTGGCGGCAAGAGCGCTGGTTCGGTCCCGACGGATTCGACCGAGATTTTCCAGGAGGGTATTCGCGTGCCGCCCGTGCAATGGGCGAGTGCCGGTGTATTTGACGACAAGCTGACGCGCATCCTGTGCCAGAACGTGCGCATCCCGGAAATCTTTCTCGGCGACCTGCATGCACAGGTTGCTGCCTGCCGTGTCGCCGCGGTCCGATTGGGTGAAGCGGCACAGAGGTACGGCGCCAATGTTCTGCTTGCGGCCTTCAAGATGCTGCTCGATCGGGCTGATGACATGACCCGCAAAGCGCTCCTGAAACTGCCCGCAGGGACCTACCACGCGGTCGACTTCTTGGACAATGACGGTCTTGACCTGGAGGACCGCGTCCGCATTGAGGTCACGGCGCATCTGCCCGGCGATGGCACGATTCACTTCGACCTCACCGGTTCGAGCCCGCAGGTGCGTGGTCCAATTAACTGCGTACCCTCGGGCAGTCTCGCCGCAGCCTGCTATGCGGTGCGCGCCGCAACCGACCCTTCCATTCCGAACAACGGTGGTTGTTTTCGTTCAATTTCGTTGACCTTGCCGGAAGGCACAATTGTCAATCCTCTGCCACCGGCACCCGTCAATGCCCGTACGGCCACGATCAAGCGCATTACGAACACCATGCTCGCGGCACTTGCCCAAGCACTCCCTGATCAGATGCCGGCAGCTCATGCCGGTAGTCTGCTGGTGATGGCGTTCGGCGGCCGGCGAAGCGACGGCAGCGCCTTTGTGACTGGGGAGCTGCTCGCCGGTGGTAGCGGAGCCGGGCCGAACAGCGATGGCGTGGATGCTATTGAAACGGACGCGAGCAATTGCATGAATCTGTCCGCCGAAGCCATGGAATTGGAGGCACCGATCCGAATACGCCGTTGGCACCTGCGCCGCAACTCTGGCGGCGACGGCAAGTTCCGTGGTGGTCTCGGCCAGGTAAAGGAGTTCGAGGTGCTCAGTGATGTCGAGGGTGTCATCGATTTCTCGCATCGCGGCGAGCGCCACTTCGTTGCGGCATCGGGCGTTGCAGGGGGCGAAACGGGTATGACGGCGAAGTCGTACATTTTGCGCACGGATGGTGGGCGCGAGGAAATCGCATCGAAACGCGTAACCCATCTTGGCCCGGGCGACCGTTTGGTTATCGAGACGCCCGGCGGTGGCGGTTACGGAGCCCCCCGAGATCGGGCATTGGCCGATCGTGCTGCGGATTTGGCGAACGGCAAGGTGGGGTCTGGCGACAAATCCGGGCCGACGTGACGAAACCAGGTCGTGTGCTTTGCCCATTGCACGACCATGATGCTGGGTGACTGGCGGGAGAAGAAGAATGAGTGAAGCAAAGCGTGCAACCGATAACCTGCCGGAACAGGCCGAATCCTGGCAATGGCCCGATGAGAAGTGGCGGGGCATCGTCAACAAGGTGCGTGCCGGTCGTTCGCTCAAGCCGGACGTCTGGAAGGACGGTGCGCGCTGCGCCGTGGCATTGTCGTTCGATTCGGATCACGAAACGCAGACATTGCGGTGGGGCCATAGCTCGCCCGGCCGGCTCAGCGCTGGACAGTACGGTGCACGCGTCGGCATTCCGCGCATTTTGAAAGTGCTCAGGACCTACGACATTCAGGCGACGTTCTTCGTGCCGGCCGTCGTCGCCAAACTGCACCCGGAAGAGCAAAAAAGGGCCATCGCAGAAGGCCATGAAATCGGCATTCACAGCTGGATCCATGAGCTCAACAGCCAGCTGCCGCCGGAAGCTGAGCGCGACCTGCAGATGCGCGCGTGCGATGTTCTGGAAGAGATCAGCGGCCAGCGTCCTGTCGGCATTCGCACGCCGTCGTGGGATTTCAGCGCGCACACGCTTGCGATATCCCGCGAGATGGGCCTGCTCTATGACTCGAGCCTGATGGCCGACAACGACCCCTATGAACTGCTCGAAGACGGTGAGCCGACCGGACTGGTCGAACTGCCGGTGGAGTGGATCCGGGATGACGCGCCCTATCTGGCGATGGACCGCTTCGGCGCGGCGCGGCCCTATACGCCGCCATCCGGCGTTCTCGAGATCTTCAAGCGCGAATTCAATGGCGCCTACAGTGAAGGCGGGCTGTTCCTGCTAACGATGCACCCGCATGTCATCGGCCATCATTCGCGTATCCAGATCCTCGAGGAACTGATCCAGCACATCCGGTCTCACACGGGCGTGTGGTTCGCCAGCCATGCCGAGGTCGCGCGCTACTGCAAACAGCAGGCCGGCTTGTAGGGCGGCTTTATTAACGATTCAGTAGCGCGGGATCCCGAGCGTCAGGCCGCCGTCGCACTGCAGGATCGTTCCGGTGCAGTAACTCGATGCCGCCGAAAGCAGCCACAGGATGGCTTCGACAATCTCAACTGGCCGGCCCTCTCGCGCAGTTGGAATGCGGGCAAGCTTGGCTTCGTGCTCGTCGCGGCCGTCGCCTGCGGCGTGCGTCATCACACGTTCAGTCCCAATCAGCCCGGGCGCGACGGCATTGACACGGATCCCGTGCGGTGCCAGTTCGAGCGCCGTGTCGCGGGTCAATTGGTTGAGCCCGGCCTTTGATGCACCGTAGTGGGCGATGCCCGGTCGGCACAGCGTCGCCGCTGTCGAGCTGATGTTGACGACGACTGCGTCTTGTTGCCGGTCAATCCATTGCCTCGCGAGATCGCGGGTCAGAGCAAACGGTGCCCTGAGGTTCGTGGCAAGCACCCGGTCCCATTCTGAATTGGTCAACTTGGTCAAATCGGTTACGGGATAGATCCCGGCCGCATTGACCAGCCCGCCGATGCCAGGGGAGGCCTTGGCTGCCTCGTCAACCACGCGCCGCAGGTCGTCATCCAGCGTGAGGTCGGCGCAAACCGGCCTGAACGATTTCAGGCGAGCAGCTACTGCTTCCAGCGCTTTGTCATCGACATCGACACCAACAACATGGCAGTCGCGCGCGACAAGGGCTTCTGAAAGCGCCAATCCGATGCCCGATGCGGCACCGGTTACGAGGACAGCACTTGGAAAGGTCATGGCATCAATCTACTTCCCCTGTCCGGAAAAATGACAGGCATCGGCATGCCCCGCCGCCTTCTCGATTAGCGCCGGATCATCGATGGTGCACTTTTCCTGCACGTTCGGACAGCGCGTACGGAAACGGCAGCCGCTCGGCAGGTCGGTCGGATCGGGTGGCTCGCCTTCCAGCCAGAAGTCATCGGTCACCTTCCTGCCGCCGATTTCCGGAATGGCTGCGAGCAGCGACTGTGTGTAGGGATGGCGCGGGTTGGAGAAGACCTGCTCGGCATTGCCGGTCTCGACGACACGGCCGAGATACATGACGGCAATCCTGTCACAAATCATGCGCACCACCGACAAGTCGTGCGAAATGAACAGGTACGTCAGGTTGAACTCGCGCTTGAGATCGAGAAACAAATTGAGCACGGTTGCCTGAACCGAGACATCGAGCCCGGAGGTCGGTTCGTCGAGAATGATCAGGCTCGGGTTGAGCGTCAGGATGCGGGCAAGGCCGACGCGGCGCTGCTGGCCGCCCGATATCTCATGCGGGTAGAGATCGAGATGGGATTCCGGCAGGCCGACGGCGCGCAGAATGGCGAGCACCTCGCGCTGGCGCTCCTCGTATGACAGGTTGCTGTGAATGACGAGCGGTTCATGCAGCGCGCGGCCGATCTTCCACCGCGGATTGAGCGAGGCGCCCGGATCCTGATAGGTGTATTGCAGGTGGCGCCGCAATTCGCGGGCCTGGTCCGGCCGCTGCATTGCGATGTCGTTGCCTTCGAAAATGATGCGCCCGGCGGTCGGCTGGTGCATCCCGATGATGGTCTTGCCAAGCGTTGATTTCCCGCAGCCGGATTCGCCGACAACGCCGAGAATTTCCCCTTTCTGCACGTCGAGGCTGACGTCATCGAGCGCTTTCAGCCATCCGATGCGGCGGCTCCACACGTCGCGGACGGGAAAGTACTTCGAGAGCTCGCAGACCGAGAGGATCGTTTCCGGCTCGCCTTCCGCCGATTGGGCTTCCTGGTCGGGTGCGGGTGATGAAGACGTCATTCCGCGACCTCGGAAGTGAAATTGGAGGCAACAGGATTAAAGCACCGTACCGTGTGCTCCGGCACGGGTTCGGATATCGGCGGGCGATCGCGACGACAGGCGTCTTCGGCGCGGTCGCATCGCGGATGGAAGCGACAGCCGCTCGGTGCGTCGATGAGCACGGGAATTTCGCCGGGGATGCCACGTATGCCGTGCGTGCGGGAAGGCAGGCTTTGCAGCAGGGCGTTGGTGTACGGATGGCGCGGGTCGGAGAAGAAACTGGCCGCCGGCGCCGTCTCCACTTCCTGGCCCGCATACATCACCGTGATGCGATCGCAGATCTCGTGCGCAGCGCCTAGGTCGTGTGTTGCAAACAGCACCGAGACGCCGCGTTCGCTGGCCAGCCGGCGCAGCAGTTTCAGGATCTGCGCCTGGATGGTGACGTCGAGCGCGGTCGTCGGCTCGTCTGCAATGATCAACTTGGCCTCACTCAACAAGGCCATGGCAATCATCAGCCGTTGGCGCTGCCCGCCCGAGACCTCATGCGGGTACTTGCGCAAGATCCCCTCGGCATCCGGCAACTGCACCGTGCGCAACAGCTCCAGGACGCGTTCGTAGTCGGCACGGCGACGCTCTCGCGGATAGCGGATGGCACGCTGCCTTGTCGCATCATCGACAAGCGGTGATTTCCATTTCATCAGCTCCATGATCTGGCTGCCGATGCTGAAAACGGGATTGAACGACGTGAACGGGTCCTGGGGAATGAACGTGATATGGCGCCCGCGCACATTCATCGACAGCTCTTTGGCGGGGATGGTCAGGAGATCGCGGCCGTCGAACCAGATCTCGCCAGCTTCGATGCGCGCCGAATTGGCCGGCAGGATACCGAGTACGCTGCGCGCGAGCGTTGTCTTGCCCGAACCAGATTCGCCGACGAGGCCGACGATCTCACCTTCGTTCATGTCGAAATTGACGCCATCGAGGACCTGCGCACGTCCGGAGTCCGTGACAAAGTCAACGCGCAAATTTCGAACATCGAGAAGAGTCGAGGTCATTCCCTGCTCCTACGGATGCGCGGATCAAGAATATCGCGCAAGCCGTCGCCAAGCAGGTTGAAGCCCATCACGACCAGGAAGATCGCGAGCCCGGGCGCCGTCGCATACCACCATGCTTCGGGCAGAAACTCGCGGCTCTCGGCGATCGTGCGGCCCCACTCGGGCGTCGGCGGCGGTGGACCGAGACCGAGGAAACCCAGCGCTGCGGCGGTCAAAATCGTGCCGCCCATGCCGATCGTGGTGCGCACGATGATCGATGATGAAATGTTCGGCAGCACGTGCATTACCATGACGCGCCAGGGCGACGCGCCAAGTGCAATCGAGGCCTCGACATAGGTCTCATTAAGTGCCGCGCGGGTCTCAGCGTAAACGAGCCGGGCCCAGAACGGCCAATACGTAAGTGACAATGCCAGGATGACGTTCTCGATTGACGGGCCGAGCGTCTGGGCGATCGCAATGGCAAGAACGATCTGCGGTACCGCAAGGAAGATGTCGGACACGCGCATCAAAAGATCGCTAAACCAGTTGCGGTAGTAGCCAGCAATCAGGCCGATCGGCACACCGATCGCGACAGCTACGCCGATCGCAACCACTGCTATGGTGATGGTGATCCGCGCGCCAAACAGGATGCGACTGTAGATGTCGCTGCCCATCCGGTCGGTGCCGAACAGGTGACCGAAACTCGGGCCCTGGAGACGTTCTGCAGGGTGAAACTCCGCGACGTCGGCGGGATGCGTCGACAGATAGGGGGCGAACAGCGCAACGACGATCAACAAAACAATGATCAAGGCACCGCCGAGCGCCGTGTAGTCGCTTGCGAGTTTGCGAAGCAGAAAGCCAGCCGTTTTCATCAGCTCCTGCTCCTTGGATCAATGACGCCATGCACGATGTCGACTGTGAGATTGACGATGATGAAGAGGACGCCGGTAATAAGCGTAAAGCCCATGATGGCGTTGTAGTCGCTCTGCAGGATCGAGTTCACCGCATAGAGGCCCAGGCCTGGCCAGTCGAAAACGGCTTCGACAACGACGGCACCGGAAATCAGGATCCCGAAAATCAGACCAATTTGGGTGACTGTGCCGATCAAGGCGTTGCGCAGAACATACTTCCAAATGATCACCGGTTGCGGTAGGCCCATCGCCTGCTCATAAAGCACGTAGTTGGAATTGATCGCATCGAGGACGCCGGCGCGCGTAAACCTGACGATCGTTGCCATCGCCGGAAACGCCAGCGTGGCAACCGGCAACAGCATGTGCTGGACGGCAAGCCCGAACATTTCGAAATCACCCGCAACAAGTGAATCGATGAGAAAAAAACCGGTGACATGATCCGGTCCCCAACCATCGATTCGTCCCTGCAACGGGGTCCATCCGAGCTGCATGGCAAACAACAGCTGGAGCAGGATGGCCAGCCAGAAGCTGGCGATGGCAAGGCCTGAGACGGTGAATATCCGAAGGATGTGATCAAGCCAGGAATTGCGCCGCACGGCGCAAATGACGCCGAGCGGCACGCCAATGATCGCGGAGACGATAACGGTAACGATCGTCAACTCCAGCGTCGCTGGCAGCCGGTTCAGCAGGTCTTCCGATATGGCACGCTGGGTATAGAGGCTGACGCCCATGTCGCCCTGCACGACGGACACGAGGTAGCGCCAGAACTGGATGTGAACGGGCTGGTCAAGGCCGAACTTGCGCTTGATCTCGGCGATCTGTTCGTTGGTTGCATTTTCACCGGCGAGATAGGCGACGGGGTCTGCCGGGATGATATGGGAGATCGTGAACGTCACGATCATGAGACCCAGCATCGTCGGTGCGAACCAGAGCAGGCGGTTGACTATGAGGACGACGATGCGCATGCGTGGCAGGTTCGCTCGGGCTGGGAAGAGAGCAACCACACGTGGCTGCCCTCCCTTGCATTGGCCATCAGGCCGTAGAGGCTAACACGGCCAGCCTATTCGAAATAGACCCAACGCATTTCCTGACCGTTCCCGATTGGTGAGAAGCGTACGCCCTTTACCTTTGCGTTGAACGGGCCGAACCATTTTGTGTTGTAGACGAAGATGCCGGCGGCATCGTTCATCACCATGGTTGCAGCCTTGGCGTAGTTTGCCGAACGGACTTTCTGGTCTGTGGTCTTCTGCGCTTCGTCAAGAAGCTTGTTGACTTCCTTGTTGCAGTACCAGCTGTTGTTGCGCTGGCCGATCTGGTCGCAGTCATACATCTCGCCGACCCAGTTGTTGGGATCTGCATAGTATGTCGACTTCCACAGGAACAGCAGATCGTACATCTGCTTTTCATTGCGCATTTTCTTTGAGGCGACCGGCCAAGGTTCGGCGACGATCTTTGATTTGATCCCGATCTTGGTCAGCGCGACCTGCAGCATGGCCGCCGCCTGCTCGGTCTGGCCATAGCCGGCGAGCGCACCCAGCGTGATTTCGCGCATCGGCTCCTTGACCTTGGCGAGGTACTCCTTGGCCTTTTCGAGGTTGAAGTCGTAACCCTTGACGCCCTTGGGTGCGCCCCAGATGTTGTTGGGCAGTGGCGCCGGATTACGGGCCACCGAACCGGACAGGATGTTGTCGATGAAGCCGTTGTAGTCGAACGCATGCGACAGCGCCTTGCGCAAATTGATGTCATTCATCGGGCTGCGGCCGTTGTGAATGATCGAATAGAAGATGCGCATCGATTCCTGCTCTTGCACCTTGATCTTGTCAGAGGCCTTCAAGCGCTTGACCTGGTCCTGCGGCAGGTAGCCGTCGGTGCCATGGAAGTCGCCCTTCATCAGGCCGAGCACGCGCGAGTTGATTTCCACGACGGTGCGAAACTCGATTTCGTCAAGATACTTCTTGCCCCACGGCATGAAGTGGTCCTTGAAACGCGTCGCCTGCCAGCCGATCGCCGGATCGTAGCGCTTGACCTGGTAGGAGCCGGAACCGCCATCGTTCTTCGACAGCCAGGCTGTGCCCCAGTCACCATTCTTTTCGTGCTTCTTGATGAGGTCCATGTTGACCACGTGCACTTCCGGAACGAATGCCAGGAAGATGGCCGACGGCTCTGTCAGGTTGAACTCGACGGTGTGCTTGTCGATGGCTTTGGTTGAGCCTGACTTGATCAGTTTCTTAAAGAGACCCGCGGCCCCCTTGTTCATCCCGAGAATTCGATCCATCGAATATACGACGTCGGCGGCCTCGATATCGCTGCCGTCGTGAAACTTGGCGCCCTTGCGCAGTTTGAAAGTGTACTTGAGTCCGTCGTCAGAGATCGAGTAGCTCTCGGCGAGCCAGTTGGTCAGCTTGGCGGGATTGTCGAGCCAGCGCAGCAGGCCGTCGTAGAGGTTGAGGCGGATTGCGACGCGACCGACGTCGAACACGGCGTGCGGGTCAAGCGTGTCATAGGCGCTCGCGTTAGCAAAGACAAACTTGCTCTTGGCTTCAGCATGCTCGCTCGTCACACTCAGCCCAATTAACGCGATACCTGCGATGGCAGCCACGGCAGCCCGTTTCATTCGAAACCAAGCGCTCGTTTCTGCCCGTGTAGATATGGCCATTACTCTACTCCTCCATATTACATCCCAATGTGGGATCGCTTGCTCGTCAGATTCTTGCGTTTGGTTGTTCAAACGTTGAATTGGAAACCGTCAATTATGAAGTCTTGGCCGGTGATGAAGCAGGGCTCAGACGTCGTCAGAAAAGCCACCAACTCGCCTACGTCCTGCGGCGTTCCGCACCGCTGCAGCGCGATACCTTTGACGAGTTCGGCTTCGCGTTCGCGGATGACGACATTGTTGACGACCTCCGTCTTGATCAGACCGGGACAGATCGCATTGACGAGAATGTGCGGTGCCAGTTCCTTTGCCAAGGCGCGCGTCATTCCGACAATGCCGGCCTTCGCCGCGGCATACGAGAACTTGCTCACCGCCGCCGTGACGCCGCCAGAATGTGCGTTCAGCGATGACATCGAAACGATGCGCCCATGACCGGCATCGAGCATCGCCGGCGCAACGGCCTGGCACCAGTTGAAGCAGCTCTTGAGATTGACGTCGATCGCGTCGTCCCACTCCTGCTCGCTTATTTCAATCAGCCCCTTAGGGCTCGATCGCCCGGCATTGTTGACCAGGATATCGATCCGGCCGAACTGTTCGAGAACCTGCCCGGCAACGTCCTTGGCAAGCCTGTGTTCCTTCACATCGGCAACGAAGGTCGCGCAGTCGACGCCCATGGCCTCGATTTCTTTGCAAGTATCGGGAAGTTTGTCTTCCAGCACATCGACAAGGACAACGTCATTACCTCGTCGAGCGATGGAGTGCGCGCACCCGCGCCCAATTCCCCTCGCACCACCGGTTACGATGGCGACTGGTCGATCACCTCGCGGCATCGGGATCTGACCTCTTTACACATGACACAATACGTCAACGCAGATATTGACGAACCGCCTGATAAAGGTCAATGAACAATTTGTAGACATAAACGG
>JBPCVZ010000138.1:0-9460 GCA_051010015.1 Hyphomicrobiaceae bacterium
TTCTTGAGGTCCTGCACGCGGATTGCGCGGCGTCCCACCTTGTCTTCATAGGCCGGCCCGATGCCGCGCCCGGTGGTGCCGATCTTGCCGCTGCCGGCGGCTTCCTCGCGCAGCTGGTCAAGTTCGCGGTGCAACGGCAGGATCAGCGTCGCGTTCTCGGCAATGCGCAGGTTCTCGTGCGTGATCGTCACACCCTGGCCGGCGAGCTTTTCGATCTCGGCAATCAGTGCCCACGGATCGACGACCACGCCGTTGCCGATCACCGCCAGCTTGCCAGGCCGCACGACGCCCGAAGGCAGCAGTGACAGCTTGTAGGTTTCGTTTCCGATGACGAGCGTATGGCCGGCATTATGGCCCCCCTGGAAGCGCACGACGGTATCCGCGCGTTCCGACAACCAGTCCACGATTTTGCCTTTGCCCTCGTCGCCCCACTGGGCGCCGACCACGACCACGTTCGCCATGCCAGCTCACCTTTCGTAACAAAGCCCCGGGTCACATGCCTGCGCTACCGGGGCTTCGCCATTCTATAGAGGTGTTTCATGGAGGCCGCAAAGGGGCAAATCGGCCGATTCCTGATTATCTTCGATATCGGAAACTGATTTTCTTATCCGCCGGCCACGAGATCGTGTAGCCGAACTGCACGGTCTTCTTGGCCGCCGCATCGAGCGTGAACTGCCAGGCGAGCAGGCCGCGTTTGTCGTCGTAGTTGCGTTTACTCGGCGAGGTTGGCCCGAGCAAGTCGACCGAGATGTCCTCGTTGAGCGAAACCGGCATCTGGTCGATGACGACAACATCGATCTTGCGCTGATGCTGGTTGGTGATGTCGATCTTGAAATTGCGCTGGTCCGTCGCGGACGATGAGATGATCCCGGTCTCGCCGCGCTTCTCGCCGAGGATATGATATTTCACGATCACCGACGGGTCGGAGCCAAAGCCCATTTCGTGATCGGCGCCTGGCGCCAGGTTCGGCAGCCGGCCCGTGCCAACGAAGCCGCCATCGCGGAACAGCGAGACCGGGCCGGCAAGATACGGCGCCGAGCGCGGCATCTCGAGGCTGGCGTAGAGATAGGCACTGGTGTTGCGCCGTGGCACCGTGCGCACGTGCAGTTTTGGCTTGATCTGCTGATCGTCCAGCTTGACGCGCTTCGCCTCGCCCGTGTTTGTCACGGTGACGCGGCCGGGCACCGCAAAGCTCGCCTGGAACGCCGTCTGCTGCAGGCGCCCACCGGCCTCGGAGATGACCTTCTTTACACGCGCCTTGCGCTTGCGTGCGACCGGGGCCTGCGCCACCGTCCGGTCGGCTTCGGCGCGCGGAGCGGCCTGGCGCAGGGAACTGCGCGTGCCGCCATAGGCGACGGCCGGTTTCGGCGGCGGCCGGCGGAAGTCGACGGTCAACGGCCTCAGCGTCGGCGCCGAGCTCTTGCCGCTCGGTCGCGACGTCGAAAGTGCCAGCGTCACGTTTTCCCAGACCTCGCCGGTATATTGCTGGATGGATGCGCGGCGCGTCAGCATCAGTCCGGCAGCCTTGTCCTTCGAGCCCGTTTCCAGACGTGCATCATAGTGTGGCCGCCACGATGCGTTGCCGACCTGGTACTTGATGACGAGGTCCGCGTTGAGTTCGCCACCGGCTTCGACACTGATGCGCACTTCCGTGCGCTTTTCCTGTTTTGGAGACTGCAGCGCCATCTTCTTCTTGACGTCCTCGATCTTGCGGCCGAGGTCGCGCATCGCAATGCGCGTCTTGATGATGTCGGACTGGATGTCGGCCATGCTGGTGCCGATCAGGTCGAGCAGCTTCGACCAGTCGTGATTGATCGTCGTGCCCTCGCGCGGCGCGACCGGTGGACGCTGTGGCAGGCCGGCGAGGTTGGTCACGAACGTCTTTTGCGTTTCCTTCGTTTCGATCTCTGCGCGCAACTGGTCCATCGCGTCGGTCAGTTTTTCGAGTTCGTCTTCGAGGTCCTTGCGTGCACGGTCCTGGGCGGCGGCGTCGTCGCTCAGCACCGACACGCGTTTGGCGTCAACAGCACCGATTTGCAGGTTGCCATCGGCCTGCCCTTCGACGCGGATCGAACCAAGGATCGCCTCGGCCGGTAGATCCTTGATAACCAGCGTGTGCGCGCCTTCCTCGATCTCCTGGGTGACCACGCGCGAGACCTGCGCGCCGGAGCGGTAGACGGTGACCGCATCGAGCTTCGAGGTGGCAGCGATCTCGGCCGCCCAGGCGGTGTGCACGAGGGCGGGGGCGATCACGGCAGGCAGCGTCAGTGCCGTCAAATGCAGTGCTGCCGTCGTGAATGTTGTGCGGGCGGCGGTGGCAAGCAATCGCATGAAAATCGTATCCTTATCGAACAAGAACCAATGCCGAGCATAGTCTCGTAACGGAGCGTTGAATTCCGGCGTGATGATGTCGCCAGGCAAAAAACTGGGCGACGCCATCGGCGCCGCCCTTCAAGCATAACAAAGCGTTACGAAAATCTATTCGAAAAACAGTTCATTGACGCGCACGACATTGGGCAGTTCCTTCAGCGTTTCGAGCAGCTGCGGCGTAACATCTCCTTCGATCGACACCAGGCAGATCGCGTCGCCGCCCGCGGTTTCGCGTCCGAGGTTGAGCGTCGCGATATTGACTTTGGCGTCGCCGAGCGTCCGACCGAGATCACCGATAAAGCCCGGCTTGTCGTTGTTGGTGATGTAGAGCATGTGTTCGGTCAGTTCGGCTTCCATGTTGATGCCCTTGACCTGAATGATGCGTGGCAGGCCGTTGGAGAACACGGTGCCCGCCACGGATCGCTCCTGGCGCTCGGTCGAAACCGTAATGCGCATGTAGGTGTGGTAGGCACCTTCCTCGTCGCGGCGGGTTTCTTCCACCGCAATGCCGCGATCGCGCACCAGCGTCGGCGCCGAGACCATGTTGACGCCCTCGGAGAGCATCGGCCGCAGTAGCCCGGCGAGCGCCACCGACGTCAACGCCTTGACATTCATTTCGGCGATGTCACCGGCATATTCGAGCCTGATCTTCTTGAGGCCGGTTTCCGTCAGCTGCCCGGCGAACGAGCCGAGCTGCTCGGCAAGCTTGATGAACGGCTTGAGCTTCGGCGCCTCTTCGGCCGTGATGCTGGGGAAGTTGATCGCGTTGGAGATGGCGCCGGTCAGCAGGTAGTCGGACATCTGTTCTGCGACCTGGAGGGCGACGTTTTCCTGCGCCTCTGAAGTGGCGGCGCCGAGATGCGGCGTGCAGATGACGTTGTCGAGGCCGAACAGCGGGCTCTCGGTGGCGGGCTCGACCTCGAACACATCGAGCGCGGCACCGGCAACACGGCCATCCTGAAGGGCAGCCGCCAGCGCCGCTTCGTCGATCAGGCCGCCGCGTGCGCAGTTGATGATCCGCACGCCGGGCTTGAGGCGCGCAAACGCCGCCTCGCTCAGGATATTGCGCGTCCTGTCGGTAAGCGGTGTGTGCAGCGTGATGAAATCGGAACGTCCCAGTAATTCGGCCAATTCGACCTTCTCGACGCCGATCTCGATAGCGCGCTCGGGCGACAGAAACGGATCGAAGGCAACCACTTTCATGCGCAATCCAAGGCCGAGGTCGGCGACAATCGAACCGATGTTGCCGCAACCGATAACGCCGAGCGTCTTGCCATAGAGCTCCACGCCCATGAAGCGCGATTTTTCCCACTTGCCGGCTTTCGTCGACTCGTTCGCTGACGGGATTTCCCGGGCGAGCGCGAGCATCATCGAGATGGCATGCTCGGCGGTCGTGATCGAGTTGCCAAATGGCGTGTTCATGACGATCACGCCGCGCGCGCTGGCTGCTTTGAGGTCGACATTGTCCACACCGATACCCGCACGACCGACGACGCGCAGGTTGGTCGCGGCTTCAAGGATCTTTTCCGTGACCTTCGTCGCCGAGCGGATCGCGAGACCGTCGAAGGCGGGGATCATTTCAAGCAGCCTGTCCTTGTCCTTGCCAAGCTCCGGTTCGAACGTCACGTCGAGGCCGCGGTCCTTGAAGATCTGAACGGCGGTCGGGGAAAGTTTGTCAGAAATCAATACACGGGGTGCCATGGGAGATGGTTCCTTGCGTCTCGGTGCCGGCGCGCAGGTTGCGCCCAACCGACAATGAACTCTGGGACTGGCCGGTGGCTTACGCGGCCTGCGACAGGCCGGCGACCTCGGCGGCGAACGCCCAGTCGAGCCACTCGGTGAGGATCGTCAGGTCGCCCGCATCCACGGTCGCGCCGGTCCAGATCCGAAGGCCCACTGGCGCATCACGATAGGCGTCGATGTCATAGGCGACGCCCTCGGCTTCGAGCCGCTTGACGAGCGCCTTGCAGAACGCCGCCTGCTCCTCGCCATGCAAGGCCGCGACGGTCGGCGCGACGACCTTGAGGCACACCGACGTGTTCGATCGTGTCGCCGGATCACTGGCGAGATTGGCGATCCAGTCGGTACGATCAACCCAGTCGTTGATGGCCTTGGCGTTCGCATCAGCGCGCGCCATCAGCGCCGCCAACCCGCCGATGCTTTCGCCCCACGTCAGTGTGTCGAGATAGTCTTCGACGCACAGCATGGATGGGGTGTTGATCGTCGCGCCCTGGAAGATGGCCCGATCGACCTTGCCGTTCTTGGTCAACCGGAAAATCTTCGGCAGCGGCCAGTCGGGTGTGTAGCTCTCGAGACGCTCGACGGCGCGCGGCGACAGGATCAGCATGCCGTGTGCGGCTTCGCCGCCCATCACCTTCTGCCATGAAAAGGTTAGCACATCGACTTTCGGCCAGTCGATCGGCTGGGCAAAGGCGGCCGACGTCGCGTCGGCGAACGTCAGGCCGGTGCGGTCGGCCGGGATCCAGTCGTAGCTCGGAATGCGCACGCCCGATGTCGTGCCGTTCGAGGTGAACAGGACATCGCGCGAGAAATCGATTGCGTCGAGATCGGGCAACTCGCCGTAGCCGGCCGCGATCACGTCGAGGTCTTCGAGTTTGAGCTGCTTTTGCGCGTCCGTCACCCAGCCCTTGCCGAAATTCTCCCAGGCCAGTGCCGTGACGCCGCGTGTGCCAAGCATCGACCACATGGCGAGCTCGAACGCGCCGGTATCCGAGGCCGGGACGATGCCGCACAGGTAGTCGTCGGGTACACCCAGGATCGAGCGTGTCTTGTCGATGGCCAGTTTGAGGCGCGCTTTGCCTTCGGCGGCGCGATGCGAGCGGCCGAGAAAGGCGTTGCCAAGGTGTTCGATTGACCAGCCGGGGCGCTTTGAGCAGGGTCCCGATGAGAAGTGAGTTCGCGCCGGCAGCCGGGCCGGGCGTTGCGGTGAATCAGCCATGAATCCGTCCTTCCAGACAGTTGCCTCTCGTTGGGGAGAGGTGTCCCATGGCGGGGGGTATCAGAAGGTGTTCGATTGGGCAACTGCAACTAAAGAGTTGTGAAGAGCTTTGCGTCGAGCCGCGATGACGACGGGTGCCATGGTTGGCGTTCTGGTCAGACCGGCTTGTCGGCTGCCCGCTTGTTTATCTTCAGTTAACCAAGGCACTGAACTAACTGCCGGTTCGTGGAACCATGCCTGTCGTCAGGTATCACGATTCAACGACCTTCCTCGCACGGCCGACCGGCACGACGGTGGGTGGTGAATGGCAAGCTGACGTGAAGCTGGATTTGGATGAGATGTTGACGCAACGGCGTGAAGTGCAGGCTGTCGCGCGTCCGGGAGGCGAGCGATGAGCCGCGCGCGCGATCAGCGAGTGCTGCCCGGTCTGATCCGCAAGGCGCAGGATCCGGGCATCCCCGCCGCCGAACGCGAGGCATTTCGCGCCAAGGCGGAGGAGATCCATCGTCGTTTGGCCGCCTCGGGTGCCGCCAAAGCGCCGGCAAACGCGAACTCTGCCAGGCCTGGCGCCGCGCCTGGGGAAACATCGGCACCTGAGACGGCACCCAGGGCATCGACGCCTAAACCTCAAACGCGGCGGCCGGCTCGCAAGTCGCGGCGGTGGCGGCCGGTCCATGGTATGCTGGCGTGCATCGTCGGGCTTGGTCTCGGCCTTTTCGTGCAGAGCCAGCCGGGCCTCGCAATGATTGTAGTCGGGACCGGATTGGCTTTTGGCGCCATCTATGCGGCGTGGGCGCGACGGACAACGTCCGGGAAAGGCCGACCGGCTGAGGCAACCGGCTGAATCGCGTCAGAAAATGGCGCATTTGCGGGTGCGATCGTGCTAGGAATGGTTTCGGCTGGGGCGAGCCGGATTTTCACCAAGCACAAGGTCTCGCAGGCATGTTCGTCTCCATCTTTGATATCTTCAAAGTCGGCATCGGTCCGTCGAGTTCGCACACCGTGGGCCCGATGGTGGCAGCCGGCCGGTTTCTCGAATTGCTGGCAACGGGCGTAACGATCCCCGGCGCCGGCGCACCGGCCGCGGTCAAGTGTTCGCTGCACGGATCACTGGCCTGGACGGGCGAAGGTCACGCCACCGATCGGGCCGTCATCCTGGGTCTCAGTGGGTATACGCCGGCGACCGTCGATCCCGACAGGATTGCCACTATCGACGCGGCCGTGCGCACCGCCAGGCGTGTGATGCCCGCCGGCGTGCCGCCGCTCGCGTTCGACCCGGCAATCGACCTGGTGTTCGACTTCGATGTCGTTCTGCCAGGCCATACCAACGGCATGGTGTTCTCCGCGTTCGATGCGCATGGCAATTTGCGCAACAAGGAGACCTACTATTCGATCGGCGGCGGCTTCGTCGTTACGGAAGAAGAATTGATGCGCCAGTACACCAGCCCCAAGGCGGTGCATGGCGAGATGGCGCAGGCCGGTTACGCCTATCCGTTCGCGACGGCGGCCGAGATGTTGGCGATGGGCGATGCCGCCGAGAAATCGATTGCGGCCATGAAGCTAGCCAACGAGAGCCACTCATCGGGCAGTGCCGAGCAGGTTCTGCAGCGCCTCGACGAGACGGTAGCGGCGATGGACGACTGCATCGATCGTGGGCTGCGCCAAGACGGCCTGTTGCCGGGCAAGCTCAACGTCAAACGCCGTGCCAAGGCGATCCACGACGCGCTGATCGCCGAGCGTGGCATCAACATTGCCCAGCCGCATGCCATCAACGATTGGCTGATCGTCTATGCCATGGCTGTCAATGAAGAAAACGCGGCCGGCGGACGGGTCGTCACGTCGCCGACCAACGGTGCCGCCGGTGTGGTTCCAGCGGTGCTGCGCTACTACCGCGCGCACTGCATAGGGGCCAGCGCAACCGGTGTGCGCGACTTCATGCTCACCGCGTCGGCGATCGGCGGCATTATCAAGCACAACGCATCGATTTCAGGCGCCGAGGTGGGCTGTCAGGGCGAGGTCGGGTCGGCCGCCGCGATGGCGGCTGCGGGCCTGTGCGCCGCGCTCGGCGGCACCAACCAGCAGATCGAGAACGCCGCCGAGATTGCGCTCGAGCATCACATGGGCATGACCTGCGATCCGGTCGGTGGCCTCGTCCAGATCCCGTGCATCGAGCGCAACGGTCTCGGCGCCATCAAGGCGGTGTCGGCGGCATCGCTGGCGCTGCGCGGTGACGGCACCCACGTAGTACCGCTCGATGCCTGCATCGAGACCATGCGCCAGACCGGCATCGACATGGACGAGAAATACAAGGAAACCAGCCGCGGTGGCCTCGCCGTCAACCTGCCGGGTTGTTGAGGCACCGGCGCGTCATCACGTTCCGAACCGCTTGTCGCTGCCACAGTGGGGGCATCGGTCTGCCTCTAGCGGGTAGGCGTGATTGCATGTTTCGCACATCGCGTGGCTGCCGGCCTCGAGACCATGCTTGAGCGACACCCGGCCGTCGAAAACGAAGCACTCGCCCTGCCACTTGCTGTCGGTCTCGGGAACCTCTTCGAGGTATTTCAGGATGCCGCCCTTGAGATGGTAGACCTCGTTGAAGCCCATGTTCTTCAGCAGCGCCGAGGCCTTCTCGCAACGAATGCCGCCGGTGCAGAACATCGCAACCTTCGGCTGTTCCCCGACATCGAGGTTGTCGCGCACCCATGCCGGGAACTGCCCGAACGATGTCGTGCCCGGATCAATGGCACGCTCGAAACTGCCGATCTCGATTTCGTAATCGTTGCGCGTGTCGATCACGACGACGTCCGGGTCGGCGATCAGGTCATTCCAGTCGGCCGGCTCGATATACGTGCCAACCGTCCGGCTCGGGTCGGCGAGCGGCTCGCGGATCGTCACGATCTCGCGCTTGATACGCACGCGCAGGCGACCGAACGGGGGGGTGTGCGCCAGCGATTCCTTGTGCTCGATATCCTCGAAGCCGGGCAAGTCGCGGATGGCCGCGAGAAACCGGTCGAGCCCGGCACGGGGGCCGGCCAGTGTTCCGTTGATACCTTCGGGTGCAATCAGCAGCGTGCCTTTTACACCCGCCGTCTCACCGACATTGATGAGACGCGATTGCAGTGCTTCCAATCCCGCGAGTGGCGCGAATTTGTAGAGCGCAGCGACAACCAACGGGGCAGTCCGCTCGATTGTGGTTCTTTGGTCGTTCATCTCAGGGTCAGACAGTGTTCGGTTAGATAAGGCTGAACGTGGTTTTTCTCTAATTGCGGATAACTGCGGGGCGTTGCGCCAAGTGCCATTGAGCGTGGTCCGGTGCCATGCCACGGTTCATGAAAAGGTTACGACAGCGGAGGCAGATCGACATGCATATAGCAGCGAATGGGACCCGGACAGCAACCAGCGTGCGCCAATTTGGCGTAGCGGCAGCCATCTTGCTGGCATCGGCAGGTGCCGCGGCCGCCAGCGACTATGTCCACCAGTGCCGCTCCGCCGATGGCGCCTACGTCATGAACGATGAAGAACTGCGCGCCTTCGACAGCACCGAGGGCCGTGAGGTCGGCCGCTCGATTACCTACAAAGTTCTCGGCCGCACGGTGCTCAGCAAATCCAAGGGCTATTGCATCGCGAACCAGGCGCCGCGCGGCCAGCGCCGCTTCGACCATGCCGCCACGACCTACGCGCTCCAGGTTCGGTTCCGTCGCAACGGCCAGCGGATCAAGACCTTCATGCTGTGCGAAATGGCATCGAGCGGTCTGCCCGCCGGGTATGATTGCGACCGCGAAGTCACGACCGTCAATTGGACGATCGGCAAGCGCGCGAACGGGCAAGAGGCGCGGAAGAAAACACCCACGCCCATTTGGCTCTACAATGGCTCGAAAATGCGCATCGTCGCTGATGGCGCGCGCCGGCGAATCGAGTTCACGACACCGAATGCGCGGCTCGCCGACAACGGCGTCGTCCGCGGTGATATCCTGTTCGAAGGTCGACGCGAAAATGACCGTTACATCGGCAAGGCCTATGCCTACAAGAAGAACTGCCGCGCCAAGCCCTACAGCGTCAGCGGTCGCGTCCAGATCGGCGAGCGTCGCGTCGTCGTCGCCGGTCGCAAGCCGGTATTGAACAAACGCTGTG
>JBPCVZ010000139.1:0-12123 GCA_051010015.1 Hyphomicrobiaceae bacterium
ACGTTGTCACCCTGCTCGATCACGCCGAGGAGCACGCGATTGCCGGGTTCGTGCTCGGCCTGCCGATCAACCTCGACGGCAGCGAGGGGCCGCGCGCCCAGGCAACCCGCGCGTTCGCCCGCAATCTAAATCAACGCTCGGCGCTGCCGATCCTGCTCTGGGACGAGCGTCTGACGACACAAGCCGCGACACGGCTGCTGATCGAAGCCGACAGCAGCCGCAAACGCCGCGCCGAGGTGGTCGACAAGATGGCCGCCACCCTCATTCTTCAGGGCGCGCTCGACAGGATGCGCTAGAACCGCAAATCAATCCGCGTAATCCGGCTCTTTGCGATCGAGAATGCGCTTGAGGGCCGCAAAGTGGAACTCGCAGGGCTTCTTGCCTTCAAAATTATTGCCTTCGCGAATACCTTCCTGCGTATCCTTGATAACTTCCGGTGACAGCTCCTTGAGCGGCTGACCGGTCCACATGGCGAACAGCTGCACCTGCGCCGCGCGCTCGATGTAGTAGAGCTTGTCGTACGCTTCGGCGACCGAGCTTGCGATTGTCGTCACGCCGTGGTTGCCCATGAACAAAATGGTCTTATCGCCAACGATATCGGCCAGCCGGCAGCCTTCATCGGCATTGAACGCCGGCCCGGTGTAGTCCATGTCGTAGGCAATGTGCGGCATCAGCAGCACCTCGGTTTGTCCGATCGGCTTGATGCGCGGGTCTTCGAGCCGCGTCAGGGCGCTGGCATAAGGCATGTGCGTGTGCATCACGCAGGCGGCATGGTCCACGTCACGGTGCAACGGGGCATGAATCGCATACGCCGACTGCTCGCGATGACCCGAGCCGCGCTGCGTGACACCATCGTAGTCGACTTCCATAAAACAGCTGGCCGTCACTTCGCACCAATGCGTGCCAAACGGGATCTGATAGTAGCGATCCTTGCCCGGCACCCGCAGCGTCAAATGGTTGAAAATGCCTTCGTGCAGGCCTTCCATGACCGCAATGCGGTGGGCTGCGGCGAGATCAACGCGTGCCTGCCACTCAACCTCGGTAAAATCCTTGGCGGCGTCCGATGTCACTTTCTGCTGCATGGTTCGTCTCCTGGTTCGATCCGGGCGCAATGAAATGCAATTCTTGAATTCCGGCGGCAAACCTGCGCCCAAATTCGGCAATTGACAAGTACCAGCCCGCGTTCATGCCCCACGCGATGGCGGACCTGGTAAATCAAGGCCGACGCCGGACAGATGCCCGAACAATGTTTGCAGACGTTCGCGGTCCGCCGCCGGCAGGGGCGGGCTCAGGATCGACGCAATATTCGTCTCCAGGTGCCCGGCATCGCTGGTCCCGAACAAGATCACCTCGGCGCCGGGCTCATGCCGCGCGTAGCGATAGGCAGCATCAAGAACACTCGTTGCGCCGCCTTCGTGCACAAGAAAGCCGAGCGGTTCGGGGTCGTCCGTCAATTCCCCTGGAACCTCGCCTCTCGCTGCCAGTGCTGCAATGTTGTCGTGCAAGACATCGAGCTGGCTGAAAATATTGCGCACGACAAACATCAGCATTGTGCCAACGCCGCCGGCCTGCGTCAGCGGAAACACGTTCCGTCGCGCGCCCTGATGCATCATGTGAAAGGCAAACATCGCCGCCTCCCAGATCGGGTCCTGCAACGCCACCTGGAGCATTTTCTGGTCCGGATCATTCGGCGACGTTTCGGTGAGGGCGATATGGCGCAACTTGCCGGCTTCTTTTGCCGCCACGAGTACCGGCGCCAAGACATCACGTGCGTAGCCGTAATCCGCCGGACCAACTGCGTGCAGATTAAAGACGTCGACAGTATCGGTACCAAGGGCGCGCAGCGAGTTTTCGAGGCTGTCGTTTAGCTGGCCGGGCGCGATCAACTCTCCGCCCTTCTTGATCAGCGACTTCGTTGAAACAACCATGCGGTCGCGGCCGATTTCCCGGGCGGCCTGCCCAACAACCTCTTCGGTCCCGTAAACCGCCGCCGTGTCGAAGAAATTGACACCAAGATCAAACGCCGCCCGCACAATGCGCACGGCATCCGCTTCCGATTTGCCGCGCCCTAGCCCCAGTCTGCTGTTGCCACCGCAGCCCAGCCCGGCAACGGAAACACGCAGCCCCGTGCGACCAAAATCAACATAATCCATCGACTTCCCTCTGCCCGCAATGCCACCGCAAACGGCAACGCACCCTACTGCTTTTTCTGCCTTTTGGGGGTCGTAACGACTGGGCTTCGACAAGTCCAGGGTCTGGGCTGGCAGGCAATACCCGGCAGCGAGCAATGCACCACGCCTGACGGCGCCAGAATGACACAAACCTGGCAGCCATTGTTGGCTTCACGACAGGTCAGGCGCATCTCCTCGGGCAGCACCGCCTGCACGGGCCCACGCGCCATAACCGGCGCCGTCGCAGCCGAAATACCACTGACACCGATCAAGCCGATCAAGAGTATTCCGGATCGCAATCTCAATCGCTCCGCTCCTGCTATCCCGAAGCCTACCAAAATGTTACCGAACAGGCCTTGCATAAGACCAATCATCGGCTAATTGATCGTCAAAGGCGCTGAGACACTGGCGTTGCGCGCACGCATCAATTATCCCTAGGCGCCAACGAAATTGGCATGCCTGGATCAGCCGGTTCAGACGTTCCCGCTCTTGATAGTCATCAGGCCCCCCAAAAATACGCAGGCATAACCGGAGGATAAGAACAGGTCATGGCGCAGAAATACAACACGCTCATCATGGGTGCATCCTATGGCTCGCTGCTCGCGATCAAGATGCTCCTCGCCGGCCATAACGTGAAACTGGTATGCCTGCCCGCCGAGGCCGACCTGATCAACAGCGACGGTATCCGCGTCAAAATGCCGGTTCGCGGCCGCGATGGCTTGGTCGAAATCAATTCCAACGATGCGCCCGGCTCCGTCGAGGCTGGCGGCACCGAAGCATTCGACCCGAACGATTTCGACCTGATCGCGCTTGCCATGCAGGAGCCGCAGTATAAATCGCCGGGCGTCCGCGAGTTGCTCGACAAGGTCGCCCAGTCCGGCAAGCCGTGCATGTCGATCATGAACATGCCGCCGCTGCCCTATCTGGCCCGTCTGCCGGGCATCGACGCCTCGACGCTGCGGCATTGCTATGCCGACGCCACGGTCTGGGACGGCTTCGACCCGAAGAACATGACGCTGTGCAGTCCTGACCCGCAGGCTTTCCGGCCACCGGAAGAACCAGCCAATGTCCTGCAAGTCTCGCTGCCAACCAATTTCAAGGCCGCACGCTTTGACGATGATGCAGCCACCGCCATGCTGCGAACCATTCAGAAAGACATCGAAGACATCCGCCTCGACGTCGGTGGTGACAAGGTCGAGCTGCCGGTCAAACTGAAAGTGCACGATTCTGTTTTCGTGCCGCTTGCCAAGTGGAGCATGCTGCTCACCGGCAACTACCGCTGCATCCGCCCGGATGACATGATTTCCATCAAGGAAGCCGTGCACACCGATCTCGATCAGTCACGCGCCGTCTATCAATGGGTCGGTGAACTATGCGCCGCCATGGGCGCGGCACCGGAAGATCAGGTGCCGTTCGAGAAGTACGCCAACGCAGCGCAAGGCCTGGCCAAACCCTCATCGGCGGCCCGTGCCCTGTTTGGCGGCGCTCCGAACATTGAACGCGTCGACTGCCTCGTCAAAACGATCGCGGCACAAAAGGGCATGCACAACGCCTCTGTTGAAACGACCGTCCTCAATGTCGACACGCGTCTCGAGATGAACCGCGCCAAAGCGTGACAAGTGCCGCAAGTGCGATCAACCGAAGCGGCGGTGTCGTTCGACGCTTCGACGCACTCTTGGCGAGCATCAATACCAGCGACAATTCGACGGTGGCCGGCTCTCCATTGTCTTGTGATGTGCACTGCGACGCCCGACACTGGTGACGTTCTGAAAACCGTCAGCAGCTCAGGCTTCCTGCAGCATCTCCCGGCACGCCTCGAGTTCGCCGACCGCCTTACTCAATACCTGCTCGATGGCGCCGCTCATCTCAGCTGCGGACGCCGTGGTCTTGCGTTTCGCCGCTCTCTTCTTTTTGGGTGCCGTTGTAGCCGCCGGCTCGCTGCTCGTCAGGCCAGCAACCAGCGATCCGCTTTCTCCGCTCGCCTTGACCTGATCCATGCCTTGCTCACGCAGGATTTTCTGCACACCCCGAATGGTAAAACCTTCCGAATGCAGAAGAACCTGGATGCCACGTAGCAGGTCGACGTCCTCGGGCCGATAGTAGCGCCGCCCGCCGCCGCGCTTCATCGGTCGTATCTGGGGAAACTTGATCTCCCAGAAACGCAGCACATGCTTCGGCACACCGAGATCATTTGCGACCTCGCTAATCGTCCGAAATGCTTCGCTTGATTTCGCCATCGGTATCCCCTCGCCCACCCCGGAGCACATGCTCGAGAACGTCGACGCAAACGCATTCCCAATAGCACGCACGCCAAACAAACGAGACGTACGCTGCCTGTCGCGTCGGTCCGGATGGTCGAAGACGGCGCGATGCCATCTAATACAACAACTATAGGATGCAAGTAAGTCCGGACAACGACCTATTCGGCCGCATTTCGATGCTGTGTCAAGCCCGCGTTGATCCGGTCCTTCATGATATTGCTCGGCCGAAAAACCAGGACGCGCCGTGGTGTAATCGGCACCTCTTCACCGGTTTTCGGATTGCGCCCAATACGCTCGCCCTTTTCCCGGATGCCAAAAGAGCCAAACGATGACAATTTGACGGGGTCTCCGTTGGCCAGCGCATCCGATATTTCGCTGAGAACGAGTTCGACCAATTCTTGCGATTCGTTGCGCGGAAGACCGACCTTCTCAACCAGTGCTTCTGCTAAATCTGCACGCGTTAGCGTTTTACTTCCCATGGACCTGCGCCTCCCCAGTTCCAGTGAATTACAATGCTACTGTTACTCGCCGGCCCGGTCAATCACACAATCGCGCAAGCGGCTGAAAAGTCAGCATATTCAAGTATCATAAACCATAACTCTGATCACTCGCAAAGGCTTTCCTGGCACATACCACTCAATTATCCGGCAGCTACCACCGGGCGAGCACTGCGCCCCAAGTGAAGCCGCCGCCCATCGCCTCCATCAAAACCAGATCACCCTCGGCGAGTTTATGCGCCTCGAACGCTTGATTGAGCGCCAGCGGAATCGATGCCGCCGAGGTGTTGCCGTGACGATCCAGCGTCTTGATCACCTTTTCAGGTGCGACACCGAGCTTCTTGGCAATACCATCGAGAATACGCGAATTGGCTTGATGCGGCACGAACAGATCGACCTCATCTGCGCTCAATCCCGATGCCAGCAAGGTTTCCTCGATCACACCCGATATCTTTTGCACGGCGTGACGAAAAACCTCGCGACCGTTCATGCGCAAGTGCCCTGTCGTCCCCGTCGAGCTCGGCCCGCCGTCGACATAGAGCAACTCCTCGAACCGTCCATCCGAGCGCAAGCGGCTTGCCAGAATTCCGCGATCGTCATTCGTGCCGGGCTGGTTGTGTGCTTCGAGGACCACCGCACCCGCACCGTCTCCAAACAGCACACACGTTCCGCGATCTTCCCAGTCCAGAATTCGCGAGAACGTTTCCGAGCCAACCACGACGGCGCGCTTCGACTGACCGGTCCGGATAAAATTGTCGGCGGTCGCCATCGCGTAGACAAAACCGGAGCACACGGCCTGGACGTCAAACGCGCAGCCCTTGGTCATGCCGATGTGGTGCTGGACGCGAACCGCCGTTGACGGAAAGGTTCGATCTGGCGTCGCTGTCGCGCAAATCAGCAAATCGATATCGATCGGGTCAATGCCGGCACGGATCAAGGCCGACTTGGACGCTTTGATCGCAAGGTCCGACGTCAACTCACCGTCCGCCGCAATGTGTCGAGCCTTGATCCCGGTGCGTTCCTGAATCCACGAGTCGCTGGTGTCCAGGCGCTGCGAAATCTCCTCGTTCGTAAGGATCCGTTCCGGCAGATATGCCCCTACCCCCCGGATGACTGATCGGATACTCGTCAAAGCAGTCCCTTTTCTCATTCCTGGTGCGTTGCTTGGCGGACGGTCATCTTCCCGGCCGGCACCTGTTCATGACACGACGTGTCCCCCCACGCCCAACCTCGTCTAACTGGCCAACTTTGACGAAATCCGCTCGTGAAAATCGTGAAGATCGGCGCGCATGCGTGGCACCAGTCCGCTTTCAACCATATCTTGTCCGATATCGATCGCACTGGCAAAGCCGAACGCGTCGGTACCCCCATGACTCTTCACGGCGAGCCCGTTGAGGCCGAGGAACGTGCCGCCGTTGACCCGGCGCGGATCCATCTTGGCCTTGAGCGTGCGAAAACCGCCTTGTGCCAGGATCGCGCCAATCCGCGACATCCAGGATCGCGACATCGCATCGCGCAGGTACTGGCTGATCTGGCGCGCCGTGCCTTCTGCCGTTTTCAGCGCGATATTGCCCGCAAACCCCTCGACGACCACGACATCAATGCGCCCCTGTCCGATTTCGTGCCCTTCGACAAAGCCTTTGTAATCGACCGGCAGGTCACTCATTTCCCGCAGTATGCCATGCGCCTGCTTCACCTCCTCGGCGCCCTTGATCTCTTCGGAGCCAACGTTGAGCAGGCCGACCGTCGGCTTTTCGATGTGGAACAATGCCCGCGCCATCGCCGCACCCATCAGCGCGAAATCGCACAATTGCGCAGCGCTCGCACCGATGTTGGCCCCGACATCGAGCACGATGCACTCATTGCGCACGGTCGGCCACAACGCCGCAATCGCGGGTCGCTCGATATCGGATATCGGTCGCAGGACCAGTTTCGACATCGCCATCAACGCACCGGTATTGCCGGCGGAAATGATCACGTCGCTCTCACCGTCGGCAACCGACTTGATCGCAAGCCACATGCTCGACGTTCGCCCCTGTCGGATCGCCTGGCTCGGCTTTTCATCCATTCCGACGGCGGAGTCGGTGTGGACGATCTCGCTGCGCTCAGCCAGCGCCGCGTGCTTCGTTAGCTCGGACTTGATCCGCGACTGATCCCCAAACAGCTTGAAGCGTAGGTGCGGATGTCGCGTTAACGAGATCGCAGCCCCCGGTACGACGACCTCGGGCCCGAAATCTCCTCCCATAGCGTCAAGCGCTATCATGTGCGGCGATGGCATCAATAAGTTCGGCTGGTTAAAGATTGTGACGGGCCGAAAGCAGCAATCGGCCTTGATTTGGCCGGGACAATACCCGGTTGTCGCCGCGTTACCAACCGCTTTCTATGCACTGGCCATCGCCCGCGATGGCAATATGGTCACACTCGGCATCGAATGCCACACATCAATTGGGCTTCTCATCGTCCTTCAATTGGGCGAGCACGGCGAACGGGTTTGCCTGAGATTGCGCATCAGCCGCCTCGGAACGATCGAGCGCGGCGTCATCCGCCCGCGGAAACGGATCGATCGCGGAGGCAACAATCTCGCAGATAAACCGCCCGATGCGGATTTCACCCTGCTCGATCGGTTCCGGATCGTCGTCACCAAGCGCGTCGAAATCCGGCTCCAGCTCGCTGTCGCGGCGGGCACCGGCGCGAAATTCGACATCGAACGCTTCATCGATGACCTGCACGATCGGCTTGAGCGTCACACCGCAGATCTGCTCGACCTGCGCCCCAACCGCTCCCCAGACGCGGTATTTTCCGGGCGCCAGCGGGTCGATAGAATACGTTGCATTCAACGCGAGACACTGCGCGTCGGCGAAGATACGCGAGACGAGGTCCCGCTGCGCCGCATTTGCGCGCTTCTCGAACGCCCGGCGCTGCTGCAATCCGGCGATTTTGTGGGTCCAACCAAGTTCGTCCGGCTCGTCCATCTGCTTATCCCGCCAGGAAATGCTCAGGTCGCGCAAATGACAGGGCCTCGACGCCATCGTCGAGCGTCCAAGTGCCGAGCATCGTTCGCGACGCGCAGGTGTAACGCGCCATGGCCGACGCGCCAACCGTATCTCCATCATCGAACAAAAGCTCACCGAGCAGCGCCGGCAACGTCATGTCATCACCCGCCGCCAAGCGATCTGGCGCCGCTGTTGCGCTGCCATCGAATGCCTGTCCGTAAAGATGCGTCCGGTCGAGCAGGCCGGCCGCAGCCTTGCGCACCTGGTTGGGCACTTTCGGATCGCCAATCGCCATCTCGCGTATGGAACCATCGAGATCGTCGACAAAGGCCTCGACAAGTTCCTGTCCAACCTCCACGACATCTTCGCCGGTGGTCCGCAGCCTCTCCAGCACGATCACCATGTGCAGCACGATCATCTCGTAGCGCTTTTCGGCAACATCTTGAACACCATAGTCCGTATAGAAAATCGGCAGGCGTGCCTGCGTCACGATCGAGCCATAAAGTTTTGTTGCCGTTTCGGTCGTCCTCGAACGACTCCGAAACCAACCGGAAATATTGAGCATAATCAGTTGTCTCGGCTATAATCCACTGCCGCTCGGCGAAGGGCGGAGAGGGATGCGTCAGAACAGGTTAAAGTTGAGTTCGATTCGTTCGAGAGATGCCTATCATGCGACCGACAGCAAAGACCATGCCCATGCCAACGACGGCCCAACCTCAAATAGCCCGGAGAACCGGCAAGTTGCGGGCTGCCTCTGTGATTTTGGCGGCGACTGTTCTGGCGGCTGGGTGCGCCACGACGACATTGAAACACGGGCAGCACTATACCCAGGCTGAGCTGCTGCAGGTCCAGCCCGGCATGAGTCAGGATGAAGTTCGCATGGCGCTCGGCTCACCGGCAACGACATCGACGGTGAATTCAGGGGCGGCCTACTACTATATTTCATCGGTTCGCAAACAAACCGCGTTTCTCGACCCCAAGGAAGTCGATCGCAAGGTCGTCGCCGTCTATTTCACACCGGTTGGCAGCGTCGAGCGGGTGTCGCAGTACGGCATGAAAGACGGCAAGGTGTTCGACTTCATCAGCCGCGAAACGCCGTCGGCGACGAAGAGCGACCAGGGCATCATCCAGATGCTGTTCCGCAATCTCGGCCGTCGCGGATCGGTTCTCAGCCAATAGCCACCCGGCCAATTCAAGAGCGCGACACGATACGATACGCCCCTTACCGAGCCTCCTCGATGCCGCGGCGCCACGTCGATGGCACGCCGTCGAACGACGACTTGGCGCGTTTTGCCAACCAGTATTGATAAGGTGGTGGAACCAGATCGAAATCTGGATCGATCCCTAGTTTCTGGGCCGCATCCATCGGCCAGTTCGGGTTGTACATCGCCTCACGGGCGAGCGCGACGAGGTCCGCCTTGCCGTTCTGCAGGATCGCTTCAGCCTGGTCGGCGTGCACGATATGACCAACCGCCATCGTCATCATCTCGGCCTCACGCCGGATCTGATCGGCATAGGGAACCTGATAGCCGTAGGTATTGGCACGCTTGGCGTTCATCGGTGACGATGTCAGCGTGCCACCGGAAGAACAGTCGATCACGTCAATGCCGCGCACCTTCAGCTCGCGTGACAGGTTGACCGCCTGCTCCGGCCCGAAACCCGCATCATCCTCGCACGACAGGCGCATGAACAGCGGTTTATTGGCTGGCCAGGCCGCGCGCACACACTCGGCGACCTCGAGCGCAAAACGCATCCGGTTGTGCTCCGAACCGCCATACTCATCCGTTCGAGCATTCGATACCGGCGACAAGAACTGGTGCACGAGATAGCCATGCGCGCCATGGATTTCGAGGATATCGAACCCAGCCTTCTCGGCCCGTTCCGCCGCACGCCCCCAATTGGCGACCATCTCGCCAATTTCGTTGTGCGACAGCGCCCGCGGCTTCGCCGCCAGTTCGGAGTGCGCCACCGCGCTCGGCGCCACGAGCTCCCAGCCTTCCCAGTCCCAGATTTCCGCTTCGTCGCCTTTCAGAGGTCGGCCGCCCTCCCACGGTCGCGTCAGCCGCGCCTTGCGCCCTGAATGTCCAAGCTGGATCGCCGCCAGCGCGTTGTTGGACTTGATGAACGCCGCACAGCGCGCCATGCCGTCGATGAAGCTGTCGTCCCACAGCGCCGTGTCGCCGACCGTGCCGCAACCGTTGCGGGCCACCTTCGTCGATTCCATCATCACGACGGCTGCGCCGCCCACCGCATAGCGCCCGGCATTGACGAGATGCCAGTCGGTGACATGCCCCTGCTTCGCCGAATACTGATGCATTGGCGCAATCACGATGCGGTTCTTGAGCCGCGCGTCACGAATCTCCAGCGGCGTAAACAGAAGCGGATACGACATCTTCAAACTTTCAGATTGGTCCCGATTGAATAAGTCTCTTGCGACAGCTCAGGCGAGCGCACGCTCGAACAACGCCTTGAGTTTCTGCCACGCCTGTTCAGCAGCAATCGGATGATACGCCGGCCGCTCGGCAAAGCAGTAGCCGTGCTCCGTCCCCGGCACCTTTTCGACGAGCGCCTTGACGCCCTTTTCCTTCAGCACCACGGCGATATCGTCGGCGATGTTGTCCTCGACGTGCGTGTCGGTTTCGGCAAACGACAGATACACCTCGCCTTTGATGTCGCCGGCGATCAGGTGCGGTGAATCTGCCTCGTCAGTGATGATGCGCGTGCCATAGAAAGCCGCCGCCGCGGCGACCCGGTCGGGAAAACGCGCTGCCACCGTCATGATGAAACTGCCGCTCATGCAATGCCCGACGATCCCGATCTTGCCGGGCTTCACGTCCGGGTGCGCGTCGAGGTGCGTGAGAATGGCCGCCGTATCATCGACTGTCATGGCATTGGTCACGTTATTGCGCGCCGCCATCATCAGCGTCGCATGTCCGGGATTGCTGCGATCGTAATCCAGCCGGATCGTCCCCATCCGATAGTAGAGGTCCGGCAGGATGCAATGGTAGCCGGCGAGCGCGATCCGCCGCGCCATGTCTTCCAGTTCGGGTCGAAAGCCCGGCGCATCCATGAAGAAAATGACGGCCGGGTGCGGTCCCTGCCCGGCCGGTCGCGCGGTAAAGGCATGCATCTGCCCGGCCCGGGTTCGGACTTTGATGTCGTGCTCAATCATGCTCTGTCCTCTTTGGCATGCCTGTCGTACGCGGTTTACGGCGTCCCAATCTAGAATTAACAATGCACGTCGCGCGACGGGAAAGACGCCTATAACGCGCTTATCACCTCTGTGTTACAATCCCACTCTTGTCTTCGAACCGTCTCACTTCAACCACATCGGCTTGCAAATCAAACATCGGTCACGGCAACGGACCGTTGAATATTTCACAATGCGAACAGACCTTTACTTTCTCCCGTTGCCATGGCTCACGGGACCGCCGGGGGGCATCACGCATGTCGGGCCGAGCCCGACAACCGCCACCTGCAATATGGTCGCAGAAGGGACCAGCAATGTTTGACACATCACTCGTGGCCACGCACACAGCCCGTGCTGCCGAGGCGCCGAACACCAAAGCGGACCGTGCGGAAGCCTTCCTCAAGGCGCCGCCTTCGCGAAAGATCCGTTTTGCCGTTGATGATCTCGAAGCCGCGGAACGTTCACCGCACTATGCGATCGACATGGACACATGGCACGCGCCCGACAACACATCGAACATCTGCTACGTCTGCTTCGCCGGTGCCGTCATGGCCAACCGCCATGCGATCCGCCCCGATCAAATCTACGTCGGACCGTTCGACGCCGACAGCCCCAATGAATACGCCGCCGATCAGCGCTGGGACGATCTTTTCAGCGCCCTTGATGAATTCCGCACGGGGTATGTCGAAGCGTTCCTGACAATGGACAATTCAGTCCCTTCTGACACGATCGCGGAGTTCGCCGTCACGCATTCACCCTGCGATCCCTACGGTTGCTTTCCCGGCCACGTCGACTATGAGGACAACCCGACTGCTTTCAAGAAATGGGCGCGGGACATGGCCGACAAACTCGAGGTCATCGGTCATTAGGGCCACGGTCATGGCACGGCATCAGAGCGCCGGCGGGTCTCGATGACCCGCCGTTTGCATATGTGTGCTATCGCTGCGCGGACCAAATGCCTCCCGCATGGAAACCCAACCGACAATGGCCCGTCTATTCGAAGAGCTCGAC
>JBPCVZ010000140.1:0-14153 GCA_051010015.1 Hyphomicrobiaceae bacterium
CGTTCTTCAAAGCGTGCCTTGGACCCGCATGGCGCTGGACAGAATTGCACCATGAACGCATTCCCTGCTCTCGACCCCCAATGCCACCGGACAGCTCGATCATGGCGATGATCCCTGCCGTCAGCCCCTACGCTCAGGGCAATCATGTTGGAGGATGTCGGCATCGCGATGCATGGGATAACCCGGCGGCAGCATTGCGATTGAGATTGCGATGCGCCTTTCGCAGATCGCCGAAGCCGGCAAGATGGACCTGCTCTTTCTCGTCGACGACATCGCTCGTCACGCGGTGTTGAAAGTGTCAATCATCCGATCCCAAACGTCGACCAGCCCCATCAACGAGTCCCAGTGGTCTTGATCGCGGCGCGCATCGAAATCGTCCAAGCTCACGCCTTGTTGCTCGACCCAGGTATAGTAGCCAAGATTGAACATGCGCTCACGCCCGGCACGATCGAGTTCGATGGTATGGTCCGTCGCGGCGCCGAGCAGCCAGCGGCCATAGATCTCTGCCGCTGTGAGTTCACTGCACTGTCCACCGGGCAAGCCTTGTTCCGTGTGTACGAGTTCGGTGGCATACATGTCGGCGCCGTCCGTCGCGATCGTGAGGACGACGTCGCTCGCTCCCAAGCCCATGTATTTCGCGTATTTGATGGCACCGAGGATATTCGCAATGGAAGAGAGCCCGAGGTCGCCGAGTGACGCCAGGCTCTCCTGACCAAGACCGGCACGCTGGGCAAGATACCTGCGGCCGACGGTTGTATTGAACAGCAAGTTGAGATTGTCGCTTGCCGCATCGGACACACCAATAACGAAGTCCGTGTTCATGACGTTGTGAATGAGCGGCACATGCTTGTCGCCGATGCCCTGAATGTTGTGTTCGCCATAACCGTTGTAGAGCAGGGTCGGACACTCCAACGCCTCCACGACACAGATTTGCGATCCGAGTGCGCCCTTCAGATAGTCACCGGCAGCCAGCGTTCCGGCCGAACCCGACGCGGAAACGTAGGCCCGCGCCTTGAGGTCGCCGGCGGCATTCACGGACTTGAAGATGCGCTCCAGCGCCGGTCCGGTGACGGCGCGGTGGATGATGTAGTTCCCGAATTCCGAGAACTGGTTGAGGATGACGTTGTCCGGGTCCTTTGCGAGCTGATGACAAGCGTCATAGATTTCCTTGACGTTGCTCTCGGTTCCCGGCGTGCGCAGGATGTCGTCGCTGTCCAACGTCCATTCGTCGAGCCAGCGGAAACGTTCCTCGCTCATGCCCTCGGGCAGGACGGCGATGCTACGACAGCCCAGAATGCGCGAGATCGCAACCCCACCGCGGCAGTAGTTGCCGGTCGACGGCCAGACGGCGCGATGGCGTGCGGCGTCGAACTTTCCCGACAGCAGGCGCGGCACCAGACAGCCGTAGGCGGCCAGCACCTTGTGCGTGTGAATCATCGGGAAGCGGTTGCCGAGCGCAACAACGATCTTGGCATCGACGCCGGTGAGCTCAGGACCCAGCACGAGGTGCTCCGGGACATCCACCAGTCCGCGGCGGTCCATTGCGTTGTGCCAGTGAACACGGAACAGGTTGCGCGGGTCCGCGATGTCTGGATCAACGGTCGCCAACTGCGATGTCTGGCCTGCCAGACCGGTTACCGGATCGGCGAGTTGCGAAATCCGTGGCAGATGAATGCCGGCGTCACGCAGCTGTTTCAGGTTTCGATCGTAGGTTTCGCGATCGACAATCTCTTGTTCCAGTCCTAGGTTCACGTAAATTCTCCCACAATGAGAAGGGCATCCGGTGCGGCAAGCGTGGCGGCCTAGGGCTGCCGAACGCGCTTCGCTTCCGAGGTCGCACGTGCGCTCTTCGTCCTATCCTGCTCCGGCGTGCTTGGGCTTGAAGCGTTGTTCGAGCTTCATGGTCAAGTAGGCGGACGGCACAGAACGACGATGTGCCGCGGCGCGACAGGCGCCAGCGATCCAGGCTAGGGCGGAAGAAATTGTATCGCTGTTCGGGGCTGCCCGAATGACTCGACGCTGAAACCTGAACTCCGAGCACAGCATGCTTGAAGCTCAGGCGCAACTGGAAGCAACCTGGGCGCGCCAGGGCATCGGCGTATCCGTCAGACATAGAGCCGGCCAAATCGTTCCAAATGCAGCTATCTCAGTTGGTCAGAGCGTCGGGCGATAAATATGAACCATTTTGCCGAGGCGGATTTGGTTCGAGATCAAGCGGACCGGCGAAGAGCGTAGCGGTGCTACGGTCGAGACGGGCCGCGCCGGGATCGGGCCAAATCCGCCCGGCCCGAAGGGTTGCCAAGCGGCGGCCACCCAGTGCGTCGAAGCGCTTGCCCGTAGCCGGGCTACGGGCTGCACACTTCTCCTGCTGGTTGACTCACCGCTTGGCAACAGAATTGTCTCATATTTATCGCCCGACGCTCTAGTCTGCCACGAATCGAAGTCGCAATTCCTTGAGGGTTCGCAATGTATTGTGCTGCAGCCAGACCGGCACCTCCTCAATCTCGAACGCGGCAACACGCTCAAGCAGTGCCGTCACGAGGAGCTCGAGTTCCAGCCGCGCCAGATTCTGACCGACGCAACCGTGGATGCCCATACCAAATGCGAGATGGCCGGTCGCCTTGCGCGTGATGTCGAACTCATTTGGCTGAGTCCAGCGGCTCGGGTCACGATTGGCGGCACCGAGGCACAGCAACACCTTCTCATTCTCCGCGAGTTGCACGCCGTCGATGACGACTGGTTCGGTCGTCGTGCGGAAAAACATCTGGAACGGAGATTCCAACCTCAGGACTTCTTCGATTGCGTTCCTGGTCAAGCTGGGGTCTTGCTTCAGTTTTTGCCATTGCTCCGGATGCTCGGCAAACAGAAACAGCAGGTTGGCTGCCGCCGCTGCAGTGGTGTCGATGCCTGCTGAAAGAAACGAACGGACGATCAGTGCTGCCGAATCTTCATCGATCGTTTCCATGTCGGCGGCTTGATAAATCATCGCGCCGAGCCCGTCCGGTCTCAGAGATGAACGCAGGCAGGCGTTCGATACCCAATCAATAACCTCTTCATGGTTCTCCATGGCACGTCGGTAGTTGTCGTTCTTGGGGCCCATCGTGTTGAACACCATGCTGCCGTAAGCGATCAGATGTTCGCGGCCGACTTCGGGAACTCCCACGGCATCGGCAAAGACTCGCAAGGGAAAACGATTGCAGAATTCGTCAACAGCTTCGACCGTCTTCCGTCGGACGGCCTCTTCAACGAACTTTGCAGCTTGTTCTTCGATTGTCGCACGTAGTTCGCGTTGCACGCTTGGCGATAGAGCGCGGCTGATCACGGTTCGGTTTACGGTATGGGCAGGTGGATCCGTTTCCAGCAACAGGCTCGGTTTACGCCATGGCTTCTCGCGATCAAAGTTTGCAAGACCGACCCCTCGCCCCGAGCAAAATGCGTGGTGATTGGACAGGATTCGGCTGATGACCTCATGGCGACCCGTGGCCCACGAGTCGTAGGCTTCGAGAAAGACCAAGGGACCGGCATCGCGAAGCATCTCGTAAGAAGGATAGGGATCGAGCAGGAATTGATCGTCGAAAGGATCCAAGGCGGCAGGGGCATTCCTGGCGAGGCCAAACGATTCAGTCATTTTTCTCTCTCAACGCGTGTCAGGCTCGCAATATAGGCACAGAATTGCGCAACGCTACAATCGTGTTCGGTCATGCAATTGGTATCGGGCTGGCCATCAGTCGATCGTTTTAGCGTTCTCCGGTTTCACCGAGAGAGGCGTGATTTGCCGTTCTGGCCCTCCAAGCGGAAAAGACTCTTAAAGGCCGTGATGCGGGCCGCATCGAAGGTCGATGCCGCCCCCTTCTGCATGTGCGCCGCAACATTCCGCCCGCGACACAACCAGGCGCGCGTGTGTCCGCATTGCACCCGAGACCTGTGTCGTTCTGATCTACCCGACAGGCCACAAAGCGACATCATCCTTCGGTTTCTGCTGTCGGCTCTCGCTCGTGCAACGGCTGCCTGACCGTCCCCGTATTGATGTGGCACCAGCTGCGTTGCGGTGCCGGTTTCGCAGAAAGCGCGCATGAGACCCGACGGAGCATCGGCGCAGGGAATCCGGACCTGTCAGACCGTTGTCCCGACCGGTTTTGTTTGATGGCTGACCGCGATCAGTGACAACCGCCAGGGCGCAATCCTAGCCAATCGTTCAAACATGTCCTGAATTTGGATCTAAATTTAGTCGTTTGGCCAATTGCTGATTAACGCTGCCAACAATTGGTTATCTGTTCTTAATAGAATTTTCCGCTTGGAATTGGATAACAGAGAACGAAAGTTTTGCGGTCGCAGGTTCGATATGAAGACAATTAGATGCCGAAATATCCTGATTGTCGATGATGACGACGATGATGCTTATCTTATCAAAGATACCTTACTGCAGATTCCGGATGTCAACTTCGAGATCGATGTCGCCCATACGTGGGAAGTCGGGCTGACCAAGCTGACGACGGCACAGTTCGATGTTGTCCTGTGCGACTTCCGGCTCGGCGGGAGAACCGGAATCGACTTCCTTGAGATGCTTCGAGTTGAAAGCATCGAGGTCCCTCTCATACTTCTCACAGGTGTCGCCGAGAAGTCCGTCGATCAGGCCGCCCTTGAGGCGGGCGCCTCCGACTTCCTCGCGAAGGATAAACTCACGGCGAATTCGCTTGACCGGGCAATACGGTATGCGGTTGCAAATCACTCACGCAGGCAATTGCTCAACACCGTTATCAATAACGCAAATGCTGCAGTTCTGGTGACGGACGAGAATGAATGTCCCATCTTGTGGAACGCCAGTTTTGCCGATATCGCCAAGCGAATCACTACCGGCTCGGATGAATGTCCCGTTGCACACCTGCAGTCCAAGATCTTCAATCGGAATGGCGGCGACGTAAGCCTCGCGGACGCTACATACGATGTTCACAGCGCCAACTTGCCCGATGGTGGGAAGTTGACAGCGCTTCATGACGTTAGTGAGCGTGTGCAAGCTCTGGAGGAGAGGCGGCGAGCTGAGCGCAAGATTTCCCATCTTGCAATGCATGACAGCTTGACGGGATTGCCCAATAGGTCGGCATTCAATGTTCGTTTGGCGGAAGAAATCGAACGTGCCAAAGATCGCAAGAGCGAGTTTCACCTGCTAACGCTAGATCTCGATCGGTTCAAAGAAATCAATGATGTCTTCGGGCACCAGATGGGAGATGACCTGCTGGTGGCGATGTCCGATCGCCTATCGAGGGTGCTGAAAAGTGATGAATTCCTTGCCCGTCTTGGCGGCGACGAATTCGTTGCAATCCAGCGGAAGACTGACAGCGATGGCGATACGCCTACTCTCGCAGCCAGAATTCAGAAGTCCCTCGAACGACCGATTGCCTTAGAAGGCAAAGTTCTCATGTCAGAGGTCAGCATCGGCGCGGCAATCTTTCCGCGTCACGGCTCAGCCGCTGAAACACTACTTTCCAATGCTGATGCCGCGATGTATCGCGCCAAGGCCAGTTTGGGCACGAGCGTCAGCCTATTCGATCGCAGTATGGATGAACGACTACGGAAACGTAGAAAGCTTGCCAACGATCTCAAACGAACCGTTGCTGCCGGTGAAATCGAAGTGTTCTTTCAACCTCAGGCATCCGTTTTCGATCGCAACATTATTGGTTTTGAAGCCCTGGCAAGATGGCACCATCCAGAATACGGCTATGTGCCGCCAGACGAGTTCGTGCCGATAGCGGAAGACAACGGCCTTATCATCGAGATGGGTGAGCACGTACTTCGCAAAGCTTGTGAGATTGCATCTCATTGGCCGCAAGGCTATCGGTTAGCTGTCAACGTCTCCCCGGTTCAAATCAAACACAGTGATCTTGTCTCTTCGGTCCGCGATGTACTTGATTCCACCGGCTTTTCCGCTCGGCACCTTGAACTGGAAATCACCGAATCCGTGTTCATCGATGATCTCAAACGTACCCTCGGAACCCTTACTTCCTTGAAAGACATTGGTGTATCGGTCGCAATGGATGATTTTGGCACGGGTTATTCATCTTTGTGCTCTTTAACCGCGTTTCCTTTCGACAGCATCAAGATCGACAAATCATTCGTCGCAAAAATCGGTCACTGCAATCAGGCTGAAGAAATATTGCGGTCCGTCCTCGGCCTAGCTAGGAATCTCGGCTTCGATGTTGTTGCGGAGGGTGTCGAAGATGAAGCACATGTCGAATTTCTGCGCTCAGAGAGATGCCAGCTAATGCAAGGCTTTTTGATCGGGGAGCCGGCTTGCCATCGATCAACAGAAAGCTTGCTCAGCAAGGGCCATCAAGATTTCGGGGTTCGCAGTCTACAGCGTCGTTTAGAAGAGCAGTTCCCAGCGGATGCAGCGTGATTTTGTGTACGCCGATTGTGCAGTATCTGGGTAATAACCCTCCGGCAATCATTGGGTTTTAGTGCGTGATTTAATCGATCCGCTAATACGATTGTAAATATTTCATGTCACACTCAAGGTCTTGGCGGTGTTGCATGGTTGCTGTCACTGCATCGCATCACAGCACGTGGGGTCCAGCATGGGTGGGGAATTGATGCACTCAGGAGTCAATTCAGGTCCGGCGGAAAGGCCGACTCAGCTTGTTGTCCTGAATTTACGGCTGAAGATCGGGCAAGGTTGAGCGGCTCTGACAAGTTTAGGATGAACTTCGGCGGTGGCGAAGCGAGCCTGGCTCACAGAATAAATCGAATACCCACTGCTGCAAGAATGGAGAATGAGGCGAATGCGTAAATCTGATCAATTGAGTATCGTGGTTGCCGACGACGATGCAGATGATCGATTGCTTATCGAGGACGCTTTCCAAGAATGCCACCTCAGCAATCACCGAGATTATGTCGAAGATGGCGTTGATCTGCTTCAGTATCTCAGAGCTGAGGAAAAATGGTCACACCGAAATGCATCTGACTTGCCAAGCATCATTCTGCTTGATCTGAACATGCCTCGAATGGATGGCCGAACAGCGCTTGCTCATCTCAAGGCAGATCCAATTCTAAGAAGGATTCCGGTTGTCGTGCTCACAACTTCCAATGCCGATGAAGACATTGCTCGCATATACGACCTGGGCGTGAATTCCTTCATCACCAAGCCGGTGACCTTTGCGGGGCTGCTTGACGCCGTGCGGGCCCTCAACGACTACTGGCTTAAGAGCGTACAACTTCCGTCTCAAATCGAAACGGTTTGACTTTCAGGTAACGTTATTAGCGGCGGAGCAATAGTGATTTTGGCAAGGATGCTTCCGCCTCCAATGATCCATCCAACCACAACACTATTGTTTTCTATCGGAAAAATCAGGCTACCATCAGCGCTCGATTTTACTCCGCTTAACTGTTCCGAAAACAAATAGTGCTAACTTTCGCCAATGGTGTGATCGGATAAAAAGAATATGTCGTTTGCACTCAATCAATGCGTCCCGGGGGTCGGTGAAAATCGAAATTGGTTGAACCGCGGTAGCCTAGGCAAGCAATGGACTACGAGGTGTCGCTGTCACTCTGCCAACGAGCGCTCGACTGGACACAAGACGTCGCAAGAGGAAGGCAAGCTATGAGAGTTCTATCAACCTGGTCCGCTGCCGCAGCCATTGCATTGGCCGGCGTAACGACCGCCGCGGTCGCGGGCACAACGTGGGATATGCCAACGCCTTATCCTGACAAGACGTTCCACACCGTAAACATTGCGCAGTTCGCCAAGGACGTCGAAGCCAAGACGAACGGTGAGCTGAAGATAAATATTCATTCTGCAGGTTCGCTTATCAAGCACAAGCAGATCAAGCGCGCCGTTCGCAGTGGTCAGGTGCCTGCCGGTGAGTTTTTCCTTGGCCTCCTGGCGAACGAAAACCCCGCATTTGCTGCTGACACGCAGCCGTTCCTGGCAACAAGCTACGACGACGCGGCCAAGCTATGGGCTGCTCAGCGACCGTTTGTTGAAAAACTTCTCGATAAACAAGGGCTGATGGTTCTGTATGCTGTGCCATGGCCGGGACAGAGCCTCTATTCGAAGAAACCGATCAATTCGGTTGCCGACCTTAAGGGATTGAAATTCCGCACCTATAATGCAGCGCTTGAAAAACTGGCAAAGCTGGCCGGCGCAGCACCGACCCAGATTGAGGTTCCGGACATCCCGCAGGCGTTCTCCACGGGGCGCGTCGAAGCCATGATCACCTCACCTTCGACCGGGGCGAACTCGAAAGCTTGGGATTTCATCAGCACGTATACGGACATCCAGGGATGGCTGCCCAAGAACGTGGTTGTCATCAACAAGAAGGCGTTCCGCAAGCTCAGCAAGCCAGTTCAAGAGGCGGTTCTGTCCGCCGCGAAAGCAGCTGAAGTCCGCGGCTGGGAGATGAGCAAGAAGGAAACGACTGCAAAAATTGCCATCCTCAAGGACAATGGGGTCAAGATCGTCAAACCATCTGACGAATTGATGAAAGGGATGCGCGACATCGGCGTCCAGATGCTGGCGGAATGGAAAGCCTCTGCCGGCACGGACGGAGAAGCCATCCTTTCTGCCTACAAGAAGTAATCACTGGCAGGTGGTCGATCATCAGATCGGCCACCTGCCGGATTTCACGCAGCGGGGTGGGGGGAGTGCGCCGTTATCTGGACGGTCTTTATAAGACCAGCGGCGTCATCGCTGCAACGTTCCTCGCGGCGATCTGCGCGCTCGTCGTCGTACAAGTCATCCTCAATGCCATCGACAGGGTATCGACGCTGACAACGGGATCCGCAATTGGCCTGACGATCCCGAGCTACTCCGATTTCACCGGTTTTTTTCTGACGGCAGCATCTTTCTTTGCCTTAGCCTACACCCTGCGAGAAGGCGGGCACATCCGCGTCGTGCTCGGGATACAGAAACTCGACCCGGTTCCCCGGCGTTTCGTCGAACTCTGGTGTATCGGGGTTGCGGCAGCTCTGACGGCCTGGTTTGCCTGGTATGCCGCCAACCTTGTGGTGCAATCCTACACCTACAACGATCTGTCTCCCGGAATGGTACCCGTGCCGATCTGGATCCCGCAGTTGCCCATCGTTCTGGGGCTGATCGTCCTGCTGGTCGCACTCATCGATGATTTCGTGACAACCCTGACCGGTGCCGACCCGAGTTACCTGGGCAAACAGGAAAACCTGCTTGCGGATCATGAGCCGGATGAGGCGGAGAAATGAGCGGGCTGGCTCTCACGATCCCGTTGCTCGCCGCACTCTTCGCCTTTCTCGGCAGTGGCATTTGGGTGGCGTTCTCGCTGCTTGCTGTCGGCCTGTTGGGCATCGTCATGTTTTCCGGTGCGCCCGCAGGGGACGTCCTGGCAACAACGGTGTGGGGGGCGAGCAATTCGTGGGCTCTCGCTGCACTTCCGCTCTTTATCTGGATGGGAGAGATACTGTTCCGCTCCCGGCTCAGCCAAGAGATGTTCGCAGGTCTATCGCCCTGGTTGAACCGGCTTCCCGGCGGGCTTCTTCATGTCAATATTTTTGGCTGTGCCATCTTTGCTGCTGTGTCAGGCTCATCGGCAGCAACCGCGGCAACAATTGGCAAGTTGTCCCTCCCCGAGCTTTCCAAGCGCGGTTACCCGGAAAATCAGATTCTCGGTACGCTGGCTGGATCCGCAACGCTTGGACTACTGATACCGCCGTCGATCATTCTCATCGTCTATGGCGTGGCAACGGAGCAATCCATCGCCCGGCTCTTCGTTGCCGGCGTGCTGCCCGGCTTGCTGTTGGTGGGTTTGTTTGTTGGCTACATTGTCATCTGGTCATTGCTCAATAAGGACAAGCTTCCGCCGCAGGATGCAGACCTTCCGTTTTCCGAGAAACTTGCGCGCACAAGACTGTTGATCCCCGTCCTTGCATTGATCGGCGGCGTTATCGGATCAATCTTTGCCGGGATTGCGTCCCCGACAGATGCGGCCGCAGTCGGCGTTGCGCTTGCACTGTTGATCTCGTGGTTGTCCGGGTCCCTCAACTGGCAAAGCTTTTCGGCCGGCCTGATGGGTGCGACGCGAACATCTTGCATGATCGCGTTCATTCTGGCCGGAGCCGCGTTCCTCACTGTTGCCATGGGGTTCACCGGGATACCGAAGCTGCTGGCTGAATGGATCGGTGAAATGCAGCTTTCGCCGTATGCGCTTTTGGCAGCACTGACGGTCTTTTTTATCGTCCTTGGTTGTTTTCTTGATGGCATTTCCGTCGTGGTCCTCACGACGTCCGTTATTCTCCCCATGGTGGAGCAGGTCGGGATCGATCCGCTCTGGTTCGGGATCTACATCGTCATCGTGGTGGAGATGTCGCAGATCACGCCGCCTGTCGGTTTCAACCTGTTTGTCATTCAGGGCCTGACCGGGCGCAACATTCTCCAGGTTGCGCGTGCGGCCTTGCCGTTTTTTCTATTGTTGATCCTCGCCCTTGTCATCATCACGATCGAGCCCCGGATTGTTACGTTCCTGCCAAACGCCATGGGCGGGTAAATCTCTGCCAAGCCCTAAAGTCGCATAAAATGCTCCCCGCTTTAGCTCCCTTTGGGCTCACGGCTATTCCCTCGCTGCGCTCGGGGCCTCCGCCATGCACGCGTTTGCGCACATGGCCCGTAGGTATTCACATCGAAACGAGCAAACTGGGTTCGCTATAGGGGGCCAACTTGCGCCATCCATTGCTCAGCAATGAGACTTAACTTCCTGACCCATGGCGGACGGCACTCAACGTTGGAATTCAAGATCGACAACGTTCGAGTCAATGCACACACGATGCTTTGCCGGTACCATATCGCCGTTGAAGTAGCACGCCTTGAAGGTTTGATGCGTTTCAACGCCGTGCGCCACGAAGACGCGAAGGCGGGCGCCACCCCACTCCTGTGAAAGAACCGAATCTGGCTTTGTCCAAGCGACCAAGGGGTCGGCTCGGCCCGGCGGCGGAAGCGTAGACCCGATGTTCGGCTTTTCCGAGAGTTTCCAGGTCGCGTGGAGGTCTTGGGAGCTGTTGGCGTGATGATATCGATAGGTCACAGGATAGCCGATGGAGGGATGGCCTGAACCAACGGCCACCACCTCAAACTTGTCGAATGGATCACGACTCGTGAGCAGAGCGTAGCCAGCCGCAAGCGCGCACACTACAACTCCTGTAAAAGCTACGGCGACCCACCTACTCATCGAAATCTGACCATCTCAGGCATTGGTCCCGCTTCACAATCCTAGCTGAAGGCACCCAAAACTTCTGATCGTTCTTGCCGGAGTTTGCTGCAAGTTTGGCCCTGACGGCGACCGTTGCTACGTTTCATCCGGTTCACTGCCGCCATCCCATCCGGTGTACGCTGCACGAACATCATCCAGAGGCACGTTGCGAACGGGTAGCGGATGGGCGCTGTCGATCGCAAAATGATCCACCTGATCTGGCGCAGAAAGGTCATTCTGGTCGTACGGCCTCGCGTGGCACTGGGCCAGCCGAAAGCACGACAGCACCGCCTCAGCATCGATCTCAAAAAAATCTCGATCGGCAACGCGGTGGGCCGCCAGCAGCTGGTGCATTTCTCCCTCGATATTGACAGCGTCAATCGCCTCGATCGCGCACAGCAGATCAAATTTACCGGGCACGATGTTGGATGCGGAGAGCTCACGCGCGTGCTGCTCTGGCGCTGTCGTCGTTACGCCGATCTTTATCAAGCCCGGCATATTCGGGTGGGTCAGGGCGTAGACATATTCGGTCATGCTGCAAGCTCCGGACCAAGGATCCGCCACGCAATATCTGTGACGACCCTTGCGTGCAAGAAAGGACATCGAGCCACGCTGAGCGATCGCAACAACCAAGGTATTCGGTCATCGCTCAGCGCATCAGAGCCTGTCTGCCTTTGAGGGAGACAGGCGCTGGAGCGTTCAGCTCGGCAGATCGAACAAGGCAAGATCCGGCTTGACCGTCTGCCATTGCGTGCCCCCGGCAAGCATGCACGCGCGGCCATCAGGAAACGCGATGATCAGCGTAAAAGAACCTGTCTTGGATGCGAACAGCTCGACGATGTAACGGCCCTGATTGCCGATACCGACGCCGACCGTCTGTTCCTTGTGCGTGCCTCTCAGAGTCTCGACAAGCACTTCGCGGGGAATGGCCATGCACGCCTGCTCCCGGGCATACCCGACATTGACTGAAACGAGCAGAAACACTGCAAATATCAACAACCTTTTCATTGCTCTATCCTTTCTGTTTCTGGAGAAACGCCAGGGACAAACGCACTGAAGGTTTGTGCTCAGTAATTTTTGAATAGTGCCCAAACGACGGAGAAAGCGAATACATTCGCAGTCGAGGCCAGTGATGAAATATTCCTTTGGTTCGCGGGCATCCCTATTGAAAAAGGCCAAGCGTGAACTGTCGGGGCCAAGTATAGACCAAATTGCTTGCACTTGGCTGGACTCACAGGTTGTATGATCATGAGATCATTTCAACCTGTCCGACGCGGCCAACAATAACCGATCCGTCGGCTTTTTTGCAGCCTTAACGGTGAGTTACTCACGCTCAAAGCCTATGCAAATGGATAGAGAACCCGTGTCTCGGCGCATTTTTCGCGAGGCTGGCGGAACAGCAACACTGGTCGCCGAAATCAGCGGGGGATGGGTTTGTTCTAGCGGGCAGAGACCAAACTCATTTAGCGAGGCAGCAGACGCCGCTCCTGGAAGTGACGTATCCACCCAACCAGCATCGCCTCCGTGTCCATCACCTCTTGAAAGCCGGCCTGCATCAACTTGATGGTCGAAGAGAACGCTGCTGGTGCCGGCGTCGTGCGCCCAAAGCCCATCTGGAAATCCGCGTACTCGAAGGAAAGCCCGACGAAGCTTCTGAGATCAGGAGCCACCAAGCCATGCCTGGTCACGATGTTCTGCCAAACAGCCTCATTCGGCTGTATCTCGTGTGCAAGAGACATCGAGCGATCAACGCCCGGTTCCATTCCGAACTGCCGTGCGAGTGCCGGCCAAACGTGCGGCCAGGCGAAGACATCGCCGTTTGCAACGTTGTAAATCTCGTTGCGAGCCGTCTCGGCGTCCCCGGCCCAGGCCATGGCTCGGGCGAGAAGGCCCGCATCGACAGCCTGGGAAACGCGAGCCGGCCCGCCTGGATAGTGCAGCGGCTCACCACGCTCTTTGAGCATTGCCGCGTAGACCCCGATGGCCGGTATCAGGTTCATTGCAGCACCGAGCGAATAGCCGACGATCAGGACCGGCCGGAAGATCGTGAACGCCCAGGCATTGCCTCGCTGTCGCTCGCGGATCATGTCTTCCTGCTGCCAGTAGAAGTTCGGTATGTCCCGGGCTTCTGATCTGCCTTCTCGCGCCGGATAGCGCATCGGGCGAACATGACTCCCGTAGGCTTTGGTCCCCTGCAGCAATGAAACGTGCTTGAGTCCCGTCGCAACGCCAAGCAGCGGATCAAGCACATTGCGCAACATGCTTGCGTTGATTTCGATCTGGTCGTCCTCACGCCAGCCGGCCACCAGCCCGGCCTTTTCATAGAGCGCGGCATAGACGACATGCGTGACATCTGCCATATCGCCGAAGACGGCAGCACATTTGGCACGGTCCTGCAGATCGATCGAAATGAAATCGGCCGTAAAAGTCTCCTGCGGCTGCCGCCGGGAAACCGCGATGACCCGCGTATCGGGCTGCGATGCGTAGTGCTGCATGGCGGCGTTGCCGACAAGGCCGGTGGCGCCAATCACGAGCACGGTCTTGCTCGACATGAAGCAGACCTCCAATCCAGAAGATTTTGTTGGCGCCAAGCGTAGGGTTTGCCCGCAAGTCGCGCAACAACATGCCGATAGGAAGTTTCGTTCCAGCCGAAGCAAGTGCTTCCGGGCGCACATCCGGCGCCAGCCATATGCCGCCTCATGGCCCTTGAGCAACGACGCGCTGCGGCGCGGTGAACGCCAATGATCGAGCCGCGCCGGTGCTCACCGCCAGCCATGCCCACTTGTCTTGGCGCGATTGCCGGTCCAGTCTCGATAAATCCGTTCAAGACACAATGGAGGAATCTATGGCCCAACCAGACAATTGCTGCACGATCGTCCCTTACTTCAAGGTTCACGATGGCAAGCTCGAGGAGTTCAAGAGTGGATGCGCACGGTTCATTGAGGC